>NZ_JBQPXM010000003.1:0-451546 GCF_052245235.1 Pseudomonas sp. B392_1p
CCGATCAGCACCAGGCGGTTGGTGCGCGCATCGGCGATCACCTGCGCACCGCTGCCCTTGGCCTGGGTGTTGTTCAGGGTTTCCGCGGCATCCATCACCCAGGCGTGCTGCAGGTTGACCACGCTGTAGTTGTGGCCGCTCTGCTGGTCGAGCTGCTGGATCAGTTGCTCGAGGCGGGCGATGTTGGCGCGGCGATCGCTGATGATCAGCGCATTGCTGCTGGGGATGGCGGCCAGGTGGCCGTACTGCGGCACCAGCGGGCGGATCAGCGGCAGCAGTTCACTGGCCGATTGGTGCTGCACCTGGATCAGACGGGTTTCCAGGTGGTCGGCGCTGTCGCGCGGGGCGTTGGCTTCGGTTTTCGCCTCGGCGTTGGGCACCACCCGCGACTGCCCGTCCTGGGTGAGCACGCTGTAACCGTGGGTGGTCATCACTGAGAGAAACAGCTGGTAGACCTCGCGCAGCGACAGCTGGGCGCTGGAGGTGACGCTGATCTGCCCCTTGACCCGTGGATCGATGATGAAGGTTTCGCCGGTGATGGCCGCGACCTGATCGATGAACTCGCGGATGTCGGCATCCTTGAGGTTGATGGTCCAGCGCTCGGCCTGCTGGCTGCGGGCTGAGCCAGCGGGCGGCACGCCGTTGGCCGCCTGCAGTGCGAGTGAGGCGGTGAGCAGGCTGGCGGTGAGCAGGGCGAGGGTCAGACGCGAAAAAGTCGAGGGCATCGGTCAGTCGCTTTCCGTGGGCTGTTCGATAGAGGGTGGCGTGTCGGTTGTGCGCGTGCCTGAGGTGTTGAGCTTTTGCCGCAGGCTGGCCAGGCGTTCACGCAGCTGGCGCAAGCTATCGTCCTGTAGAGCGCTGAGTTGTGCGGCTTGCTCTTCGGGGGTGAGCGGCGTGCTGAGTACCGGGGCATTGCCCGCACGGCCGCGACTGGGAAAGTGCAAGGTTTCCCGGCGGCCGTTGCGTTCGATTTCGACGTGGTCAGCATAGACCGCGTGCAAGCGCACGCCGGACTCCAGTTCGCCCCCTATGGCAAACCGCTGAGGCCGGTCGCCATTGCGCTGGATGATCGCGCTGGAGCGTAGAGGGTCGGCATTGACGAAGCTGCCATGCAGGGTCAGGCGCAGTGTGGTGGCCGGCGGCGCGAGTGACTCGGTGAGGTTCGGGCCAAAAAGCAGTGTCAGTTTTTCCAGCGGGACTTGAGGAGCTGACGGAGGCGCCGTGTATTCGACAGGCGGTGGCGGGGCTTTTAACACGCGCAGCCATTCAGCGCTCTGCCACGCCAGGCTGATGCTCATGGCCGCCAACAGAAAAGCGCCGAGCACAGTTGGGCTGTGCCGTTGCAGCCAGTGCAGGCTCCCGGTCTTGGGCAAAGAGTACTCCATTAGCTTTCTTGTTATGGGTTGGCGTGTTGAGCATAGAAGCAGTTGCCGGACTGATAAGCCGAACTTTGTGTCGGCTCTGGGTGTATGAAAATCGACTAAAACCTTATTAAGGTCATGATCGAGGTACGGGTGTGGATGAATAGCCAGGTGGAAGCACCATTACGACGTCTGCCGTTCAGCTTTGCCCGTCGGCACGGCGTGGTGTTGCTGAGCGAGTCGGGGCTCGCCTGTGTCGGTTATCGCCCGGCGGTGGAACTCGGCGTGCTGGCCGAGGCGCAGCGCTTCGCCGGACGCAGCCTGGCCTTGCGGCCGTTGTCCGGCGAGGAGTTCGAGCGGGCGCTGGCGGCGGCCTATCAGCACGATTCCGCCTCCATGCAACTGGCCGAGGACATCGGCGGCAGCCTGGACCTGGCGGCCCTGGCCGAACAGGTGCCGGAAACCGAGGACCTGCTCGAGCAGGAGGACGATGCGCCGATCATCCGCCTGATCAACGCCATTCTCGGCGAGGCAATCAAGGAAAACGCCTCGGACATCCACTTGGAAACGTTCGAAAAACGCCTGGTGGTGCGCTTTCGCGTCGACGGTCTGCTGCGCGAAGTGCTTGAGCCCAAGCGCGAACTCGCCGCCCTGCTGGTGTCGCGCCTGAAGGTCATGGCGCGCCTGGACATCGCCGAAAAGCGTATCCCGCAGGATGGGCGCATTTCACTCAAGGTGGGCGGGCGTGAGGTGGATATCCGTGTCTCTACGCTGCCGTCGGCCAACGGCGAACGGGTGGTGCTACGCCTGCTCGACAAACAAGCCGGGCGCCTCAATCTGCAGCACCTGGGCATGAGTGCCACGGATCGCCCGCGCCTGGAAGATACCCTGCACAAACCCCACGGCATCCTGCTGGTCACCGGTCCCACCGGCTCGGGCAAGACCACCACCCTGTACGCCAGCCTGGTCACCCTCAACGACCGCACGCGTAACATTCTCACCGTTGAGGATCCCATCGAATATCACCTGGAAGGCATCGGCCAGACGCAGGTCAATGCCCGGGTGGAAATGACCTTTGCCCGTGGCCTGCGCGCCATCCTGCGTCAGGACCCGGATGTGGTGATGGTCGGTGAGATCCGCGACAAGGAAACCGCCGAGATCGCCGTGCAGGCTTCGCTGACCGGACACCTGGTGCTCTCTACCTTGCACACCAACAGCGCGGTGGGGGCGATCACCCGGCTGGTGGACATGGGCATCGAGCCATTCTTGTTGTCGTCGTCGCTGCTCGGCGTGTTGGCCCAACGCTTGGTGCGCGTCCTGTGCGAACAGTGCAAGGAAGCGGTGCACGCCGATGCGGCGTCCTGCGCATTGCTGGGCGTGGCCAGTCACGCGGCGCCGTTGATCTACCGCCCCAGGGGATGCTCGGCCTGCAACCAACATGGCTATCGCGGGCGCACCGGTATCTACGAGTTGGTGGTGTTCGATGAGCAGATGCGCAGCCTGGTGCACAACGCCGCTGCCGAGCAGGAGCTGACCCGCCACGCCCGCAGTCTGGGGCCAAGCATTCGCGAGGATGGCCGGCGCAAGGTGCTGGAAGGCGTCACCACGCTGGAAGAAGTCCTGCGCGTGACGCGGGAAGAATAGGCATGGCTGCCTACGAATACCTGGCTCTCGACCCTCGCGGGCGACAGCAGAAGGGCGTGCTGGAAGCCGACAGCAGTCGGCAGGTGCGTCAGCTGTTGCGCGAACGTCACCTCATGCCCCTGGAGGTCAAGGCCACGCGCACCCGTGAGCCGGCCGCCGGCGGCTGGCGTTTCGTACGAGGCCTGTCGGCCCGCGACCTGGCTTTGCTGACCCGCCACTTGGCCACCTTGGTGCAGGCCGCGCTGCCCATCGAGGAGGCCCTCGGCGCCGCCGCCGCGCAAGCCCGGGCGCCGCGCATCCAGGCCATGCTGCTGGCGGTGCGCGCCCGCGTGCTGGAAGGCCACAGCATGGCTGCGAGCCTCAAAGAATTTCCCGCCGCCTTTCCCGAGCTGTACCGCGCCACCGTGGCGGCCGGCGAGCATGCCGGCCACCTGGGGCCTGTGCTCGAACAACTGGCCGATTACACCGAGCAGCGCCAACAGTCGCGCCAGAAGATCCAGCTGGCACTGCTCTATCCGCTGATTTTGATGATCGCCTCGTTGCTGATCGTCGGTTTTCTGCTGGGTTACGTGGTGCCGGACGTGGTGCGCGTATTCATCGATTCAGGACAGACGCTGCCGACCTTGACCCGGGGCCTGATCGCCCTCAGCGACGGGGTGCGCAATTGGGGCTGGCTGGTTCTGTTAGTGGCGCTGGGAATGGGGTTGGGGTTGCGCCAGGCGCTGCGCGACGATCAGTTGCGCCGACGCTGGCACGGCTTGTTGTTGCGCGTACCACTGCTCGGTCGCTTGTCCAGGGCCACCGACTGCGCGCGCTTCGCCTCGACGCTGGCGATCCTCACCCGCAGCGGGGTCCCACTGGTGGAGGCGCTGAATATTGCGGCCCAGGTGATCGCCAACCGCTTGATCCGTGAGGAGGTGTTGGGTGCCGCGCAAAAGGTGCGCGAAGGCGGCAGCCTGACCCGCGCGCTGGAGGCCAGCGGCCAGTTCCCGCCGATGATGCTGCACATGATCGCCAGCGGTGAGCGCTCCGGTGAACTGGATCAGATGCTGTCACGCACCGCGCGCAACCAGGAAAACGACCTGGCCGCGCAGGTGGCCCTGCTGGTCGGCCTGTTCGAGCCGTTCATGCTGGTGTTCATGGGCACCGTGGTGCTGGTCATTGTGCTGGCCATCCTCATGCCGATTCTGTCTCTCAATCAACTGGTGGGGTAATGCTGTGAACAAGCAACGCGGTTTCACGCTGATCGAAATCATGGTGGTGGTGGTGATCCTCGGCATTCTTGCCGCCCTGGTGGTGCCGCAGATCATGAGTCGTCCGGATCAGGCCAAGGTCACCGTGGCCAAGGGCGACATCAAGGCGATTTCGGCGGCCTTGGACATGTACAAGCTCGACAACCACAGCTACCCGAATACCCAGCAGGGGCTGGAAGCATTGGTGCGCAAGCCGTCCGGCAATCCGCCGGCGCGCAACTGGAACCCGGACGGCTATCTCAAGCGCATGCCGGTCGATCCGTGGGGCAATCCCTACCAGTACCTGGCGCCGGGCACCAAGGGGGCGTTCGATCTGTACTCGCTGGGCGCCGACGGCAAGGAAAGTGGCAGCGACCTGAATGCCGACATCGGCAACTGGGACATCTGATTGCCATGACCCGCGCTCGGGGCTTCACTCTGATCGAGCTATTGGTGGTGCTGGTGCTGATCGGCAGCCTGGCTGGCTTGGCGATGCTTGCGGGTGGCATCGCCAGCCCGGCGCGGGAATTGAATATCGAGGCCGAACGCCTGGCCGGATTGATCGGCGTACTGGCTGACGAGGCGGTGCTCGACAACCGCGAATACGGATTGCGTATCGAGAGTGGGGCGTACCAGGCGCTGGGTTATGACGAGCGCAGCGGGCGCTGGTCGCCTCTGAATGACAAGCCGCCGCATCGATTGCCGGAATGGGCGCGGCTGGACCTCGAACTGGAAGGCCAGGCGTTGAAGCTGGCACCGCCCACTTCCCCCGATAAGCGTTCCCCAGGCAAACCGGCCAATCGGAACTCGGTGCCGCAGGTGTTGCTTCTGTCCAACGGCGAACTCAGCCCGTTTCGTCTGGAAGTGTCCGAGCTGCGTGCCGGTGGGGCTCGCCTCCAATTGGCCAGCGATGGCTTTCGCCTGCCCAAGGTTGAAGTGCTGAGTAACTCGAGAACTGCCCGATGAAGCAGGTGCGAGGCTTTACCTTGCTGGAAGTCATGGTGGCCCTGGCCATCTTTGCTCTGGTAGCCGCCAGCGCGCTGACCGCCAGTGCCCGCAGCCTGCAGACTGCCGCACGCCTGGAGGACAAGACGCTGGCCCTGTGGATTGCCGACAACCGCCTGATCGAACTGCAATTGCAACGTCAACCCCCTGCCGAAGGGCGCCAACAGGGCAAGCTCGAGTATGCAGGACGGCGCTGGCAGTGGCAGAGCCAGGTCGAAGCGACGACTGATCCGGCGCTGCGCCGCGTTACCTTGCGGGTACTGGCCGGCGATGCGCCGGCAGACTTTGACCAGCGGGCACTGGTCAGCCTCAGCGGTTTTATCGAGACGCGGCCATGAGGGACTCACAAGGCTTTACCTTGCTGGAGCTGCTGATCGCCATCGCCATCTTTGGCCTGTTGGGGTTGGGCACCTATCAGATGCTCGGCAGCGTGGTGCGCACCGACAGTACAACCCGCGAGCAGGAGCTGCGACTGCGCGAGTTGGTGCGTGGCATGGCTGCTTTTGAGCGGGACGTGCAGCAGACGCTGGCACGTCCTGTGCGGGCGCCTTACGGCAACATGGATGCCGCGTTCGAAGGAGGAAACATCACCGGCGAGGGCGTCACGGTCGCGCTTACCCGCACGGGGTGGCGCAATCCCACCGGGGTGGTGCGTTCACGTTTGCAGCGGGTGCGTTGGCAACTGGACGGCACCACCTGGCAGCGCCATTACTGGCGGGTGCTGGATCAGGCCCAGGACAGTCAACCTCAGGTACAGCAGGTGTTGGACGATGTGCTGTCCTGGCGCTTGCGCTACCTGGATCAGGACGGCAATTGGCAGAACAGCTGGCCCAGCGGGATGGTGGCCAATGAAGAAAGCATGACGGAATTGCCCAGGGCTGTAGAACTGATACTCGAGCATCGGCATTACGGTTCGCTGCGTCGGCTGTTTCGCCTGCCCGATAAAGCCATTCCCGGCGCACTGGGTCCGTCTGATGACGACGATGCTGACGTGCCCATGCCGGAGCTTTCTTTGTGAGGCGTCAGCGTGGGGTGGCGCTGATTACCGTGCTGCTCGTGGTGGCGGTAGTAACCGTGGTTTGCTCAGGTCTGATTGCGCGACAGCAACTGGCTATCCGCAGTAGCTCCAATATGCTTATTCAGCGCCAGGCCTGGCATTACGCCCAAGGGGGCGAAGCCCTGGCCAAGGCGTTGTTGCTGCGCGACCTGCGTCAGGGTGAAGCAGGGCCTACCGTCGATCATCTCGGCGAGCCATGGGCCGCGCCGCTGAAAACCTTTGCCCTGGATGAGGGCGGCGAATTGCGGGTACGCATCGAAGATCTCAGCGGCCGCTTCAATCTGAACAGCCTGGTGCGCGAAGGCCGTCTGGATCGCGCTGCCTTTGAGCGCTTCCAGCGCCTGCTGCGACGACTCAACATCGGCGCGCCCTATGCCGGACGGTTGCGTGATTGGCTGGATTTCGATGAGCAGGTCAGTGTGCTCAATGGTGCCGAGGACAACGATTACCTGTTGCTCAAGCCTCCTTATCGGGCCGCCAACCGGCCGCTGGCGGATGTCTCGGAATTGCGGCTGCTGTTGGGCATGCGTGAGCAGGACTATCGATTGCTGTTGCCGTATGTCAGCGCTTTGCCGCCGGAGGCACCCTTGAACGTCAACACGGCAAGTGTTCTGGTGTTGTCCAGTCTGGCCGAGGAGCTATCGCCCGACGTGGCGTTGGCACTGGCGGCGGTGCGGGGGGCTCGAGGCTTTCGCACGCTTGATGAATTTTTTGCTCAGCTGGGCCCTGCTGCGCAGCAGGTGACAGCTAGGAGACTGGCAGTTGGGAGTCAATTTTTTCAGGTCATCAGCGAGGTCGAAATGGGAACGCGACGACAGGTGCTGGTAAGTCTGCTGCAACGTGGCAACGATGGCCGGGTGCGTGTCCTGGCCCGTGATCTTGGGCAGCCTGGATTGTCGCCGATCGCGAGCGAGGGGCGTAGCGATGACTGAAACCTGGGTCTTCCTGCCACCGGCAGCGGTCTGGGGGGTTGATCCCCAGCTGGACGTGCACTGGGTGCGCGATGGTGTATGCCGGTCGGAGCCTTTCGAGGACGTCTGTGCCGTATTGCATGGTCCATGGCGCCTGATACTGCCCGTGGAGGCGGTCACTTCTTGCAGTGTGCAGTTGCCTACTCAGAAAAAGCGCTGGTTGCGCAAGGCGCTGCCTTTCGCCGTCGAAGAGTGGCTGGCTGAGGACATTGAGCAGATGCATCTGGCGCTGGGGGCACCCCTGGCGGACGGGCGTCATCGGGTGTTCGCCGTACGTCGTGACTGGTTGAGCGACTGGCTGGCACTGTGCGCCGAGCCGCCAGGGCAGATTCGGGTCGATGCGGACCTATTGCCCGAGGACGCCACCTGGCTGTGCTGGCTCGACGGCCGCTGGCTGCTTGGCGGGCTGCCGCCGACACGCCTGGCACTGAGTAAAGAGGACGGACCGGAGCTGGCGAAACAATGCCCGGAGCCGCTGCGGGCCTGTGTTCCGCAGGGGATATCGTTGCCCGCTGGTTGGGAAAGCCTGTACGAGCAGGATCCGCATGTCTGGCTAAGCCGTCAGGCTGGGGGGTGCAACCTGGCTCAGGGGGAGTTTGCCGTACAGGAGCATGCCCACGCCGGGTGGCGCTGGCTGCCCGTGTTCGGTGCGCTGGGGGTGTGCCTGCTCCTGCAATGGGGCTTCAACCTGGCCCAGGGCTGGCAGTTGCAGCGGGCGGGCGAAGACATTGCCCGCGCCAGTACCCAGCTGTATCAGGAGCTGTTTCCCGACGACCGCAAGCTGATCAACCTGCGCCAGCAGTTCGATCAGCATCTGGCCGGGTCGGCGAACACTACGGGCGAGGGACTGCTTGGGTTGCTCGGGCAGGCCAGCGGCGCGTTGCTGGATGAAAGTGTGCAACTGCGCGTGCAGCAGCTGGACTTCAGCGCCGCGCGCGGTGATCTGGCGCTGCAGGTGCAGGCGCCAAGCTTCGAGGCGCTGGAGCGTGTGCGGGAGCGCTTGATCGATGCCGGCCTGGCCGTGCAGCTGGGCTCGGCAAGTCGCGAGGCGGAGGGTGTCAGTGCGCGTTTGGTGATCGGAGGTTAAATGGCGGTCTGGAATCGTGAACAGGTAATAGCCCAATTGCATGCCTCGCCGTTGGCGCAGCGCTGGCAGCACCTGGCAAGGCGTGAGCGCCTGATGCTGGGCTTGCTGGCTGTGTTTCTACTGGGCACCTTGTTGTATCTGGGCATCTGGCGCCCCGTCTCAAGCCAGAAGGTCGAGGCGCTGCGGTACCTTGAGCAGCAGCGCGAGCTGCATGGCTATTTGCAGGTGCGGGCGCCTGAGGTCATGGACCTCCAGCGCCGGCCAGCCGTTAGCCTCGATCCGGCGCGTCTCCAGGGGTTGGTCACGGCGTCGGCTACCGAAAAAGGGTTGGCGGTCGAGCGGCTGGATAGCGAGGGGAGTGGGGGGGTACAGGTCAGCCTGCAGCCTGCCGGCTTTGATCGTTTGCTCAGTTGGATCGGTGACCTGCAAGCACAGGGGGTAAGGATCGAGGAGGCTGGACTGGATCGGCAGGGGGATGGACGCATCGCAGCGCGACTGACGTTGCGTGTGGCGTTCTAATGTCGCCCTTGGGTGGGCAAATGAGGTGCTTGGGTGTGCCGGCTGGGTTTATAAAAATGCCTGAAAAATCAAAAATTTAGAAAAACTTCATAAAGAGGGTTGACTTGAAAGCGCCCTCTGAGTAAATTGCGCGCCTCGCAAGGCCGATGGCTGATTAGCTCAGCTGGGAGAGCACCTGCATCACACGCAGGGGGTCGGCGGTTCGATCCCGTCATCAGCCACCATCATCTTTGCGAAGCTCCGTAAGGGGCACCGGACGAAAGTCCACCGACGCGCAGTGGTAGTTCAGTCGGTTAGAATACCGGCCTGTCACGCCGGGGGTCGCGGGTTCGAGTCCCGTCCACTGCGCCATATTTAGCCAAGTTCGATGATGTTGTATCGGGCTTGAGGGCGACAAGCTTTGGCAAGTCGTTCAGACGTTAGCAAGAGTTCCACGGACGAAAGTCCAACCGACGCGCAGTGGTAGTTCAGTCGGTTAGAATACCGGCCTGTCACGCCGGGGGTCGCGGGTTCGAGTCCCGTCCACTGCGCCATATACGGTTTCGCCACACTCATGCGAGTTCTGCGAAACCACAAAAAGCGGCCTTCATGGCCGCTTTTTTTTGTGCCTGAAAAAAAACCGACAGGTTTTTTGGCTGAAACCCTTTCCCCTTTTCACCGGCAGGCTCGAATGTAATTTTCCGAGGGTGCGCTCGTGCTGGCCGCGCAGTGTGTTTGTTGCGATTATCGGGCATCATTTCGATAATCGGCCGTATCGCGGCCTCAACCGGAGTACTCCATGACTGAAGAGCGTCAGACCACCACGTTCCTGGCTCCTCCGCCGTATGTTTCTCCGGCGAAGCGTATCGAAGAGTTCAGTGGCGATCCCAACTTTATGAGCTCGCTCGCCCGAGGGCTGGCCGTGATCACGGCGTTCCAGGAGCGCAAGCGTCACCTGACCATTGCCCAGATCAGCCATCGCACTGGCATTCCCCGTGCCGCAGTACGGCGTTGTCTGTACACCTTGATTCAGCTGGGTTATGCGAGCTCGGACGGGCGTACCTACTCACTGCTGCCGAAAGTGTTGACCCTGGGGCATGCCTACCTGTCTTCCACGCCGCTGGCCGTCTCCGCCCAGCCTTATCTGGACCGCCTGACCGAGCAATTGCACGAGGCGTGCAGCCTGGCCACCCTGGAAGGCGAGCAGGTGCTGTATATCGCTCGTTCAGCGGTACCTCAGCGGTTGATATCCATCGATTTGAGCGTGGGCAGTCGCTTACCGGCCTATTGCACCTCTATGGGGCGGATCATGCTGGCGGCCATGGATGACGCCAGCCTGCAGGATTACCTGGCCACCGCCGAGCTGCAGCCCAAAACCAGCCGCACGCTGCACACGCCCGAACAGCTCTGGGAATGTTTACTGCAGATCCGTACCCAGGGCTGGTGCATTGTCGATCAGGAGCTGGAGCAGGGCCTGCGCTCCCTGGCGGTGCCGGTGCGTGATTCCAGTGGCCATGTACTGGCGGCCATGAACGTCAGCACACATGCGGGGCGCGTGCCGCTGGCCGAGCTTGAACAACGTTACCTGCCGATCATGCTGGCCACCAGCCGGGAGTTGAGCGAGCAGCTCTTCGCGACCTTGGGTTGAGTCTTTCGGGCGGTAATCGCCCGTTTTCGCATTGAGATGGTTGCTTGTTTCCTTAAGCGATACATGCTGTGCAAACAGGGCTAGTTCTTTAGTAGCCCCTGCGGTGTATCGAGTGCCGCCTGCCTAAACTCGGTGCATCGCTATCCGGCGATACAGAGGGCCGTAACGACCTTCAAAACAACTATAAGAAACAGGTGTACCCCATGCTCTTGCACGAAAAAAGCGCGATTTTCGAGCGTGCAGACCCTTATGCCGTCTCGGATTACGTCAACCAGCATCTGGGCATGCATAGCATCCGCATGCCCAGGAATCGGCACGCTACAGCCAGTCTCAGCCACCGCAAGTTTGCCAGTGTGGACTTGTGTCGCATCCGTTATGGCGGCCAGGCGCGGATTACGTCCCCGGCGCTGGAAAGTATTTTTCACCTGCAACTTCAGCTCAAGGGCAGCAGCCTATGGTGCAGCCGTGGCGTTGAGCAGCGCCTGCAACCCGGCGATTTGCTGATGATCAACCCGGATGATCCGGTCGATCTGACCTACGGCCAGGATTGCGAAAAACTGATCATCAAATTGCCCACCAGCCTCTTGGCAGCCTGCTGCGAGGAGCAGCGCTGGAACTTGCCCCGGGAAGGTGTGCGTTTCACCCGCCGGCTGCACCGATTGGAAGATCTGCAGGATTTCATGCGCCTGGTGGACCTGATCTGCCTGGAGGCGGAATCTGACGACAATGGCCTGCAAACCCAGCAGCATTACACACGCATCGTGGCCAGCAAGCTGCTCAGCAAGGTGCCCAACAACATTCGTCGCGAAGCGCCGATCCCACAGGCTGTACCGTTCGAGCAGTTGATCCAGTACATCGATGAGCATCTCAAGGAAGACCCCGGCATCGACACACTGGCCGCCCTGGCGAAAGTCAGTCAGCGCTCGGTGTATGCGTTGTTCGAGCGCCACCTGAATTGCACGCCCAAGCAGTATGTGCGTGATCGCAAGCTGGACCGCGTGCATGCTTGCCTGAGCGATCCGTCCTGCCATGTGCGCAGTGTGACGGAGATCGCCCTGGATTACGGCTTCATGCATTTGAGCCGCTTTTCTGAAAGCTACAAGGCTCGCTTTGGCGAGTTGCCTTCCGAGACCTTGCGCCGGCAAAGCCGCTAAAGGACTCAAGTTCGGGTTTCCCCATCGAGTGTGGAAACCCGGCTTATCCCGCTCCCCATACCCGTCCGCCGTTGCCGTTTCTTCGGCTTTTCGGCGGTTTTTTTTATGTGAATAAATCACTGCCTTTGTCGGCACAGCGGACGCTTTTTAATCAATCGATGCGTTGCAGAAAACGGATAGCGATGCTGCACAAAGCGGATATTGCGACCGACATTGCAGGAATAGCCTTGGTCTCGCCTGAACAATAACAATGGAGGCCCCGGCGATGAACCTGGGAAGCGACTACCTTGATTCGCTTGTTGAGGACAATGCTGACAAAGGCATCTTTCGCTGCAAGCGCGAAATGTTCACCGACGAGCGTCTGTTCGAATTGGAGATGAAGCACATCTTCGAGGGCAACTGGATCTACCTTGCCCACGACAGCCAGATTCCCGAGAAGAACGACTATTACACGACCCACATGGGCCGTCAGCCGATCTTCATTGCGCGCAACAAGGACGGTGAGCTCAATGCCTTCATCAACGCCTGCAGCCATCGCGGCGCGATGCTCTGTCGCTTCAAGCGGGGCAACAAGGCGACTTATACCTGCCCGTTCCATGGCTGGACCTTCAATAACTCCGGCAAGCTGCTCAAGGTCAAAGACCCCAAGGAAGCCGGTTACCCGGACAGTTTTGACTGCGACGGTTCCCATGACCTAAAGAAAGTCGCGCGCTTCGAGTCCTATCGCGGCTTCCTGTTCGGCAGCCTGCGCGAAGACGTCGCGCCGCTGGAAGACTTCCTCGGTGAGTCGAAGAAGATCATCGACATGGTGGTCGACCAGTCTCCCGATGGCATCGAAGTGCTGCGCGGGTCCTCCAGCTACGTCTTCGGTGGCAACTGGAAGCTGACTGCGGAGAACGGCGCCGATGGCTACCACGTCACCGCCGTGCACTGGAACTACGCCGCCACCCAGAACCAGCGCAAATTGCGCGAGGCCGGCGAAGAGATCCGCACCATGAGTGCCGGTGGTTGGGGGAAAAAGGGCGGGGGTTTCTACTCCTTCGAGAACGGCCACCTGTTGCTCTGGACGCGCTGGGACAACCCCGAAGACCGCCCCTTGTTTTGCCGCCGCGATGAGCTGGTCGCCGAAGTCGGCGAGGCTCGCGCGGACTGGATGATCGGCAACTCACGCAATCTGTGCCTGTACCCGAACCTGTACCTGATGGACCAGTTCGGCTCGCAGCTGCGCATCGCCCGGCCGATCTCGGTGGACGAGACCGAAGTCACCATCTACTGCATTGCCCCGAAAGGCGAAAGCGCTGAAGCGCGCGCCACCCGCATCCGCCAGTACGAAGACTTCTTCAACGTCAGCGGCATGGCCACGCCCGACGATCTCGAGGAGTTCCGCGCCTGCCAGCAGGGCTACCAAGGACGCGCCATGGAATGGAACGATATGTCCCGTGGTGCCAAGCATTGGATCGACGGCCCCGATGAGGGCGCCAGGGAAATCGACTTGCATCCGTTGCTCAGCGGTGTGCGCTCCGAGGACGAAGGCCTGTTCGTCATGCAGCACCGCTACTGGCAGGAGCAGATGATCAAGGCCGTCGAGGCCGAGCAGGCGCAGCTGATCCACGTGGAGGGCGCGTAATGACCATCACCTACGACGCCGCCCGAGACTTCCTCTACCGCGAAGCGCGCTACCTCGACGACAAGGAGTGGGACAGCTGGCTGGAGCTCTACGCGCCGGATGCCAGTTTCTGGATGCCGGCCTGGGACGATCACGATCAACTGACCGAAGACCCGCAGCGCGAGATCTCGCTGATCTGGTACGGCAACCGTGGCGGTCTGGAAGACCGGATATTCCGCATCAAGACCGAGCGCTCCAGCGCCACCATTCCCGATACCCGCACCTCGCACAACATCAGCAACCTCGAGCTGCTCGAGCAGGCAGATGGTTTCTGCACGCTGCGTTACAACTGGCACACGATGAGCTTTCGCTACAAGACCGTGGACCATTTCTACGGCACCAATTTCTACACCCTCGATGTGCGCGGCGAGAACCCGCTGATCAAGGCTAAGAAAGTGGTGCTGAAGAACGACTACATCCGCCAGATGATCGATGTGTACCACCTCTGAGGGCGCCGCCATGACTCACAAGATCGCATTGAATTTCGAAGACGGCGTCACGCGGTTCATCGACGCCAGCCTGGGCGAAACCGTGGCCGATGCCGCCTACCGTCAAGGCATCAATATCCCGTTGGATTGCCGCGACGGCGCGTGCGGTGCCTGCAAATGCTTCGCCGAAGCCGGCCGCTATGACCTGGGGGAGGAGTACATCGAGGATGCGCTGAGCGAAGACGAAGCCGAGCAGGGCTACGTGCTGACCTGCCAGATGCGCGCCGAGAGCGATTGTGTGATTCGCGTGCCGGCTTCTTCTCAGGTGTGCAAGACCGAGCAGGTTTGCTATGAGGCGGCCATCAGCACGGTGCGCCAACTGTCCGAGAGCACTATCTCGCTGTCAATCAAGGGCGATTCGCTGGCTCAGCTGGCGTTTCTGCCGGGGCAGTACGTCAACCTCCAAGTGCCGGGTAGCGACCAGACCCGCGCCTACTCGTTCAGCTCCATGCCCCGTGATAGCGAAGTCAGCTTCCTGATCCGCAACGTGCCGGGCGGGCTGATGAGCAGCTTTCTCACCGGTCTGGCGAAATCCGGCGACAGCCTGACCCTGGTTGGCCCACTGGGCAGTTTCTACCTGCGAGACATCAAGCGCCCGCTGCTGTTGCTGGCCGGCGGCACGGGCCTCGCGCCGTTCACCGCCATGCTGGAAAAGATTGCCGAGCAGGGCAGTGAGCATCCGTTGCACCTGATCTATGGCGTCACCCACGACCATGACCTGGTGGAGATGGACAAGCTCGAGGCCTTCGCCGCGCGCATTCCCAACTTCACCTACAGCGCCTGCGTCGCCAGCCCGGACAGCCAGTACCCGCTCAAGGGCTATGTCACCCAGCACATCGAGCCCAGGCACCTCAACGATGGGGAGGTCGACGTCTACCTGTGCGGCCCGCCGCCGATGGTCGAAGCGGTCAGTCAGTTCATTCGCGAACAGGGGCTGCAACCGGCGAACTTCTACTACGAAAAATTTGCCGCCAGTGCCTGAGGGCCGATGTCAGCGGTTCGTGGGGTGGGTAACCGCGCAGCGTTACCCACCGCAATCCTTGCCATTGCTGAGGTTGGGTAGATGCACAAGCGTTTTGAAAACAAAGTCGCCGTTATCACCGGTGCGGCACAAGGGATTGGCCGTCGCGTCGCCGAGCGTATCGTCGCTGAGGGTGGAAGGCTGGTAGCAGTGGACCGTTCCGAGGTGGTCCACGAGCTGGCCGATGAGCTGGGGGCGAGGGGCGTTGAGGTACTCACCCTGACCGCCGATCTTGAGCGGTTTGCCGACTGTCATCGGGTGATGGCTGTGGCGAAGGAGCGTTTCGGACGTATCGACATTCTGGTCAACAACGTCGGCGGCACTATCTGGGCCAAGCCCTTCGAGCATTACTTGGAAGACGAAATCGAAGCCGAAGTGCGACGCTCGCTGTACCCCACGCTGTGGTGCTGCCATGCCGCGCTGCCGCACATGCTGGAGCAGGGCGCGGGCGCCATCGTCAATGTGTCTTCGATCGCTACCCGCAGCCTTAACCGCGTGCCCTACGGCGCGGCCAAGGGCGGCGTGAATGCGCTGACCGCCTGCCTGGCGTTCGAAAATGCGCAGCGTGGCATTCGCGTCAACGCCACGGCCCCCGGCGGCACCGAAGCGCCGCCACGGCGCATTCCGCGCAACAGCGCCGAGCAGAGCGAGCAAGAGAAGCTCTGGTACCAGCAGATCGTCGACCAAACCGTCGATTCCACCCTGATGAAGCGCTACGGAACCATCGACGAGCAGGCCGGCGCAATCCTGTTCCTGGCCTCCGACGAGGCCAGCTACATCACCGGCGTGACCCTGCCGGTAGGGGGCGGCGATCTCGGCTGATTTCGGGCGCCGGCCTTGAACGAATAAGCACTACGCAAGAAATCGCAGTGCGCCAATAGGCTTGCTGCGGCGAATCCTGATTACAAAAACAATAGAGATTCTTGCCATGCGAAAAGTAGATGTTCACGACATCATCGATAACGCCCGCTTCAGTCAGTTCCACTGGCTGGTCATGTGCCTGTGCGCACTGTTGCTGATTTTCGACGGCTATGACCTGTTCATCTACGGCGTGGTTTTGCCGGTCATCATGCAGGAGTGGGGGCTGACCCCGCTGCAAGCCGGCGCGCTGGGCAGCTATGCGCTGTTCGGCATGATGTTCGGCGCCCTGATCTTTGGCACCCTGGCCGACCGCATCGGGCGCAAGAAAGGCATTGCCATCTGCTTCCTGCTGTTCAGCGTGGCGACCGTGATCAACGGCTTTGCCAGCACACCGACGCAATTCGGCGTACTGCGCTTTCTTGCCGGCCTCGGCTGCGGTGGCCTGATGCCCAACGTGGTCGCGCTGATGAACGAGTATGCGCCGAAAAAACTGCGCAGTACCCTGGTGGCGATCATGTTCAGCGGCTATTCGCTGGGCGGCATGTTCTCCGCCGGCCTTGGCATCTACATGCTGCCGCGCTTCGGCTGGGAAGCGATGTTTTTCGTTGCGGCCGTGCCGCTGCTGTTGCTGCCGGTGATTCTCTGGAAGTTGCCGGAGTCGGTGGGCTTCCTGGTGCGCCAGGGACGAACTGAGCAAGCGCGCAGGCTGCTCAACCAAATCGATCCGAGCCGTGCACTCAGCCTCGGCGACGAACTGGTCATGTCCGAGGTCAAGGGCAAGAGCGCGTCGGTGCTGGAGCTGTTTCGCAATGGACGCGGCGTGCGCACCCTGTCGATCTGGGTGGCGTTCTTCTGCTGCTTGTTGATGGTCTATGCGCTGGGTTCCTGGCTGCCAAAGCTGATGGCCAACGCCGGTTACAGCCTGGGATCGAGCCTGTCCTTCCTGCTGGCGCTGAATTTCGGCGGCATGTTCGGTGCCATCCTCGGCGGCTGGCTGGGTGATCGTTTGAACCTCGCCAAAGTGGTGGTGGTGTTTTTCGCCCTGGCGGCGGTTTCCATCGCGTTGCTCGGCATCAAGACGCCGATGCCGGTGCTCTATGCACTGATCACCATCGCCGGCGCGACCACCATTGGCACGCAGATCCTGCTCTATGCCAGCGCCGCGCAGTTTTACGGCCTGTCGATCCGCTCCACCGGCCTTGGCTGGGCGTCCGGCATCGGCCGCAATGGCGCCATCGTCGGCCCGCTGCTGGGCGGTGCGCTGATGGGCATCAACCTGCCGCTGCAACTGAATTTCATGGCCTTCGCCATTCCGGGCTTGATCGCCGCGCTGGCCATGGCGGTCTTCGCCCTTTCCGGCCAGCGCAGCAGCACTCTCGCGCCAGCCGGTCTGTCGGCGGCGAAAGCCTGATCACTGAACCAGAACTTGGGGAGCCGTTATGCGCCACACCCTGATTGAAAGCATCGACGCCGTCATCGTCGATCTGCCGACCATCCGCCCGCACAAGCTGGCCATGCACACGATGCAGAAGCAGACGCTGGTGATCATCCGCGTGCGTTGCAGCGATGGCATCGAAGGCATCGGCGAGTCCACCACCATCGGTGGCCTGGCCTACGGCAATGAAAGCCCGGAGAGCATCAAGACCAACATCGACAGCCACCTCGGCCCGCTGCTGGTGGGGCAGGATGCGAGCAACATCAACGCCGCGATGCTGCGGCTGGACAAGGCGGCCAAGGGCAACACTTTCGCCAAGTCCGGCCTGGAAAGCGCGCTGCTCGATGCCCAGGGCAAGCGCCTCGGGCTGCCGGTCAGCGAACTGCTTGGGGGACGTGTGCGCGACGCCTTGGAAGTTGCCTGGACCCTGGCCTCCGGCGACACCGCCAAGGACATCGCCGAAGCCGAGCAGATGCTCGACCTGCGCCGGCACCGCATCTTCAAGCTGAAGATCGGTGCCAACGAGGTGAGCGCGGACCTCAAGCACGTCATCGCCATCAAGAAAGCCCTGGGCGAGCGCGCCAGCGTGCGTGTCGATGTCAATCAGTACTGGGATGAGTCCCAGGCGATCCGCGCCTGCCAGGTGCTCGGTGACAACGGCATCGACCTGATCGAGCAGCCGATTTCGCGCATTAACCGTGCAGGCCAGGTGCGCCTGAATCAGCGCAGTCCGGCGCCGGTCATGGCCGATGAATCCATCGAGAGCGTGGCAGACGCTTTCAGCCTCGCCGCCGACGGCGCCGCCAGTATCTTTGCCCTGAAGATCGCCAAGAACGGCGGCCCGCGCGCGGTGCTGCGCACCGCACAGATTGCCGAAGCGGCGGGGATCGCCCTGTACGGCGGCACCATGCTCGAAGGCGCCATCGGCACCCTGGCCTCGGCCCATGCCTTCGTCACCCTGAACACGCTGAGCTGGGGCACCGAGCTGTTCGGCCCGTTGCTGCTCACCGAAGAAATCGTCACCGAGGCGCCGGTTTACCGCGACTTCCAGCTGGAAGTGCCGCGCTCGCCCGGCCTTGGCTTGACCCTCGATGAAGAGCGCCTGGCGTTCTTCCGCCGCACCTGACAGGAGGTTTCGCACATGCTGTTCCACGTAAAGATGACCGTAAAGCTGCCGGTCGACATGGACCCGGCCAAGGCCGCCAGGCTCAAGGCCGATGAGAAGGAACTGGCCCAGGGCCTGATGCGCGAAGGCACCTGGCGTCACCTGTGGCGCATCGCCGGCCAGTACGCCAACTACAGCGTGTTCGATGTGCCCAGCGTGCAGGCACTGCACGACACCCTGATGCGGCTGCCGCTGTTTCCCTACATGGACATCGAAGTCAATCCGCTGTGCCGCCATCCGTCCTCGATCCGCGATGACGACAGCTGATTCCGTTCCAAGCCGGGCATGCCCCGGTCAGTTAACCCCGTGACAACAATTACAACAATGAGGCCTGAGCCATGACTGTAAAAATTTCCCACTCCGAGCACGTGCAGAACTTCTTCAAGGAAGCCAGCGGCTTCAAGAACGACGAAGGCAGCCGCCGCATGAAGACGGTGATCAACCGCATTCTGGTGGACACTGCGAAACTCATCGAAGACCTGGCGATCACTCAGGACGAATTCTGGAAGGCCGTGGATTACCTCAATCGTCTCGGTGGCCGTAACGAAGCTGGCTTGCTGGTCGCCGGCCTGGGGCTTGAGCACTACCTCGATCTGTTGCAGGACGCCAAGGACGAGCAGGATGGCCTGATGGGCGGTACGCCGCGCACCATCGAAGGCCCGCTCTACGTGGCCGGTGCGCCAATATCCGAGGGCGAGACGCGCATGGACGACGGCAGCGAAGACGGCGTCGCCACGGTGATGTTCCTCGACGGTCAGGTGCTCGATGTGGATGGCGCGCCGATCGCCGGCGCCACAGTGGATGTGTGGCACGCCAACACCCAGGGCAACTATTCTTGGTTCGACCAGAGCCAGTCCGAGTACAACCTGCGCCGTCGCATCATCACCGATGCCCAGGGCCGCTACCGCGCCCGCAGCATCGTGCCCTCCGGCTATGGCTGCTCGCCCGATGGTCCGACCCAGGAAGTGCTCGATCTGCTGGGGCGTCACGGGCAGCGCCCCGCGCATATTCACTTCTTCATTTCAGCGCCGGGTCATCGTCACCTGACCACGCAGATCAACCTGTCAGGCGACCAGTACCTGTGGGACGACTTCGCCTACGCCACCCGCGACGGGCTGGTGGGTGACATTCGCTTCTGCGAGGGTGCCGAAGCTGCGCGCGCACGCGGCGTGGAAGGGCGCTTCGCCGAAGTGCGATTCGACTTCCAGCTGCAGAAGGCAGCAGTCCCGACGGCAGAACAGCGCAGCAATCGTCCGCGTGCCCTGCAAGAGGCCTGATCCCCAGGCGACCTTTGCTGATTAACAAGGTGGATGGTAAAGCGCCATCCACCCTACACAAGCGCCAGGCTTCGTAGGGTGGATGACGCTCTTTTCATCCACCACCTTTACCGGCTTCATTCCACCGTTCCACCGCGTCACCTCTACAACAAGAGCGATCCGGGCAGCGCCACGGATGGCCATGCCTGACTTGCGAGGCACTATGAAAGCGCTACTGAAGGACTGCTCCCTCTCCGCTGTGGTTGCCGGTTTTATTGCAACCGTCATTTCCTACGCAGGCCCCCTGGTAATCATTTTTCAAGCAGCCAAGGCTGCAGACCTGCCCCATGACGTGCTGTCGTCCTGGGTCTGGGCCATTTCCATGGGTAGCGGGGTGTTGGGTATCGTCCTCAGCCTGCGCTACAAGGTGCCGGTCATCATTGCCTGGTCGGCGCCCGGCTCCGCACTGCTGGTCACGTTATTGCCTGGCATCAGCCTCAACGAGGTGGTGGGCGCCTATCTGGTTTCCAGTCTGATCATCTTGCTGGTTGGCCTCTCCGGTACCTTTGATCGGTTGATCGGTAAGTTGCCGGCCGCGATCTCCGCCGCGATGCTGGCCGGGATTCTGTTTCGGTTCGGCACCGATCTGTTCGTGTCCATGCAAGATCAGCCCTGGCTGGTGCTGACCATGTTGGTGGCCTACCTGGTGTGCAAACGGCTGTTGCCACGTTATGCGGTGCTCGCCGTGCTGGTGGTGGGCGTGTTGTGCACACTTATCACCGGCGAACTGCGCAGCGAGGCGCTGGTTATCGGCTTGGCCACGCCGGTGTGGATCAGCCCCGACTTCAGCTGGCAGGTCATCCTCAACGTGACCTTGCCGCTGGTGGTGGTGGCACTCACCGGGCAGTTCGTGCCGGGCATGGTTGTCTTGCGCAACGATGGCTATCAGACGCCGGCCAGCCGGTTGATCAGCAGCAGCGCGCTGGGCTCTCTGTTGCTGGCGCCCTTCTTTTGCCACGGACTGAACCTGGCGGCGATCACCGCCGCCATTTGCACCGGCAAGGAAGCCCATGAAGACCCGGCCCGGCGATACGTCGCCGGAGTCGTTGGCGGTGTGTTTTACCTGGTGCTGGGCATCTTCGGCGCCACCCTGGTGTCGTTCTTTACCGCTTTTCCCGCGGCGCTGATCGCAGCGCTGGCTGGACTTGCGTTGCTGGCAGCCATCGGAGGTGCGCTGGGCGGTGCGATGTCGGCGCCAGCCAATCGCGAGGCTGCCTTGATCACCTTTCTAGTAACTGCGTCGGGAATGTCCTTCCTCGGCCTATCCGCCGCGTTCTGGGGGTTGGTGTTCGGCATCGGCGCGCATCTGTTACTGACGGCACGGCGCACAGCAGTGCCGCGTTCATCGGTTGCTGATGCCGACAACGAGACCCGAGAAAGCAGAGCGAGTAACCTCGTCTGAGGATTTCATCTCGAGCCGGAAAGGTACTGTCAGGCGTCGCATCACGCCGAACTTCAGCATTCGTCAAGAACGACTCAAACAGGTAATTGTGTTCGATTATCGAACGGTGAATCGATAATCGAATTGTTCTGGCCGGCACCGCGGCGTACTGTTTTGTCCATCGGATGCCCAGCATCCCTGACTCAACACGAGATTCCGACATGGCTGAAATCATCCCCCTGAGCGAAGCGATCCAGCGCTTCGTCAACGACGGCGATAGCATCGCCCTTGAAGGCTTCACCCACCTGATCCCGACTGCGGCATCTCATGAAATCATCCGTCAGGGCAAGCAGGATCTGACCCTGATCCGCATGACGCCGGACCTGGTGTATGACCTGTTGATGGGCGCCGGTTGCGCGAAGAAACTGATTTTCTCCTGGGGCGGAAACCCCGGTGTTGGCTCCCTGCACCGCATGCGCGATGCCGTCGAGAAGCAGTGGCCCAAGCCGCTGGAAATCGAAGAACACAGCCATGCCGACATGGCCAACGCCTACGTCGCTGGCGCCTCGGGCCTGCCGTTCGCCGTGCTGCGTGCCTACGCCGGCTCGGACCTGCCCAAGGTCAACCCGCTGATCAAGACCGTTACCTGCCCATTCACCGGTGAAGTGCTGGCTGCCGTACCGAGTGTGCGCCCGGACGTGACCGTGATCCACGCGCAGAAGGCCGACCGCAAGGGCAATGTGCTGATTCAAGGCATCCTCGGTGTGCAGAAAGAAGCCGCCCTGGCCGCCAAGCGTTGCATCGTCACCGTCGAAGAAATCGTCGACGACCTCAAGGCACCGATGAACGCCTGCGTGCTGCCGACCTGGGCACTCACCGCTGTGTGCGAAGTGCCGGGCGGTGCCCATCCGTCCTATGCCCATGGTTATTACGAGCGTGACAACGCCTTCTACAAGGCTTGGGACCCCATCGCCCGCGACCGTGAGGCATTCATCGCCTGGATCGACCGCTACATTCGCGGTACCGCCGATTTCAACGAGTTCAAGGCCAAGCTGGCCCAGGAGGCCAAGTAATGAGCGCCTACAACACCAATGAAATGATGACCGTGGCCGCAGCCCGCCGGCTGGGCAATACCGACGTGACCTTCGTCGGCATCGGCCTGCCGTCCAAGGCGGCCAACCTGGCGCGCCTGACCCATGCGCCGGACGTGACCCTGATTTACGAATCGGGCCCCATCGGCGCCAAGCCGACGGTACTGCCGTTATCGATTGGCGATGGCGAACTGGCCGAGACCGCCGATACCGTCGTACCCACGGGCGAAATCTTCCGCTACTGGCTGCAGGGCGGGCGCATCGACGTCGGCTTCCTCGGCGCCGCCCAGGTGGACAAGTTCGGCAATATCAACACCACGGTGATTGGTGATTACCACAACCCGAAAGTGCGCCTGCCGGGTGCCGGCGGCGCGCCGGAAATCGCCGGCTCGGCCAAGCGGGTGTTCATCATCCTCAAGCAGGGCCACCGCACCTTCGTCGACAAGCTGGCGTTCATCACCTCGGTCGGCCACGGCGAAGGCGGCGATCATCGCCAGCGCCTGGGCCTGCCGGGTGCCGGTCCGGTGGCGATCATCACCGACCTGTGCATCATGGAGCCGGAAGCCGGCAGCAACGAATTCATCGTCACCTCGATTCACCCGGGCGTGACCCGCGAGCAGATCATCGAAGCCACCGGCTGGCCGATTCGCTTTGCCGAGCAGGTGGTGGAAACCGAGGCGCCGACCCAGCATGAGCTCGACGCCCTGCGTGCCCTGGAAGAGCGTACCGCCATCGCCCACGGGCAGGCCGGAGGTGACGAATGACCCGCGAAGTCTTTATCTGCGACGCCGTGCGCACGCCCATCGGCCGTTTCGGCGGTGCGCTGTCCGCCGTGCGTGCCGACGACCTGGCGGCGATCCCGCTCAAGGCTCTACTGGAGCGCAACCCGCAGCTGGACCCGGCGGCCATCGACGAAGTCTTCATGGGCAGCGCCAACCAGGCCGGCGAAGACAACCGCAACGTGGCGCGCATGGCGCTGCTGCTGGCAGGGATTCCGGACAGCGTGCCGGGGGTGACTCTCAACCGTCTCTGCGCTTCGGGCCTGGATGCGGTGGGCAGTGCGTTTCGTGCCATTGCCTGCGGCGAGATGGAGCTGGCGATCGCCGGTGGCGTCGAGTCGATGTCCCGCGCGCCCTATGTAATGGGCAAGGCCGAGACCGCCTTCGGCCGCACGCAGAAGATCGAAGACACCACCATCGGCTGGCGCTTCGTGAACCCGAAAATGAAGGAACTGCACGGCGTCGATGCCATGCCGCAGACTGCCGACAACGTCGCGGATGACTTTGGCATCAACCGCGCCGATCAGGACGCCTTCGCCCTGCGCAGCCAGCAAAAGGCCGGTCGCGCCCAGGCAGAAGGTTTTTTCGCTGAAGAAATCGTCCCGGTGGTGATCAAGACCCGTAAAGGCGAGACCGTCGTCGACACCGACGAACATCCGCGTCCGGACACCTCCGCCGAAGCCTTGGCCAAGCTCAAGCCGGTCAATGGCCCGGACAAGACGGTCACCGCCGGCAACGCCTCGGGCGTCAACGACGGCGCGGCGGCCATGATCTTGGCCTCCCGCGAGGCCGTGGAAAAATACGGCCTGACGCCCCGCGCCAAGGTGCTGGGCATGGCCAGCGCCGGTGTTGCGCCGCGCATCATGGGCTACGGCCCGGTGCCGGCGGTGCGTAAGCTGCTGACTCGCCTGGACATCGCCATCGAGCAGTTCGACGTGATCGAGCTGAACGAAGCGTTCGCCGCCCAGGGCCTGGCCTGCATGCGTGACCTCGGCCTGGCCGACGACGCGGCCGCGGTCAACCCCAACGGCGGGGCGATTGCCTTGGGGCATCCGCTGGGTATGAGTGGCGCACGCTTGGTCCTGACGGCTGTGCATCAGCTGGAAAAATCCGGCGGCAAGCTGGGGCTGGCTACCATGTGCATTGGTGTAGGCCAGGGGCTGGCGCTGGCACTGGAACGCGTCTGATGGGTGGACCTGCTCGCGCGTTTGCGAAGCAGGTTCTTAGCGTGACTGAAACCCATTGTGGGGCCGACTTAATGTCGGCAGCAGAGGCTTCACAAAGCCGATGTGAAATCGGCCCCACCCAGACTGTTTTTACGTCGCAGTGATCTTTTTCGAGGAGTTCCTATGCCTTCCCTACAGCTTGCCGATGGCGAACTGAATTACCGCATCGACGGTCCCGACGCGGCACCGGTCCTGGTGTTGTCCAACTCCCTGGGTACCAACCTGGGTATGTGGGATACGCAGATTCCCGCGCTGGCCAAGTCCTTCCGTGTGGTGCGTTATGACACCCGT
This sequence comes from Pseudomonas sp. B392_1p, assembly GCF_052245235.1. Classification (NCBI taxonomy): domain Bacteria; kingdom Pseudomonadati; phylum Pseudomonadota; class Gammaproteobacteria; order Pseudomonadales; family Pseudomonadaceae; genus Pseudomonas; species Pseudomonas sp. B392_1p. The sequence goes on from NZ_JBQPXM010000003.1 coordinate 24,378, forward strand.
GGCCATGGCGCCTCGCTGGTCACCGAAGGGCCTTACAGCATCGCGCAGCTGGGCTCCGACGTGCTGGCCCTGCTGGATGCGCTGAAGATCGACAAGGCGGCGTTCTGCGGCTTGTCCATGGGCGGGCTGATCGGTCAGTGGCTGGGTATTAACGCCCCCGAGCGCATTACCCACCTGGTGCTGTGCAACACCGCAGCGAAAATCGGCAACGCCGAGGGCTGGAATTCGCGCATCGACACCGTCAGCGCCGGTGGTCAGCAAGCCATGCGCGACCTGCGCGATGCCACCATCGCCCGTTGGTTTACACCGGAGTTCGCCACCGCCGAGCCGCAAGAGGCTGACCGCGTGGTGTCCATGCTGGTTGCCACCTCTCCGGCGGGCTACGCGGCCAATTGCGCTGCCGTACGCGATGGCGATTTCCGCGAGCAGTTGGGTGCGATCCAGGCCAAGACCCTGATCGTGTGCGGTACCGAGGACGCTGTCACCACTCCGGCTGACGGTCGCTTCATGCAGGAGCGTATTCGCGGCGCCGAACAGGTGGATTTCCATGCCGCTCACCTGTCCAATGTTGAAGTTGGCGAGAGGTTCACCCAGGCGCTGCTGGATTTCCTCACGCGCTGATCGAACACAAGGCCCCGGTGTCGGCAGGACACCGGGGCCTTGTTTCGTCTGTTGGATTCAATTCAAGTAAACCTCAAGGCGGCGACCTGGCCGCACTGGCGTGGCAGCGACCAAGCGCCTATGGTTGCGACTTTTCCTCCTCCGCGCTCGCCATGAATCTCGATAACCGCATCAAGCTTCGCCATCTGACCTGCTTCCTGGAGATTGCGCGCCAGGGAAGCCTTGCCCGAGCGGCCTCGGTCCTGGCGATCAGCCCCCCGGCCGTGTCAAAAACGCTGCGCGAACTGGAAGAGTTCTTGGGCGCCTCGCTGTGCGAGCGCAGCAAGAGCGGAGTGGTGTTGACCCGCGCAGGTCAGTCTTTCCTGCGTTATGCCGGTGTCAGTGTGCAGGCGCTGCGCGAAGGTGTGCGCAGTCTGGGCAGCCACGCCCATGACGCCTCCAGCGTGCGCCTGGGCGCGCTCAGTACCGTGGAAAGCGCGTTTCTGCCGGAGGTGGTGCGTCGTCTGCATGAACAGCATGAGGCCTTGCGGATCAGTGTGGTCGGCGGGCCGAGCGCTCACCTGCTGGGCTTGCTGCGGGTGGGTGAGCTGGACCTGGTGGTCGGGCGGATGACGGAAAGTCCGTTGATCGAAGGACTTTCGTTCGAGCACCTCTATCACGAGCCGCTGGTGCTCGTGGTGCGTCCTGGGCATGCGCTGCTTGGCAGTCCTGTGCAGGCTGAGGCGCTGGAGAACTACCCTGTGGTACTGCCGTCGGCTGATACCACCATCCGTCGTGATGCAGAAAGCCTGTATGTGCAATGTGGCGCCAGTCTGCCGCAGCAGCGTCTGGAAACGCTGTCCATCGCTCTGAGTCGTCGTTACGTGCTGCTCAGCGATGCGGTCTGGGTCGCGCCGCGTGACGCGGTGCTGCTGGATCTGGAAAAGGACGAGCTGGCGGAACTGGAAGTGGGTATCAAGGACCCGGGGGGATCGCTCGGCATTTGCAGCAACCCGACGCATACGCCCTCGGTGGGAACGCAGTGGTGCATCGAGCACTTGCGCGAGGTGGCGGAAGAGTTTCGCGTGCGCCTGGGCTCGTCGCCGCCTTTTCATTAAGCACGCCGTAGGGTGGACAACCGCAGTTCGTTGTCCGCCAGGCGCCGCCGATGGGCGGATGTGAAAAGCGCCCACGACCTGAAGCCGATGCTTGGCAATGGTTCTTGGAGCGAATTTTCAAGCCCCAAAAACGACTCCGCCTGCCGGAAGGGCAGGCGGAGTGGGCTTCACTAGGTGGCTTAAACGATCTCTTCGTAGGGCAGGCCCACGTAGTTTTCGGCAATGGTCACCAGGCCGGCGTGGGAGTTGAGGAAGTACTCGCGGTCGGCTTGCTGCATCTTCTGATCCCAGGCGTCCTTGTGCTCGCCGAAATCGTGCAGCAGGTTGGTCATGAACCAGCTGAAGCGTTCACCCTTCCAGACGCGGCGCAGGGCGATTTCCGAGTATTTTTCCAGCAGGTCGGTGCGACCTTCCTTGAATACCTTGACCAGGATCCGGTACAGGTAGCACACGTCCGAAGCGGCCAGGTTGAGACCCTTGGCGCCTGTGGGCGGCACGATGTGCGCAGCGTCACCGACCAGGAACAGCTTGCCGTACTGCATGGGTTCTACCACCAGGCTGCGCAGCGGGGCGATGCTTTTCTCCAGCGACGGGCCCGTCACCATCCGGTCACCCAGGGACTGCGGCAGACGCGTCTTGAGTTCGTCCCAGAAACGCTCGTCGGACCACTCTTCGACCTTGTCCGTCAGGGGCACCTGGAGGTAATAACGGCTGCGGGTCAGCGAGCGCTGGCTGCAGAGGACGAAACCGCGATCATGGTGGGCATAGATCAGTTCATCATGCACAGGCGGAGTATCGGACAACATGCCCAGCCAGCCGAAGGGGTACACGCGCTCGTACTCGGTCAGTACTTCGCTGGGGATGCTTTTGCGCGAAACGCCATGGAAACCATCGCAGCCGGCAATGTAGTCGCAGTCGAGGCGGTGGGTCTGGCCATCTTTTTCGTAGGTGACATAGGGCTTTTCACCCTTCATGTCATGGGGCTGTACGTTGGCGGCGGAATAAATGGTCAGGGCTCCGCTGGCAGTGCGGGCCTCCATCAGGTCGCGAGTCACTTCGGTCTGGCCGTAGACCATCACGGTCTTGCCGCCCGTGAGCTCCTTGAGATTGACGCGTACACGCTTGCCACCGACCAGCAGTTCAACGCCATCATGGACCAAGCCTTCGGCGTCCATGCGCGCGGACACACCGGCCTCACGCAACATGTCGACGGTACCTTGTTCCAGTACACCGGCACGGATACGGCCCAGGACATATTCAGGGGTTTGGCGTTCGAGAATGACGGCCTCAATACCTGCTGTGTGCAGCAGTTGACCAAGAAGAAGACCCGACGGCCCAGCACCAATAATAGCTACCTGAGTTTTCATTATTTAGTCCCGAAAAAGCCGCTCACTCATGGAGGCAGCTGGGGTTGGAAGAATTCCCCTGCATTTTTCCTAAATACGCCGTCACAATAAGGTAATAATCCTCTGAATCATTGCACTTTTGAACACAGCGTTCGATTACCGGCCATTTCGTCACAGCCCATAACACAAAATGTGTGGAACACCTATGCAACCTCTGGATAGTCCGACGGTCCCCGTTTTCAAGCTGTATGGCGAACAGCAAATCTGGCCCACGCCCGACTTGCTGCACTGTGAATCGATCTCCAGGCGTAGCAGCCTGCACCAGTGGGAAATTCAACCCCATCGCCATGCGGATCTCTTTCAGCTGTTCTACATCCAGCGCGGGCATTCGCGGGTCGAGATCGAGGGAAAACGTCACAACATCGAGCAGGCCTCACTTCAGGTGGTGCCGCCGCTCTGCGTGCATGGTTTTCAGTTCCCTGAAGATATTGAAGGCTATGTGCTGACGCTGGCGGCACCGCTGGTCGCGCGATTCGAGGCGGAGCTGGGGCCGCACCTGAGTGGAGCGGATTGTTATCCGGTCGATGACTCACGCCATTACATCGACACCTTGTTCGCGGCGCTGCTGGCTGAATATGAAGGCAGCAAGCCGTTCCGGGACACATTGTTGCAGTCGATGGTGAGCACCTTGATGATCTGGATCTGCCGGCGCCGGCAAAGTTTGGGCGCCAGGAGCACGGAACGCAGCCGCGAATATCTGGCAAGTTTCATCAAGCTGGTGGAGGGGCATTACCGCGAGCACCTGTCGGTGGAGGACTATGCCCACCGTGTGGGAGTCTCCGGTACCTACCTGAATAATCTGTGCCGGCAGCTGACCGGGCAGAGCGCCCTGCAGGTGATACACCAGCGGCTGCTGCTGGAGGCCAAGCGCGACCTGATTTATACCGGCATGACCATCAGCCGGCTCTCGGATAATCTGGGGTTCAGCGATCCGACCTATTTTTCGCGTTTTTTCAAGCGCCTGAGTGGCCAATCGCCCAATGCCTTTCGGGCCTCGGTGAATGCGACGGGCAATACCGAGCTTGGTTCCACAGGCGGCGAGTACCCCTAAGGCACAGAGCCCGCGGCTCGCGCTCAAAGAATAAAGTTTTCGATCAGGTTGGCTTCTGCATGGTCAGAGAGGAGGCGATCCCTTCAAGATGATCAGGCTGACCTCCATGAAAAAATTTCCCACTCACCTTCGTGCCCCGCTTCTCGGCTTCCAGCAGCTCGCGTTGGGAATCATCCTGGGAGGCTGTATCACCACCGCCCAGGCTACCGAGGGCGGCGGCTCATCCTGGCCGATGGGTATCGAGAACTACCTGATGGGCATCCTTCCGCCGCCGGGCACCTATGGTCAGTTGTTCGCCGGCAACTACACGGCCAATGAGCTGCGCGACAATTCCGGCGACCGGCTCGGAGTGAGTTTCGATCTGCGCGTCACCACGCTGGTACCGCGCTTTATCTGGGTCACCGAGCACAAGGTGCTAGGGGGGGACCTGGGATTCCATGCCCTGCTGCCGCTCAATGACATTCGCCTCAACCTCAACGGTCAACGCGACCACAAACGCGGCATCGGCGATGCTCACCTTGGCCCGGTAGTCGGTTTTCACCACAGTGACAAATTGCACACCGCCGTGGGCGTCGACTTCGTGGTGCCCACCGGCAGCGAATATGACCGAAACGATCTGGTGAACCTGGGCAACAACTACGCAACCATCCAGGCGGTGTATGCGGTGACCTACATGGATCCCGTTGGCCTGAATGCCGATGTCCGCCTGATGCACGAATACAATTTCGAAAACCCCGATACGGACTACAAGTCCGGCCGCGAGCTGCATGCCGACTATGCGCTGGGGTGGGGGCTGGGCAATGGCTGGGTGGTGGGAGTCGGCGGTTACGTCTACAAGCAAATCAGTGACGACCGGCAGGACGGTGATCGGGTGTCCGACAATCGTGGGCGGGCCTTTGCCATCGGCCCGTCCGTGCAGTACAGCAGTCCGTCCGGTTGGGCGCTGAGCGGCAAATGGCAAAATGAAGCAGGTGTGCGCAACCGCGCCGATGGCGATGCCTTCTGGTTGAAGTTGACCGTGCCACTGTGATGGCGACGGAACCCCCGGGTCTGGGGGTTCCGCTTTTAACGCGCTTTGAGTCGATAGCTGACCTGGGCCCGGCTCATGCCCAACACTTGCGCCGCCGCGGTGATATTGCCGTTGCACCTGTCCATGGCCAGGCGGACCAGGAGCTGCTCGACTTCGCCAAGATTGATGCCCAGCTGGTTGCGTTCGCCGGTGATGAACGCCTGCAGCTTGTGGAAGGCGCTTTCCGCAGGGTGTGCGAAGTTCGCAGGTGCGGGTGCTGTAAAGCTTTCATGAATAGCAGTAGCAGTAGCAGTAGCAGTCGCGTTAGCGGGTTGGCTTGTGGCTTCCAGTCGACCCTTGTTGGTGAGGCCCTGCAGTGCGGTGAACGACTCTCCCTTGCCTAGCGAAATATGCTGCAAGTCCAGCGCTTCGCCTGCAGTGGCGGCGATGACTCCGCGTTCAATGAGGTTTTGCAGCTCACGGATATTGCCCGGGAATCCGTAGGTGAGGAGGGTGTTGGCCAGGCGCGAGCTCACCCCTGCGACAGGACACTCGTACAGATGGCAGAAGTGCCGCAGGAAGTGATTAGCCAGCAGCGGAATATCCTCGCGTCGCTCGCGCAGGGGCGGCAAATGAATGGGGAAGACATTCAAGCGGTAGAACAGGTCTTCACGAAAGCGCCCGGCCGCCACTTCGGCGCGCAGGTCGGCATTGGTAGCGGCGATGATGCGCACGTCTACCTTTGTGGGCAGGTTGCCGCCAACCCGCTCGATTTCCCCTTCCTGCAAGGCGCGCAGGATCTTGCTCTGGGCGCTCAGGCTCAGGGTGCCGATTTCATCGAGAAACAGGGTGCCGCCATTGGCCCGCTCGAAGCGGCCCGGGCGTGAGCGATCGGCACCCGTAAAGGCGCCGCGTTCCACACCGAACAGTTCGGATTCCACCAGGTTTTCCGGCAGCGTGGCGCAGTTGAGCGCGACCCAGGGTTTGTCGTGGCGACGGCTCGCCTGGTGCAGGGTGCGGGCGAAGAGTTCTTTACCCACCCCCGACTCACCGGTCAATAGCACGGTTGCCCGAGTCGGTGCCACTTTTTCCAGCAACCGTTTGGCCGTTTGAAAGGCAGGAGACACGCCCACCATGGGCGACTGTTCGCCGGCTGCATCCAGGGTTTCGTAGTAGTAGAGAGGCCCTTCCGCGAGCGTTGGCGCATAAGGAGTCTGCGCGCCCGGCGAAATACGATCATTCTCAGCGTCCTCCCAGCGATCCGCCGGTTTGCCGATGACCCTGCAGGCCGAATGGCCCATGGCGCGGCATTCGACTTCGCGAAAGACGATCCGGCGTCCGGTAATCGCGGACGCGTAGCCACTGGCATAGCCGATACCCAGCCAGCAAGCGGAATAATCTCCGAGTCCGTGGCTGCTGATGTGCTCGTCATCTTCAAATGATTCGTGCCAAAGGAACTCGGAATAGAAATGCCCCTGGCTGCTGTCGATTTCGAAGCGTATCGCTTCGACATTCACCATGCCTCGCAGCATGTGCAGGTGCGGACCTGCGGAGTACAGCGCGGCGTGATTCCCCTCGGGCCATCGTTGTATGACCTTTTGCGCGTCTCGGGTGCCGGCATCCCGGCCCAGCCGGGTCATCAGCTCTCGAGCCTTGTCCATGCCCAGGGAGGTGACCAGCTCGCGGCGCATGGCGGTAAACGAGGCGTGCTGCATCAGCATCATGCGCTGGCCGCACAGCCAGACGAAGCCATCCTGCGGCGCGAAGGCCAGGGTCTGTGCCAAGTGTTCGGCGCTGGGAATCCCGCTGTGCCGGAGGGTGTCGGTAGTGTTGACAAGCAGATGGAGTCGGCCTGCGAGGCGGTTGTCGTCGACGGAAGATTTTGCTGGGTTGCCTTTCATTATTCGCCTCTGGAGAAGGGGGTTGCAGTATGTCGACGAAGCAGTTGCTGTGAGAATGCATTCCCTTGGAAGTGTTCGATTACCGAACATTATTGCATTTGTGGATGCAGTAAATTCTCAGTTTCGCAGTATTTTCGTAATGGTTTTTGCCTGTTAGCACATTGGCCAGGTAAGGGGATGGGCTTAGAAAACCGTATAAGTACTTGATTTTAAAGGGATAAATCGAAAGTTAACGGGTTGGTATGTATTTTGATGAAGGTATTTTGACAGCTACAACAAAAGCGCTCTTGGAATGCGTGCGCCATCCTTCTTGATGTCGTACCGGTCACGAGCGCCAAAGTGACGCCAGTCGGACAGCCGATACACATTGGCGCGACCTAACTACTGTTATTTGAGATGCGTAGGAGAAACTCCATGTCTCAACGCCTTGCTGCCTATGAGAATTTGAATCTGCAACTGATCGCCGGTGAGTGGCGTGCCGGCCGTTCGGGCCGGGACCTCGATGTTCTGGACCCTTTTACCCAGGAGAAGCTGCTGCAGATCCCCCTGGCCAACCGTGAGGATCTGGACGAGGCCTACCGCAGCGCTCGCGAAGCACAGGTCGACTGGGCGGCGCGCGGACCTTCCGAGCGCGCTGCGGTGATGCTCAATGCCGTGCGTATTTTTGATGAGCGCCGCGACGAGATTATCGACTGGATCATCCGTGAGTCGGGCAGCACCCGTATCAAGGCTCAAATCGAATGGGGCGCAGCGCGCGCCATCACGCAGGAGTCCGCCAGCCTGCCGAGCCGCGTGCATGGCCGTATCCTGGCCTCCGATGTGCCCGGTAAAGAAAGCCGCGTCTACCGTGAGCCGCTGGGTGTGATCGGCATCATCAGCCCGTGGAACTTTCCGCTGCACCTTACCGCTCGCTCCCTGGCCCCGGCCCTGGCCCTGGGCAACGCGTGCGTGATCAAGCCGGCCAGCGATACTCCGGTTACCGGCGGCCTGCTGCTGGCGCGCATTTTCGAAGAGGCGGGCCTGCCCAAGGGCGCGCTCAGCGTGCTGGTTGGCTCCGGTAGCGAAATCGGCGATGCCTTCGTCGAGCACGAAGTGCCGGGCTTCATCTCCTTCACCGGTTCGACCCAGGTTGGTCGCAACATCGGCCGTATTGCCGCCGGTGGCGAACACCTCAAACATGTAGCGCTGGAACTGGGTGGCAACAGCCCCTTCGTGGTACTGGCCGACGCTGACCTCGATCAGGCGGTGAATGCCGCGGTGGTGGGCAAGTTCCTGCACCAGGGTCAGATCTGCATGGCGATCAACCGCATCATCGTTGAGGAGTCCGTGTACGAGGACTTCGTCAACCGTTACGCCGAGCGCGTCAAGTCGCTGCCCTATGGCGACCCGAGCAAGCCGGAAACTGTGGTTGGCCCGGTAATCAATGCCAAGCAACTGGCCGGTCTGCAAGAAAAGATCGAGACCGCCAGATCCGAAGGCGCTCGCGTGATGGTGGCAGGCGAGCCCCAGGGCAACGTAATGCCTCCTCATGTATTTGCCGACGTGACGGCTGACATGGAAATCGCCCGGGAAGAAATCTTCGGCCCGCTGGTCGGCATTCAGCGCGCCCGCGACGAGGCACATGCCCTCGAACTGGCAAATAGCAGCGAGTACGGCCTGTCCAGCGCCGTGTTCACCTCCAGCCTGGAGCGTGGCGTACAGTTCGCCCGTCGCATCCGTGCAGGCATGACGCACATCAACGACATTCCGGTTAACGATGAGCCCAACGCGCCTTTCGGCGGTGAGAAGAACTCGGGTCTGGGCCGCTTCAACGGCGATTGGGCGATCGAGGAATTCACCACCGATCACTGGATCACCGTACAGCACGCCCCGCGCCGCTACCCGTTCTGATTTCCCTATCACTCATAACTTAAGAGAGGAGCAACACATGTTCCCATACCAGAGCCGAAAGGCCTGCTGGCGGTCCTGCGTGCTTGGCCTGTCCCTCCCGCTGTTGATGTTGTCTGGCGCAGCATCCGCTGACGGGGATGGAAAATGGCGCGGCGGTCAGAATGTCTACGAAAAAGTGTGCGGCCATTGCCACGACATTGGCGTCGGCCCCGAACTCTTCGGTCGCGGACTGCCGCCGGAATACATCACCGCCATCGTGCGTAACGGTTTCCGTGCCATGCCGGCGTTCACTGCGTCCTATATCGACGATAAGTCGCTGCAGGAAGTGGGGGAATACATTCAGAAGTCCCCGGCCCGGGCGGCCAAGACGGAAGGAAGCAAGCCATGAACCTCGCCCGTCGCTCTCTTCTCAAGGGCGCAGCGCTGAGTGGTTTGTCTGGCTTGGCCCTGAGCGCGAGTGGGGTCAGCCTGGCCGCCGGCCTGTTCCGCACACCGGTCGAGCCGGCGTTGGTGCTGGTGAGTGACAGCACCGTCGGCGCAGCTTTCATGCTGGGGGCGCAGACGCACAACCCCGCGTTGAAATTTCAGCACACTGATTCGGGGCTGGAACACATTCGTCAGGTGTCGGCGCTGCTCAACAGCCCGCAACCGCAACGCATCATCGGCCTGCTGGATGACGCCAGCGCCACGCTGATTGTGGATCTGGCACGCAGTGCCGGGGCCGAGATCCAGTGGCTGGGCCAGCACGGCGTGGATGCACGCGGCTCGCGGCACCAGCTGCTCACCGCAGAGGGCGCCGCCGGTTGTGCCACGCGTTTCGGCCAGGAGCTGAACCAGTGTGGCGCGGGTTTCGCGCTGCACGAACAGCGTCAAGGCCGTCAGGGGATGCTCATGGAGCTGAGCGCTTCCGCCAAACGTGCCGATGCCGCCGCCCAGTGGGTGGCCTCGCTGGGTCATGTACTGGCCGCGCTGGGTAGCCCTGAAACACGTCCCATGCCGCAGGTCGGCGTTCAACATTTGCCGCTGAGCGGCCATTTCGTTTCGTTCTCGATCGAGACCGGTAGGAGCCAATCCGCATGACCGATCAAACCAATCAGCTTCTGCCGCAGGGAGTAACTGCGGCCGAGTTCCAAAAGGCCGTGACCAAGTTCCGTGCCTTGCTGGGCGATGACAATGTGCTGGTGAAAAACGAGCAGCTCGTCCCCTACAACAAGATCATGATGTCCACGGAGAACGCTAACCATGCGCCGTCGGCAGCCGTCACCGCCACCACTGTGGAACAGATCCAGGGCGTGGTGAAGATCTGCAACGAACACAAGATCCCGGTCTGGACCATCTCCACCGGCCGCAACTTCGGTTATGGTTCCGCCGCCCCAGGGCAGCGCGGTCAGGTCATTCTCGATCTGAAGAAGATGAACAAGATCCTTCACGTCGACGCTGAGCTGGGTACCGCCCTGGTTGAGCCCGGCGTGACCTACGGTCAGCTGTATGACTACCTGCAGGAAAACAACATCCCGCTGATGCTGTCCTTCTCCGCGCCGTCGGCGATTGCCGGCCCGCTGGGCAACACCATGGACCGTGGCGTGGGCTACACCCCGTACGGCGAGCACTTCATGATGCAGTGCGGCATGGAAGTGGTCCTGGCCAACGGTGACGTCTACCGCACCGGTATGGGCGGCGTGAAGGGCGACAACGCCTGGCAGGTGTTCAAGTGGGGCTACGGTCCGACCCTGGACGGCATGTTCACTCAGGCAAACTATGGCATCTGCACCAAGATGGGCTTCTGGCTGATGCCCAAGCCGCCGGTGTTCAAGCCGTTCGAGATCAAGTTTCCCGAAGAGACCGATATCGCCGAGATCGTCGAGTTCATTCGTCCGCTGCGTCTGGCCCAGATCATCCCCAACTCTGTGGTGATCGCCGCCACCATCTGGGAAGCTGCAGCCGCTGGCGTGCGCCGCTCGGACTACATCACCGAGCCGGGTGCCACCCCGGACGCCATCCTCAAGCAGATTCAGAAGGACAAGGACCTCGGCGCCTGGAACGTCTATGCCTGCCTGTACGGCACCCAGGAGCAGATCGACGTCAACTTCAAGATCGTCACTGACGCGCTGAAGAAGCTCGGCAAGGGCAAGCTGGTCACCGAGAAAGAGGCGGGCAATACCCAGCCATTCAAGTACCGGTCCGAGATGATGAAAGGCATCCCGAACCTGCAGGAATTCGGCCTGTACAACTGGCGTGGGGGCGGTGGCTCCATGTGGTTCGCACCCGTCAGCCAGGCTCGCGGCAGCGAGTGCGACAAGCAGTACGAGTTGGCCAAGGGCATCCTCAACAAGCACGGCCTGGACTACGTCGGTGAGTTCATCGTCGGCTGGCGCGACATGCACCACGTCATCGATGTGCTGTATGACCGCAGCAACCCGGAAGAAACCAAGCGCGCGGATGCCTGCTTCAATGAGCTTCTGGACGTCTTCGAGGAGAAGGGCTACGCGGTATACCGCGTGAACCCGCACTTCCAGGAGCGTGTTGCGCAGAGCTACGGCCCGGTCAAACGCAAGCTGGAACACACCCTCAAGCGTGCACTGGACCCGAACAACATCCTCGCACCCGGCAAGTCCGGCATCGATCTCGAAAACGATTTCTGATGCTGGCGGCAGGTTTCCTGCCAGTTAACGCCAAGAAAACGCCCAAGCCCAGGTTTGGGCGTTTTTTCAGGCGGAGGGAAGGAGCGACACGCCATTAGATAACCTGAGGGTTATGCGAGGCGTGCAAGGTTTCAATTTTCCCCCGGCGGAAATTGACCGAGACTTGGTCCGTTCAGAACAGCGACCCTCCGTCATCACACAACAGGAGATCGACATGTCCGACGCTCAAGAACGTCGTTTTGTCATGCGTGACCGCACGTGGCACCCCAAAGCCTTGACCCCGGACTACAAGACCTCGGTAGGGCGTTCCCCGCGCCAGGCACTGGTCAGCATTCCCCAGTCAATTTCCGAGACCACCGGTCCGGACTTCACGCACTTGAACATGGGCCGGCACGACAACGATCTGCTGCTCAACTTCAATACCGGTGCGCTGCCGATCGGTGAACGCATCATCGTTCACGGCCGTGTGGTGGACCAGTTTGGCAAGCCGATCCCGCATACCCTGGTGGAAATGTGGCAAGCCAACGCCGGCGGCCGCTACCGCCACAAGAACGACCGTTACTTGGCGCCCCTCGACCCGAACTTCGGCGGTGTGGGCCGTGCGCTGACCGACAGCGAAGGGCGTTACCATTTCCGCACCATCAAGCCGGGTCCGTATCCGTGGCGTAACAACCCGAACGACTGGCGTCCGGCGCACATTCACTTCTCCATCAGCGGCCCGGCGATCTGCACCAAGCTGATCACCCAGCTGTACTTCGAAGGTGATCCGCTGATTCCGCAGTGCCCGATCGTCAAGGCTGTGAACGACCCGGAAGCGGTGCAAACCATGATTGCGCGTCTGGACCTGACCGCAAACAACCCCATGGATTGCCTGGCGTACCGTTTCGACATCGTCCTGCGCGGTCAGCGCAAAACCTGGTTTGAGAACGTCTGAGGAGGCGACCATGACTGAGATCAATCTGCTCCGCGAGACCACCTCCCAGACCGCCGGTCCCTACGTTCATATCGGCCTGGCTCTGGCCGCGGCCGGTAACCCGACCCGCGAACAGGAAATCTGGAACCAGATGGCCAAACCCGAGGCCCCCGGTGAGCACATCACCGTGATCGGCCGTGTGTTCGACGGCAACGGTCACCTGGTGCGCGACTCCTTCCTGGAGGTCTGGCAAGCCAACCACGAAGGCGTGTACGACGAGGAGTACAACCTCGACAAGCCGTTCAATGGTTTTGGCCGTACCGCCACCACCTTCGATGCCGGTAGCGAATGGACCATCGAGACCGTCAAGCCGGGTGTGGTCAAGGCAGCCGATGGCCGTCCGCAAGCGCCGCACATCAACGTGTCGCTGTTTGCCCGCGGGATCAACATCCAACTGGCGACCCGCATCTATTTTGATGACGAAGCCGACGCCAACGCGGCCGATCCGGTGCTCAACCTGATCGAACAGCCCGAGCGCCGCCAGACGCTGATCGCCACGCGCGAAGAGCGGGATGGCAAGGTGGTGTACCGCTTCGATATCCGCATCCAGGGCGAAAACGAGACGGTTTTTTTTGACTTCTGATACATCGCCGGGGCAACTGCTCCGGCAGGAATACGAAACCCGTCTCGCGGCCCGGGGTTACCGGGCCGACGCGGCGCAACGGGCGGCCGTTGACCTTCTGGGTCAATGGCTGTCGGCGTTTCTGGGGCGGCGCCGTTCATTGCTGCGTCGTCCCGCCGCCGGCGTTTACCTGTGGGGTGGCGTAGGGCGCGGCAAAAGCTTCGTCATGGACGCGCTGTTCGCCGCCGCACCCTTGGTCGAAAAACGGCGGGTGCATTTCCACGCATTCCTGGCCGAACTGCAAACCCTTGTCCGCGCTTATGCTGGTCAACCCGATCCGTTGGTCCTGGCTGCTCGTGAGTTGGCTGGGAGCACCCGTCTGTTGTGCTTCGATGAATTCCATGTGCATGACATTGGCGACGCCATGCTCCTAGGCCGCCTGGTCAAAGTGCTGGTAGACGAGGGGGTTGGCGTGGTCTGCACGTCCAATTACCCACCGTCGAAGCTGTGTCCCAATCCGTTGTACCGCGAGCGATTCCTGCCCACGATCAAACTGATCGACGCACGCTTCGAAGTGCTGGAGCTGGACGGCGGTCAGGACTACCGCCGCGAGTCCACCCGGGACTGGGGACAGTTCTGCTGGCCCCTGGCGGACGACGCAGACTGGGCCGCCACGCCCCTGGCACCGCCCGCGCACGCCGAGCGTGAGCTGGTCATCGAGGTCAATCGACGCCCGTTGCGTCTGGTTGCCCGAGAGAACAAGCGCGCCTGGCTGGATTTCGCCGAGCTGTGCCGCGGTCCGCGTTCCAGTGCGGATTACCTCTGGCTGTGCGAACACTTTGCCGAGCTGACCGTGGGCACCGTGCCCTCGCTGGACGGCGAAGGTATCGACGTGCAACAGCGGTTTCTAAATTTCATCGACATTGCCTACGACAGCGGCGTGCGCCTGCGTCTGGGCGGTGTCGACCGGCCGGCGGTGCTGTGTCGCGCCGGCAGTCATACTGATTTTTCCCGTACCCATAGTCGCCTGCAGCAGTTGCAAGCGCTCGACATGGCGAATGCCGCGTCGTTCTGTTCTTTTCAGGAGGCTGAATCGTGAGTGTCAGCAATCAGCTTTTCGATGCCTACTTTACCCAGGCATCCATGCGTGACGTGTTTTCCGACCGGGGTCGCCTGCAGGGCATGCTCAACTTCGAAGCCGCGCTGGCCCGCGCTGAAGCGTCCGTCGGGCTGATCCCCGGGCGTGTCGTGCCGGCTATCGAAGCGGCCTGCCAGGCGGCTCTGTACGATCCCGTTGCGCTGGCCCAGGCGATTGCCACGGCGGGTAACTCGGCGATTCCGCTGGTCAAGGCCCTAGGCCGCCAGATCGCCCAGAACGATGCCGAAGCCGAGCGCTATGTGCACTTGGGCGCCACCAGCCAGGACGCCATGGATACCGGGCTGGTTCTGCAACTGCGCGCGGCGTTGGGACTGATCGAAGCGGATCTTTCGGCCTTGGCCGACGCCTTGGCGGTGCAGGCGGAAAAACACGCCAGCACCGTATTGCCGGGGCGCACCTGGCTGCAGCACGCCACGCCGGTGACGCTTGGCATGAAGCTGGCGGGAACGCTCGACGCGCTGAACCGGCACCGTCAGCGGCTGACCGAGCTCAAGCCTCGCTTGCTGTGCCTGCAGTTCGGCGGTGCCGCCGGCACACTGGCCGCCCTGGGTGAGCAGGCGCTGCCGGTGTCGGTCGCGCTGGCCAATGAGTTGCAACTGACGCTGCCCGAGCAGCCCTGGCATACCCAGCGGGACCGCATTGTCGAGGCCGGCAGCGTACTGGGCCTGATCGCCGGCACGCTGGGCAAGTTTGGTCGCGACCTGTCGCTGCTGATGCAAACCGACGTGGGCGAGGCGTTCGAGCCGTCCGCGCCAGGCAAGGGGGGGTCGTCCACCATGCCGCACAAGCGCAACCCGGTGAGCGCGGCGGTACTGATCGGCGCGGCCACCCGCGTGCCCGGTCTGGTCTCCACCCTGTTCGCCGCGATGCCCCAGGAGCATGAGCGCAGCCTGGGTTTGTGGCACGCCGAATGGGAAACCTTGCCGGAGATCTGCTGCCTGGTTTCCGGAGCACTCGCCCAGGCCTTGATTGTCGTACCCGGCCTGGAAGTGGATGCTGAGCGCATGCGCGCCAATCTGGAGCTCACACAAGGCCTGGTGTTGGCGGAAGCCGTGAGCATTGCCTTGGCGCAACGCATCGGTCGTGACGCGTCCCATCACCTGGTCGAACAGTGTTGCCGCCGTGCTGTGGCCGAGCAGCGGCATCTTCGCGCTGTGCTGGGCGATGACGAACAGGTCAGTGCGCAACTTTCTGCAGAAGAACTGGATCGTTTGCTCGATCCGGCCCATTACCTTGGCTTGGCACAAACGTGGGTGACCCGCGTCGTGACTGAGCATCGCCGACTCGGCGCCCTCGATTAACAGAAGACTTGATACGGAGCCAGACAATGGACGAGAAACAGCGTTACGAAGCCGGCATGCAAGTGCGCCGTGCGGTACTGGGCGATGCCCACGTGGACCGCAGCCTGGAAACCCTGACGCCCTTCACCGAAGAGTTCCAGGAAATGATTACCCGCCACGCCTGGGGCGACATCTGGACCCGCCCCGGCCTGCCGCGCCATACCCGCAGCCTGATCACCATTGCCATGCTGATCGGCATGAACCGCGAAGGCGAATTGAAGCTGCACCTCAAGGCGGCGAAGAACAACGGCGTGACCCGCGACGAGATCAAAGAAGTGCTGATGCAATCGGCGATCTACTGCGGCATTCCGGCAGCCAACCACACCTTCCACCTGGCTCAGGAGTTGTGGGACGAGGTGGGTGTGGAGTCGCTGCAAGAGCAAAAGTAAGCCGAGCGCATCAACGCCCGCTGCATGCTTCCACGAAAAAAACGGCCCTTGGCCGTTTTTTTCGTTTTCGGCGATGGCGAAGCGGCAGGTGAACGCGTATGCCGACGTGAGGGTCCTAGCGGTGAAGCCCTTATGCGCAGGTGCTGGGGCTGGAACGGTGCAGAGATCCGTTCTCATGGCGTGGCATAGCGAGGCCTCCATATGAAACTCGGCATGATCGGTTTGGGACGCATGGGCGCCAACATGGCGCAGCGCCTGCTGCGCGGCGGCCACCAGGTAGTGGGGCTGGACCCCAAGCCCGAGGCGCGCAGCGCGCTGGAGCAGCAAGGCGGCGAGAGCGCCGAATCGCTGCAGACACTGGTGGCCAAGCTGCCAACCCCGCGGCTGCTGTGGCTGATGGTACCGGCTGGTGACGTCACCGATGCCACCCTGACCAACCTGCTGCCACTGCTGGGCGCCGGCGATACCCTGATCGATGGCGGCAACTCCAATTACCACGACACCCCGCGCCGCGCCGAGATGGCTGCCGAACAGGGCATCGATTACCTCGACTGCGGCACCAGCGGCGGCATCTGGGGGTTGGCCGAGGGCTACAGCCTGATGATCGGTGGCGGGGAGGCGGCGGTGGAACGCCTGCGGCCAATCTTCGAAACGCTGGCGCCGGGCAAGGAGCGGGGCTGGGGGCGGGTCGGGCCCGCTGGCGCCGGACATTTCTGCAAGATGGTGCACAACGGCATTGAATACGGCTTGATGCAGGCCTATGCCGAAGGCTTTGCCATCCTGCGGCATAAGGAGGCGTTTGATCTTGATCTGGCGCAGATCGCCGACATCTGGCGCGAGGGCAGTGTGGTGCGCTCCTGGCTGCTGGACCTATGCAGCGATGCGTTGCAGAAGAACCCGCAGATGACGGGCATCGCGCCCTATGTGGCCGATTCCGGCGAAGGCCGCTGGACCGTGGCGGAAGCCATCGAGCTGAATGTGCCGGCGCCGGTGATTACGCTGGCGTTGCTGCAACGACTGCGCTCGCGGGACGCCGAATCCTATGCCGACCGGCTGTTGGCCGCCCTGCGCAATGAATTTGGCGGGCATGCGATCAAGAAAGAATAAGGGGCGGCCGCAGACGGCTGGGCACATGTGCGGTTGTCAGCTTAGGGTCTGTTCCCGTTTCGGCACGAGCCGCGTTGCTGCGCCAAATGACGCCAGGCCAGGCGCGGGATGCAGGCAATGGTTGTTCCCTTGCCAAATCACGCAACGCCGCATGGCGTCATTTGCCGCGCAACCCGAAGGGATGGGTCAGTTTTTGCGCGACAGCGTTTTCTCGTCGCTTATTTGGAACGACCAAACTGCGTGACTCGTGCCTTGTCTCGCGCAAAAACTGGCTCCGTCGCGGCCGGGCGCGAAACGGGAACAGACCCTAGGTACCCAGCAGCTTTCTGGCCCGCGCACAGACATTTTCCACGGTGAACCCATACTCCCGTTGCAGCACGGGCCCGGGGGCGGAGGCGCCAAAGCGTTCGACACCGAGCATGGCGCCCTCGGAGCCGGTGTAGCGCTCCCAGCCCTGGGAAACGCCGAGTTCCACTGCCAGGCGCGCCTTCACCGTTGGCGGCAGCACCGCGTCGCGCTTGACCTGGGGTAGGGACTCGAACAGCTCCCAGCTGGGCATCGATACGCAGCGCACGGCGATGCCTTCAGCCTGCAAACGCTCGGCGGCCTCGAGGATCAGCGCGACTTCCGAGCCGCTGGCGATCAGGATCAACTGGGGATTGCCCCCCGCTGGCTCGCTCACTACATAGGCGCCGTGGCGCACGCCCTCGGCGCTGGCATAGCGGCTGCGGTCCAGGGTTGGCAGTTCCTGGCGACTGAGCATCAGCGCCACCGGGCGGTGGCGAGTTTCCAGGGCGATGCGCCAGGCTATGGCGGTTTCGTTGGCGTCGGCGGGGCGGATCACCGTGAGGTTCGGCACCGCCCGCAGGTTGGCCAGTTGCTCCACCGGCTGGTGGGTCGGGCCGTCCTCGCCGAGGGCCAGACTGTCGTGGGTGAACACCTGCACCACATGCAAGCCCATCAGCGCCGCCAGGCGCATCGGTGGGCGCATGTAGTCGGAGAAGATCAGAAAGGTGGCGCCGTACGGAATGAACCCGCCATGGGCGGCCAGGCCGTTGGCAATGGCACCCATGGCGTGTTCGCGCACGCCGACGTGCAGGTTGCGCCCGGCATGGCTCCAGCCGCCACCGCTGGAACCCTGTTCGTCCTTGCCTAGGGTAAGCGCGGAATTGAAATCGCCCTGGCCCTTCAAGACGGTTTTGGTGGAAGGGTTGAGGTCTGCCGAGCCGCCGAACAGTACCGGCAAGTGTGGGGCGATGGCGTTCATGACCTGGCCGCTGGCCTCGCGGCTGGCCAGGCCGTTGGCGTCGGCGGGGAACACTGGGATGTCGGCATCCCAGCCGGACGGCAGTTCGCCTTCCAGGCGCTGTTCCAGCTCCTCGGCCAGCGCCGGGAACGCCTGGCGATAATTGACCAGACGCTGATTCCAGGCCGCCTCGTCATCGGCGCCGCGTAGCCCGGCCAGGTGAAACTGCGCCTGCACCTCGGGCGGGATGAGGAACTCCGGGTCCAGCGGCCAGCCGAGCCGCTGCTTGGTCTGGCGCACATTGTCCGCGCCCAGCGGCGAGCCGTGAGCCTGGTAGGAGTCCTGCAACGGCGAGCCAAAGCCGATATGGCTGCGCACCAGGATCAGCGAGGGGCGGGTGTCCTGGGCATGGGCCGCGTGCAGGGCGGCGTCGAGGGCGTGAAGATCGTTGCCGTCCTCCACCACCTGGGTATGCCAGCCGTAGGCGGCGAAGCGCGCGGCGCGATCCTCGGAAAAACAGATGTCGGCGCCGGCGGCCAGGGTCACTTCGTTGTCGTCGTACAGGCAGCACAGCTTGCCCAGGCGCAAATGGCCGGCCAGCGAGGCGGCTTCGCTGGCCACACCTTCCATCAGGTCGCCGTCGCTGACTAGGGCGAAGGTGCGGTGATCAATCAGGGTATGGCCGGGGCGGTTGTAGCACGCCGCCAGGTGCGCCTCGCCGATGGCCATACCCACCGCGTTGGCCAGACCCTGGCCGAGTGGCCCGGTGGTGATTTCCACGCCGGGCGTGTGGCCGCGCTCGGGATGTCCGGGCGCCTTGCTGCCCCACTGGCGAAAGCGCTTGAGCTCGTCCAGCGGCAGGTCGTAACCGGTCAGGTGCAGCAGGCTGTACAGCAGCGCCGAGCCATGCCCGGCGGAGAGCACGAAACGGTCGCGCCCCAGCCACTGCGGGTTGGCGGGGTTGAACCTGAGCCAGCGCATCCACAGCACATAGGCCATGGGCGCGGCGCCCAGCGGCAGGCCGGGGTGGCCGCTGTTGGCGTGTTGCACCATGTCCACCGAGAGAAACCGCAGGGTATTGATGCAGCGTTGATCGAGATCGGAAGCCATGGCGGTTACTCCGCAGGTGAATGGAGCGCGGTATCGACGATCTGGCGGGCTTCGCGCAGGATGGCCTGCAGGTGGGACTGATCCTTGAAGCTTTCCGCATAGATCTTGTAGATCGCCTCGGTGCCGGAGGGGCGCGCGGCGAACCAGCCGCTGGCGGCGATCACCTTGATGCCGCCGATGGGAGCGTGATTGCCAGGTGCGTGGTCGAGCACCTCGAGAATCGGCTCGCCGGCCAGTTGGCTGATGGTCACTTGCGCGGGCGAAAGCTGGCTCAGGCGCGCCTTCTGCTCGGACGTGGCAGCGGCGTCGACGCGATCATTCAGGGGTTCGCCGAGTTCCGCCACCAGGTCGCGGTACAGCTCGCCAGGGTCGCGGCCGCAGCGGGCGGTCATTTCCGCCGCCAGAAGTGCGGGCACCAGTCCGTCCTTGTCGGTAGTCCAGACCGTGCCATCGCGGCGCAGGCAGGTGGCGCCAGCGCTTTCCTCGCCGGCAACACCCAGGCTGCCCTCATGCAGGCCGTTGACGAACCACTTGAACCCCACCGGTACTTCGTACAGCCGCCGGCCGAGGCGCTGCGCCACGCGGTCGATGAGTGCGCTGCTGACCAGGGTCTTGCCAATGGCGGTATCGGGGCGCCACTGCGGCCGATGCTGGAACAGGTAGTCGATCAGCACCGCCAGGTAATGATTCGACGGTAGCAGCCCGCTGCTGGGGGTGACGATACCGTGACGGTCGTGGTCGGTGTCACAGGCGAAGGCGACATCAAACCTATCCTTGAGGCCGATCAGCCGCTGCATGGCATAAGGCGAGGAAGGGTCCATGCGGATCTGCCCGTCCCAGTCCAGGGACATCATGGCGAAGGTCGGATCCACCGCCTCACTGACCACGTGCAAGTCGAGGCCGTAGCGTTCGGCCAGCGGTGCCCAGTAATGCACGCCCGCGCCGCCGAGCGGGTCGACGCCCAGGTGCAGGCCGGCGGCGCGGATCACCGCGAAGTCCACCACCTGCTCCAGATCCTCGATATAGGCGTGCAAAAAATCGTGTTCCCGCGCGGCGTTGCGCGCCTGCGGGAGGGGTAAGCGGCGCACGCCGCGCAAGGCGTTTTCGAGCAGGGTGTTGGCGCGCGCCTCGATACGGGCGGTGATGACGGTATCCGCCGGCCCGCCGTGGGGCGGGTTGTACTTGATGCCGCCATCGGCCGGTGGGTTGTGCGAGGGGGTGATGACGATGCCGTCGGCCAGCCCGGCGTTGCGGCCCCGGTTGTAGGTGAGGATTGCGTGGGAAATGGTCGGCGTCGGGGTGAATTCGCCGTCTTTGGCGATCAGCGTGTTCACGCCATTGCCGGCCAGCACTTCCAGGGTGCTTTCCAGGGCTGGCTGCGACAGCGCGTGGGTGTCGATGCCGAGGTACAGCGGCCCGTCGATGCCTTGAGCCTGACGGTAGTCGCAGATCGCCTGGGCGATGGCCAGCAGGTGCCATTCGTTGAAGCTGCGGGTCAGTGAGCTGCCGCGATGGCCGGAGGTGCCGAAGGCAACCCGTTGCTCGGGAATGTACGGGTCGGGGCGCCAGTCGGTATAGGCGGCCAGCAAGGCGGGCACATCGACCAGCGAGGAGGACGGGGCGGGTTGACCAGCCAGCGGGTTGATACGGTTCATGGGCGGATCGCCTTGTGCTGGCGGTAGCGGCGGATCAGCGTGTTGCTGGAACTGTCATGGCTCAACTCGCCCGGCTCAGGTTGGGCGATTTCCGTCGCGATCCGTTTGGCCAGGGCCTTGCCCAGCTCGACGCCCCATTGGTCGAAGGGGTCGATCTGCCAGATCATGCCCTGTACGAACACGCTGTGTTCGTACAGGGCCACCAGCGTACCCAGCGTGAAGGGGTCGAGGCGTTCGGCCAGCAGCGTACTACTGGGGCGGTTGCCCTCGCAGGCACGGTGGGGCGCCAACGCCTGTGACGCACCCTGGGCGCGCCATTCTTCCTCGCGCTTACCAAAGGCCAGCGCCTCACCTTGGGCGATCAGGTTGGCGATCAGCAGATCATGCTGGGTGCCCAATGGATTGAGCGACTGACAAAAGCCGATGAAATCGCAGGCGATCAATCGGGTGCCCTGATGGATCAGTTGATAGAACGAGTGCTGGCCATTGGTGCCCGGTTCACCCCAGTAAATCGGCGCGGTGTCGTAATCGACCCGCTCACCGCCCAGGGTCACATGCTTGCCGTTGCTTTCCATGGTCAGCTGCTGCAGGTACGCGGGAAAGCGTTTCAGGTATTGCTCATAGGGCAGCACGGCAACGGCCGAGACCCCGAGGAAGTTGACATTCCACACTGTCAGCAAGCCCATCAGCGCCGGCAGGTTGCGCTCCAGAGGCGTGTGGCGAAAGTGCTCGTCCATGGCATGCAAGCCGTCCAGCAAGGCACGGAAGTGTTCGGCGCCGATGGCGAGCATGGTCGACAGGCCGATGGCCGAATCCATCGAGTAACGCCCGCCCACCCAGTCCCAGAAGATGAACATATGCGCCGGATCGATACCGAAGCGGGCCACTTCCTCCGGATGGCTGGACACCGCCACGAAATGCCGGGCGACCGCTGCTTCATCGCCAAGCGCCTGCAGGCACCAGGCTCGGGCCGCATGGGCATTGGCCAGGGTTTCCTGGGTGGTGAAGGTTTTCGAGCAAACGATGAACAGCGTTTCGGCCGGGTCCAGCTCGCGCAAAGTTTCGCTGAGGTCGGTGGGGTCGATGTTGGAGACGAAAAAGAAGCGCAGGTCGCGGTGGCTGTAATGGCGCAACGCTTCGTAGGCCATGACCGGGCCGAGGTCCGAACCGCCAATGCCGATGTTGACGATGTTGCGCATCGGCTTGCCGGTTAGACCAGTCCAGGCGCCGCTGTGCACCTGCTCGGTGAAGCGGGCCATGCGATCCAGTACGGCGTGAACATCGGGGATTACATCGCGGCCGTCCACGGTGATATGCGCGCCTGCGGGGGCGCGTAACGCTACATGCAGGGCGGGACGGTTCTCCACCCGATTGACTCGGTCGCCACGAAACATCGCCTCGATGCTCTCTGGCAGCTGGCAGGCTCGTGCGAGTTCAAGGAGCAGGCGCAGGGTTTCATCGTCGATGCGTTGCTTGGCGTAATCCAGATACAGGCCAACCGCCTCGATGCAGAGACGCTCACCCCGCGTCGGGTCGGCGGCGAACAGCTCACGCAAATGCCGTGGGCTCATGCTTCGGGCATGGGCCAGCAAGGCTTGCCATTGCGGGCGCTGGGTCAGGGCCGAAAAAGTCGAATGCTTCATCGATAGGCCTCAACTGGGAAAATTGGCACGTTGCAACCGGCACAGCTCGCCGATGCGTGCGAGGGTGAGATCGGGGGGCGGGTCGATCAATTGGCCGTTCGCCGCCTCGGCGTAGTGGCCCTGGCGTATAAAAATGCTGGTCAGGCGAGTGCCGAGCTGGCGCTTGAGCGCGGCCAGGAGCAGGGGTTTGTCATCGACCATGACGTAGTGCTGCGCAGGAAAACGCTGAAGGATCGCCTCGACTTCACGCTCTTTGTGCAGACATACCAGTACCCTGCCGGCGACAGCGTCCCACAGGCCGCACCGCTGGATCTTGCGGGGTTGGAAAACCACGTCACCGTCAGAAACAATCGCCGTCGTACCCTGTTTGTGCAGGTGATCGATAACCGCGAGGGCCTGCGGATAAAGTCGCGCCTGGAAGGGGTAGTCGAGCATGAATCCCGCCATGTGCAGCAACGCTGACGGGCTGCCGCAGCCGCTGCGAAAGGCTTGCAGCGCACCGAGGTAGTCGGCGTAGCCCCGTTGCTGGCGCAGTTCGCGGTAGAGCGTCCAGTAGCGTTGGCATTCGGCCGCGCCGAAGTCCTGCTCCAGCCGTGCGCTCAGGTCGCTGGCGAAGCGGTCGTTGTCGAGCAGGGTATTGTCGACATCGAGCAAAAATGCCCAGCTGTCCTGTCTCAACATGGCGGAATGTCCTGGGGGCGCGGGTCATGCCAGCCGTCGCCGGCCTCCACCACGAGGGCGGCCGCCGCCGGTCCCCAGCTGCCAGGCTCATAAGGCAGCGGCGCAGTGGTCTGGCCGAGGACCGGCTCGACCACCGCCCAGGCGGCTTCGACGCACTCATCACTGGCGAACAGCGTGCGGTCACCGCGCAGCGCATCGCCGAGCAGGCGCTGATAGGGCGATTCGGCGTGCTGAAGCTGGTGACGGGCGATCAATTCCACCGCTTCGCCGCGCATGGCCTCACCCGGCTGCTTGACGCGCGCCCCGAGGGACAGGGTGACGTCGGGGCTGAGGCAGAAACGAAAATAGTTGCTCTGCGGCTGGATGGGTTCGTCGAACACTGCCCACGGCGGTTCTTTCAGATAAACCATGATCTCGCAGCGGGTGATCGGCAGGCACTTGCCGGTGCGGATGTAAAAAGGCACGCCGGCCCAGCGCGCGTTGTCGATGTGCAGTCGCAGGGCGGCGAACGTCTCCACCACCGAGTCCTTTGCGACACCTGGCTCATCGTGATAGCCGCGGAACTGACCACGCACCACCTCCTCGGGCGCCAAGGGCCGGATGGCTTGCAGCAGGCGCAGCTTTTCGGCCCGCAGTGCGGCGGCGCCTTGTTCCCGGGGCGCATCCATGGCCAGCAAGGTGATGATCTGCAACAGGTGATTCTGCACCACGTCGCGCAGCGCCCCGACCTCTTCGTAGAAACGACCGCGACCTTCCACCCCAAAACGCTCGGCCAGAGTGATCTGCACGTTGTCGATGTAGTCGCGGTTCCACAGCGGCGCGAGAAAGCTGTTGGCAAAACGGAAATAGGTCAGATTCTGCACCGCTTCCTTGCCCAGGTAATGGTCGATGCGAAAGATCGCCGATTCGGGAAACGCCTGGTGCAAGGTCTGGTTCAAGGCATGGGCCGATGCCCGGTCCCGGCCGAAGGGTTTTTCCACCACCACCCGTGTTTCCGGCCCGCACCCGGCAGCGGCCAGGCCGCGCACCACGACAGGGAACAGGCTGGGTGGAATAGCCAGGTAGCACAGGGGCCGCCGTGCGCCGTCCAATGCCTCCTTTAGCCGCTGGTAAGTGGCCGGCTCGGTGTAATCGCCGGCGATGTAGCGCAGTTGCGCACTGAATCGGGCAAAGGTTCCGGGGTCAGCTTCACCGTGCTCCTGTACGCTGGCGCGGGCTCGCTCACGTAAGGCCTCAAGCGTGCGACCGGGACGCTCGACGCAGAGGATCGGCACCCCTAATTCACGGTTGCGCACCAGCGCGTGCAGCGCCGGAAACACTTTCCTGTAAGCCAGATCACCGAACGCACCGAAGAACACGACGAGATCCGAACCCAGTAGTGCCACGCGAACCTCCCTGGCTACTACACAATCGACTCTTATCTCGACCGTCTCCACGCCGGATGGTGCCGGTCATGCCAGCGCAATCAGCGCGTAAACCGCTGAACGAAAGGGTTGCCGCTTCGCTCTAAGTTGAGTCTATGTGCAGGCTTGAAAGGATCGTGATGACTTCGCTCAAGGGAAAACTGCGTATCAGGTGTCTTCTGCTTGTCTTCCTGCCCGGGGTTGCCACGGCGCAAACCCTGTCGTTCAAGGTCGAAAACGACCTGCTGTCCTATGACAATCGCGATGGCCACTACAGCGGCGGGATCGAGGCGTTCTGGTCCTTTGAACCTACGGCGGAGCACTGGACCCGAGGCGTTGCCGAAGCACTGCCGGGCTGGAGTGCCGGCGAGGTGGCAAATGTCGCCTATCGCTTTGGTTATCAGATCTACACACCCAACGACATCGATGCCCGTTATCTGGTCGAAGACGACCGTCCCTATGCGGGGCTGGCCTTCGCCGGGGTGTCATGGTTCGCCGACCAACCACATGAAGCCTGGCGTCTGACGCGGGAAATGCACCTGGATATCGGCTTGGTAGGCCCGGCCGTTGGCGCCGAAAAAGTGCAGCGTGGCTTGCACAAAGTGTTCGACAGCAGCGAGCCCAATGGTTGGCGCAACCAGTTGCGTAACGAGCCCTTCGTCAATCTGGCATACGGTCAGCAGTGGTGGCGCAAGGGTTCGTTCGGCGGACTGGAGCTCGAATACGGTCCCGGCCTCGGTTTGGCTGTGGGCAATCTCTATACCTACGGTTCCAGCGGAGTCGGGATGAGGTTCGGCCGTCGGCTGGATCGCAGCTTCGGCATTCCTTCAGTGACCCCCGGGCAAAGCGGCGATCTGCATTTCACGCCTGGAAGTGCTTTTGCCTGGTACGGCTTTGTTCATCTGGAAGGTCGCTACATGGCGCAAAACATGCTGCTGGACGGCAATACGTTCAAGTCCAGTCATTCGGTGGACCGCAATGAATGGGTGGGCGATGCCAAGGCCGGGGTGGTGCTGACCTGGGACCATTGGCAAGTGGCATTCGCCAGTGTCTGGCGCAGCCATGAATTTGCCGGGCAGCGCGGACATGATCAGTTCGGCTCTTTAACGATTTCGCGCGGGTTCTAGACGCGAACCGGCGGGGCGCGGTGCAACCGGCCCTGCGGGTTCGTGCGGCAACCAACGGCGACTTGCCGCCGCGTTCAGCCCGTCACCTTGCGCAACAGGGCCCGGCCGATGACCCGCACCTTGTCCCGTGGTGTAAAGCGTTTCAGCGTGGCCTTGACCACGCCTTCGGTGAACCGGGTGCGCTTGGAATAATCGATGCGCACATCAACGAATACCGAGCGACCTTCGGCGGCCAGTTGCAAGGCTTGGCGAATTCCCTCGCCGCAGCCGGCGTCGTTGTCGATGGCGACGAAGGCCGCGCCGGTGGCTTCGGCCAGAGCCTTGATATTCAGGGCCTTGAGGACTGTGCAGGTCTTGCGGTTATAGGGAATTTGCTGGGCTTGGGCGATCTGCGACAGCTCGCCGTCGCTGAATACGAATACCGGCACGCCAAGACCCAGTTGGCTGGCGGTGATCATTTCCAGGCCGGTCATGCGCAGGGCGCCGTCGCCGACAATGCCGACCACGGTGGCGTCGGGGTTGGCCAGTTTGGCGCCGATCACCGCCGGCACGCAGTAGCCCATGGCGTTGAAGTCGCTTGGCGACAGGTAGCGGCGCGGGCCGTGAATCGGCATCAACTCGGCGAGCAGAAAGGTATGGTTGCCGTCGTCGGCCACCAGAATGGCCTCGTCATCCAGTTGCAGGCGCAGTTCAGTGAAGAAGCGTGCCGGATTCACCCGGTCGCCGCTGTTGTGCTTGAACCATTCATCACGATAAGCCGCCTTGTCCTGCTGGATGCGGGCGGCCATGGCCTGGTCGCGGGCGGTCGGTTGCAGGGCTTCGACCTCGCGCAGCAAGGCGGGAATGATCAGGGCGGCGTCACCTTCAAGGGTCAGCTGCGCGGGAAAGTTGGCGTTAAACACCTGCGGATTGATGTCCACATGAATCAGCGCGGCCGGCACCGGCATGCTGTAACTGCCGGTGGGGATTTCTGAAAAGCGTGTGCCGACCGCTAGCAGGCAGTCGCAATCGGCGAAGGCGCGGGTGGCCGCCGGCACGGCATAGGCGCCGAAGCCCATGCCGGTGTGCAGCGGATGGTTGCCCGGGAACGCGCTCAAGCCTTGCAAGGTGGTTGCCACCGGTGCACCGAGCAATTCGGCCAGACGTATCAGCTCAGGTTGCGCGCCGATCGAGCCCCAGCCGAGGAACAGGCCGGGCCGTCGTGCCTCGACCAATTGCTTGGCAGCCTGGCGAAGGGTGTCCATATCCAGCTCGGCGGGTGCCTTGATGGGCTCGAACGCCGGCATCTCGTCAACCTCGCCGAGAAAGTTGCCGATGTTGTAGGGCAGCTCGACGAACACTGGGCCCGGCTCGCCGCCGGTGGCGATCCGGTAAGCCTCGTAGAGGGTTGGAATGACCTCATGGTGGGCGGCAATGCGAAACGTGGCCTTGGTGATGGGCGCCAACAGGCTGTGCTGGTCGATGTCGTGCAGTTGGTAACGGTACGGTCTCTCGCTGTGGATACCGCCGGAAATGATCAGCATGGGAATGCCATCCAGCCCGGCTTCGCCGATGCCGCTGGCGGCATGGGTAACGCCCGCCGCCGGGACAATCACCAGGGTGCCGATGCTGTCGCTGGTGCGGCTGACCGCGTCGGCCATGAAGGCTGCGCCGCACTCGTGGGTGACCAGCACCGGCTGGATGCTTTCCGACGAATTCAATTCATCGTACAGCTCGGTGTTGTGTACCCCAGGAATGCCAAAGGTGTATTTGACGCCCAATTGTTCGAGAGCAAAGCGGGCCAGTGCCGCACCGGTCTTTTTCATGTCCTGTTCCTTTTCATTATTTTTTTGTCGGATTTCAGTGAGTCGGGTTCGCCGAGCGTAACCGACACGCTATGCGTTGCGTTCGACACCTGCGATGGCCCAGGCCGCGCGGCGTCCGTTGAAGATGCAGTTGCTCAGGAAGGTTCCCTCCAAGGAGCGTATTCCGCTGATCCCGCCGCCGCCAAAGCCGGCAGCTTCGCCGGCGGCATACAGGCCGGCAATGGGTTGCCCTTGGCCGTCCAGCACCCGTGAATCCAGGTTGGTCAGCATGCCGCCCATGCTCTTGCGGCTGATGATGCGTTCGCGGATGGCGATCAGAGGACCGGCCTTGGGGTCGAGAATCGGCTGGGCGCGACAGGTGCGCAAGCGGTCGCTGCGCCATTGTCGCAGGTGGTGAATGCGGCGGATCTGGTCGTCGTTGTGCAGGGCTGGGCCGCGGGCCAGCATCGAGTCGTAGGCTTGGATATCCGTGTGCATGCCGTGCAGGTCCACCGCCACCGGTCCCAAGGTCGACATGCGCTCGGCCAACTGATCCAGGGTGTCGGCGCTGACCACGTCCGGGCAGTGATCCAGCATCCAGCGCACCAGTGCCTTGTTGCCGGTGAGGGTCTGCCAGATCAGCGGCACGAGTTTACGGTCGCGGAACAGCGGGTTGCTGTCAGTACCGGAAATGGCCATTTCCTTGATCGCGATGCGCCAGTTCATCACCTGCCAGCTGTATTGATCGGGCAAATGGCCAATGCGCTTGCACAGGTCATGGGTGTCGAAGCCGGTGACCAAGGGCTGCGGGCCGATGCGTCGGCCACGGCTGTCCAGCCACAACGCCGAGCGCGGTGGAATCAGGCTCAGGCCATGATCGGGGTACTGCGGCTCGGGATGGGCGATGCCGGCGGCGTAGTTCCACATCTGACCGAGATTGACTACCTGACCGCCCAGAGCCTGCACGCGATCGTGTAAGGCGCCATCGGCGCTGGGCGGAGTGCCCATCAGCAGATCGCTCGGGCAGGGACCGTAGGTTGTGCTGTCCCAGTGCTGGCGCACCTTGGCCGGATTGCCGTTGATGCCGCCGCTGCAGATCACCACATGCTCGGTCTGAACACGAAAGTCGCCGTGCGGTCCTTTGCCGGAACAGCCGACTACGGTTGAGCTTTGATGCTCCAGGGCTTCAACCCGGTGATCAAACAGGCACTCCAGCAGGTGCGCCTGGGGATGATTGAACAAACGCTGGGCCAGCGTTTGCACCACGCCGCGTCCGCAACCCCAGGCCACGTGGTAGCGGGGCAGCGAGTTGCCATCGCCCTGATTGCCACGCTCCACCCACTGCACGGCAGGGAAGAAGCGAATGCCGTAACCGTGCAGCCAATCGTAAATATCGGCGCGGTTACGTTCGGCATACAGCGCCGCCCAGCGCGAGCCCCACGGGTGATTGCCGGTAAATTGCGCGGCGCGCAGCCAGTCTGAATAGAGCAGCTCGGCCGAGTCCTGGATGCCGTTGCGTTTCTGCTCGGGCGTTTCGCTGAGCAGCATGCCGCCGAATGCATCGTTGGCCTGGCCGCCGCAGGCTTGGCGCGTCGCGGCATCGAGCAGTATCACGCGCTTGCCTTGGTCAAGCAGTTCCAGGGCCGTACTGATGCCGGCGAGTCCGGCACCGATGACCAGCACCTCGGTGCGGTACAGGGTTTCGCTCATAACCACTTCTCTATTCTTGTTGTGCTGCGAGCATAGGCAGAGCCCTTGAACACGTCCTGACATTTTGCGAATGGAAAGTTGACATTTTGCGAAGAGAAGGGGAGCGTGGTGGTGTCTTCAGCTCAGGTGCAACCATGACCCAGATCGCCCGCAGCGCGGTTTTCATCGGCTTCGATAGCCTGTGCCGGGACAACGGCCTGAACCCCTACGATGTGCTTAAGCGCTGTGCACTCGATCCCGTAGTGCTGCGCCGCCGCGATCTCTACGTGCCCTATGCGCGCTTTGCCCAGGCACTGAGCCTGGCGGCTGCGGAGTCCGGCAATCCGCTGTTCGGCTTGCAGCTCAGCCGCTATCACGACTACTTGGTGCTGGGGCCCTTCGGCCTGTTGCTGGCCCAGGCGGAAAGCTTTCCCGAGGTGCTCAAGCTGACCCAGAAATACGTGCACTTGCACGCCCAGGGCATTGAGTTGTCGGTCGTGGAGCAGGAGGACACCCTGGAAGTGCGGTATGCGGTGGCATTGCGCGAGCGGGTCGATCTGCGTCAACTGCTGGAGCTGGGCATGGGCGTGGTGCACCGCTCGCTTGCCAGCCTGTTCGGTGATGCCTGGCGCCCGGGCAGGGTGGGCTTAAGTCATGAAGCGCAGACTGAGCCCGGCCACTACGAGGCGTTCTTCGGTTGCGAGGTGATTTTCGCGCAGCCGCATAATGGCTTCAGCGCCGAGCCGGCGATTATTCATCAGCGTCCGGTGGAACAGCGCAGCCAGCTTAAATCCCATCTGATCGGCCAATTCACCGATGCCGACAGTGCGCCCCAGGATGTGGTGGCACAGACCAGTTTTGTTCTGGAATCGATTCTGACCACCGGCGAAGCCAGCCTGCCGGTGGTGGCCCGCCTGCTGGGCCGCCATCCACGCATGCTGCAGAACGCGCTGCAAGCGCAGGGGCAAACGTTTCGCCAAGTTCTGGATCAGGTGCGCTATGGCGAAGCGCAACAGCAATTGCGTCACTCGGAACAGTCGATCACCGAATTGGCCTTGCAGTTGGGCTATGCCGATGAAACGGCATTTTCACGGGCTTTCAAACGCTGGAGTGGCAAGTCGCCACGGGCGTGGCGGCAAGCGGCAGCTGACAGTGAGCTGTGACGCCATCAATGCATGAGCGCGGAGCATCGGTACAGGGAGAGAGCGGGGGGTGGTCGCGAAACCGCCAGGCCCGGCTTTAATGCCGGGCCTGGCGTTGAGCGTTGATCAGCCGTTAATGGCGTCGTTCAGCGCCTTGGCCGGCACGAACTTGACCACTTTCTTGGCGGCGATGGACATGGTCGCGCCGGTTTGCGGGTTGCGGCCGGTACGAGCCGGGCGCTCGCTGACCTTGAGTTTGCCAATCCCCGGCAGCGTCAACTCTTCGCCGTGTTCCAGGGCATCACTGACAATGGCGCTGAGCTGTTCGAGCATGGCGCGCGCAGTAGCCTTGGGGACGTCGGTGGACTCGGCGATATCGGTAAGCAATTGGTCTTTGGTAATGGCCATGGACTGGGCTTCGCTTCGGTTAAGTGAGCGCGAAGTCTACCCTGCACCTAGTGGCTCGGGAATTCAAAAAACGTATTGCGAGGCCCTGGACCTTCGCGGTGACGGCTGAGCGCGCAGGCTAATCTACGACAGGATTCCTCGAGTTGGGCTGCCACTCAAGAGCAGCAGTGATCGAACCATGGGAGATGCACCATGAGCCTGCAGGCTAAAGCCGTTGCGTTTCAAAGACTTCACGCGGAGAACCCGCCCCTGATTTTGCCCAACCCCTGGGACGCGGGCAGTGCTCGCCTACTGACCGCCATGGGATTCAAGGCGTTGGCCACAACCAGCGCCGGATTGGCCTTTAGTCTGGGAGTAAAGGATTCGGCGGGAATGCTGACCAGAGCGCAAGTGCTGCAAAATGCCGCCAGCATCGTTGATGCGACGTCGCTCCCGGTCAGTGCAGATTTGGAAAACGGCTTTGGCGATTCACCCGAAGACGTCGCACAGACCATCAGGATGGCCGCTGAGGCAGGTCTGGTAGGGGGCTCGATTGAGGACGCGTCCGGAGAGAAATATCACCCCATTTATGACTTCAACCATGCGGTGGAGCGCATTCAGGCCGGGGTGGAAGCTGCCCGCAACTTGCCTTTCCCGTTCACCTTTGTTGCCCGTGCAGAGAATTTCAGCGTGGGCCGCTGTGATCTGGACGACACGATTCGCAGGCTTCTCGCCTTCGAGAAGGCGGGCGCGGACGTGTTGTATGCGCCTGCATTACCCACGCTTGAGGCCATACGTATGGTCTGTACGGAAGTCCAGCGGCCGGTCAACGTGGTGATAGGGTTTGGCGGAATCGTCTTTAGCGTCGCCGAATTGGCTGACGCGGGCGTGCGCCGGATCAGCTTGGGAAGCTCGTTGGCCCGGGCTGCCTTGGGAGGCCTGGTGCGGGCGGCACAGGAGATCCAGCAAACGGGCACCTTCGCGTTCATGGCCGAGGCGATCACCTTCGCTGAAGTGAATGACCTGATGGCACCCAGCAACGAGTAGCGAAGTCCCAGTGGGGTGGGTGCCGTTACGTTGCTGTTTGATTCGCAATGCTCACCAGTGTCAACAGCTGGCTTTCCAGCTCGGCAAACTGCCCCTCGACCTCCGTTCCCCGCACCCACTCCCCATTCAGACTTTTCAGCAGGCCCAGGCGCAGTCGCCCGGTGGGCGACCACTCCAGCACCTGCGCGTCCTGAAAGTAGAAGCGCTGCCCCACAAGGGGATACAGCGCCTTGAACAGGCTTTCTTTCGCGGAAAAGGTCAGGCTGATCAACCAGGGGTGTAACGCCGGATCGAGCTGTTGCAGGCGCAACAGTTCATGGCTGGTGAGAATTTCCCCGGCCAGGCGCTGGCTGCGCTCGGGGCTCAGCAGTCGCTCCAGGTCCATGCCGAGGCCGCGCCAGTTGTTGGCATGGGCAACCAGGGCGGCGGCATGGCCGGCGCTGTGAGTGATGGAGCCGACGATGCCCGCTGGCCACTGTGGCGCGCGGTCCTCACCCACGGCAGGAACGCTGGCGTGCCCGGTCAGTTGCCACAGGGCGTGCCGGGCACACAGGCGTCCGGCCAGGTATTCGCACTGGCGTTTGCTGGCGCCCGGAACGGCGGGGATCTCGCAGCGGGCGAAATCGTCGGCGTTCAGCCGACTCGCGTCGAAGCGGGTACTGACCAAGTAGGCGCCGGACAAAGGCTGGGGAAGCGGCCAGTGAGGTTGCAGCGGTTTACAGCAGTCAGGGATCAGTGTGTTCATGGGTGAATTTTGCATGGCGCCGTTCAAGACGTCACCGCGCTCTGTCGGTGGTTGCGGCGAAACTCGCCCGGTGTCTGCCCGCACCAGCGTTTGAAGGCGCGCTGAAAGGCTTCGGCCGAGGAAAAGCCGAGCAGGTAGGCGATTTCGCCAAACGTCAGCTCGGTATCGCGGATGTAGGTCATCGCCAGATCGCGGCGGGTATCGTTGAGAATGCTGCGAAACTGCGAGCCTTCCTCGGCCAGCTTGCGGCGCAGTGTCCAACTGGGCAATTGCAGGCGGTTGGCGACTTCCTCGAGGTCCGGCTCGCGGCCATTGAGCAGCGGGCCGAGCAACTGGCCGACGCGCTCGGTCAGGCTGCGGGTGCGGGTCAGTTGCTGCAGCTCGGCTTCGCAGATTTCCAGCAGGTGATGCCAGGTGCTCGGACAATGGGCCGGGTTGCGCAGTGCCAGTGTGGCCTGGTTCAGACGCAGGCGGTTGTGCTCGGCGGCGAACTCCACCGAGCCACCGAACAGTTCGGCGTAACGCTCGGCATAGTCGGGTGCAGCAAATTCGATGTCGACTTTCTCCGCTCGCAGCGGCTGGCCGGCCAGTATTCCCAGCTGGGTCAGCCAGCCGGCCAGCAGCGAGTCGACCACGAAGCGGTTGTAGGCGTTATAGGGGCTGATCGAGTAGAAGCTCAGCCAGGCGCCGCCGGCGTCTTCAACGAAGCTTGATTGACCGCGATAGTTTGAGGCGTACAGCGGTTCGAAGCGAATCAGCGTGCGCGCCGCCTCGCGCACCGTGGGCGCCTGGGCGGCGGTGACACCGGCCAGACCGACCTGGCCGATATGGCTGAGACGGCCCATGTCCAGGCCCAGGCCGGGTTGCCCGCAGAGCTGGATGGCGGCGTGGCCGAGGCGCATGTAGCGCGGAATCGACAGTCGTGCGCGCGGTACGGCCAGGCGCGCCGCATCCAGTTCGTATTGTTCCAGCAGTGGGGCGGGATCGTGGTCATGCAGGCGGACAGCGTCGGCGAGACTGTGCACGCTGCCCACCGAGAGATCCCCGAGGCGCACCCGCTGCAGTTTCACGGCCTGACCCACTGGTTGAGTACATGGCTGCCGGGGGCCTGGCTGGCTTGCGGCGCCTGCTCAGGCGTGAGTTGCACGCTGCGCGGCGCGCCGCCGATCGGCCAGCTCAACTGGCCGCGCAAAAACAGCGGTGGGCTGCTGCGCCCATCCGGCAATTGCACCTGGCTTTGTGGCCAGCCGGGCTGCCAATCGCGTTCGATGCGGTAATGCAGGCCGGCGACCACCACGTCCTGCACGTCGGTGGTGCGCGACTCCCACGGCCAGTCTTCTAGGTAGGGCTGGCCGCTGATGCGCCCGTCAGGGCCGAAGACCAGGCTGATGGTGCGCAGCGGACCATCGCCGCTTTTGAGCAGGCCATTTTCGATATGAGGCTCGGGTAGCAGGATCGAGCCGGCCAGCAGCGTCACGCCATAGTCACGGGCCAGGTTGGCGAACAGCTGCTGGTAATCGCTGGCCATGCGCTCGGCTTTCATGCGCAGCAAGGCTTCGTCTAGGCGGTCGGCGTCGAGGTTGCGCAGCAGTACTTCCAGCGCCAGGACGGGATTGCCCAGCAACAGCCAGTTGCGCACCTGCTGCCGGGTGCGTGCGCGGTAAAACTCGGGCTTTTCATCGACGGCCAGCAGCCAGGTGCCGATGTGCTCGGGCAATACGACCAATGTGCGTGGGCCGAGTAGGCCGGCGTTGCCGGCGTTATCCAGGGCTGCGACGAGTTTCAGGCGCAGGTGCGCAGGACTCTGGTAATCAAGCGGGAACAACTGCGGACGGATGATCAGCAGATTGCCATGGGCGGTCTGTGCCGGCGGATCGCCCAGCAGTTGGCTGCGCAAATCGGACAGGTAATGGGCGCTGGGGCGCTGTTCGGCCCAGACGAGGAAAGCGGCCAGCAAAACGCCGCCGATCATCAGGGAAAGCAGGAGAATCACGAGTTTGCGCATCATGGGCGACAGGGTAGGCGGAGCGGGCAGGCTTGCCAAGGCGTGCTGTTCATTAGGATCAGTAAGTTGTCAGTTTCGATCATTGAGCCGGGTGCATCTGCTCCTTATCGTCGGTTGCATAACAAGCGTCTTCCCGACGAGGCGCCAAAACCGTGATTGATTGAGGGAAAATTGCCATGACTGCAGCTCGCTACCCGCACCTGCTTGCCCCGTTGGACCTGGGCTTCACCACGCTGAAAAACCGCGTTCTGATGGGCTCCATGCACACCGGCCTGGAGGAGCAACCCAACGGGTTCGAGCGGATGGCCGCCTATTTTGCCGAGCGCGCCCGGGGCGGTGTCGGCCTGATGGTAACCGGCGGTATCGGCCCGAACGTGGAAGGCGCGGTGTACTCCGGCGCAGCCAAACTCACTACTGTTGAAGAAGCGGAAAAGCACAAAATTGTCACCCAGGCCGTGCACGAGGCGGGCGGCAAGATCTGCATGCAGATCCTCCACGCCGGTCGTTATGCCTACAGCCCGAAGTCCGTGGCCCCAAGCGCTATCCAGGCGCCGATCAACCCGTTCAAACCGCGCGAACTGGATGAAGAGGGCATCGAGCAGCAGATCCAGGACTTCGTCAATTGCGCCACCTTGGCTCAGCAAGCCGAGTACGATGGCGTCGAGATCATGGGGTCGGAAGGCTACTTCATCAACCAGTTCCTCGCCGCCCACACCAACCAGCGCACCGACCGCTGGGGTGGCAGCTACGAGAACCGCATGCGCCTGGCGGTTGAGATCGTGCGCCGCGTACGCGAGGCTGTGGGCCCTCACTTCATCATCATCTTCCGTCTGTCGATGCTCGACCTGATCGAGGGCGGCAGCGTCTGGGAAGAAATCGTCACCCTGGCCAAGGCCATCGAGGCCGCTGGCGCGACCATCATCAATACCGGTATCGGCTGGCACGAGGCGCGCATTCCGACCATCGCCACTAAGGTGCCGCGCGCGGCCTTCACCAAGGTCACGGCCAAGCTTCGCGGCGCGGTGCAGATTCCCCTGGTTACCACCAACCGCATCAACACCCCGGAAGTAGCCGAACAGGTGCTGGCCGACGGCGACGCGGACATGGTGTCCATGGCCCGTCCGTTCCTGGCCGACCCGGAGTTCGTCAACAAGGCGGCCGCAGGGCGCAGTGACGAGATCAACACCTGCATCGGCTGCAACCAGGCGTGCCTGGACCACACCTTCGGCGGCAAGCTGACCAGCTGCCTGGTCAACCCGCGAGCCTGCCATGAGACCGAATTGAACTACATTGCGGTAGCCCAGGCGAAGAAGATCGCCGTGGTTGGCGCCGGCCCGGCGGGTCTGTCTGCCGCCACCGTGGCGGCCGAGCGTGGCCACAGCGTGACGCTGTTCGATGCCGGCAGCGAGATCGGTGGCCAGTTCAACGTCGCCAAGCGTGTGCCGGGCAAGGAGGAGTTCTACGAAACCCTACGCTATTTCGGCAACAAGCTGACCTCCAGCGGCGTACAGGTGCAGCTCAACACTCGGGTCACGGTTGATGACCTGCTCAAGGGTGGCTTTGACGAAATCATCCTGGCCACCGGTATCGCGCCGCGCACGCCGGCGATCCCGGGCATCGAGCACCCTAAGGTAATCGGGTATCTGGACGCCATACTTGAGCGCAAGCCGGTCGGCCAGAAAGTCGCGGTGATCGGTGCTGGCGGCATCGGTTTCGATGTCTCGGAGTTCATCACTCACGACGGTGCGTCCACCAGCCTGGACCGCGAAGCGTTCTGGAAGGAGTGGGGCATCGACCTGGGGCTGGAAGCCCGTGGCGGTGTCGCCGGCGTCCAGCCGAAGCCGCCAGCACCTGCGCGCGAGGTGTACCTGCTGCAGCGCAAGAAAACCAAGGTCGGCGACGGCCTGGGCAAGACCACCGGCTGGATTCACCGCACCGGGCTGAAGAACAAGCAAGTGAAGATGCTCAACACGGTCGAATATCTGAAGATCGACGACGCCGGTCTGCACGTCAGCATCGCCGGCGGCGAGCCCCAGGTGCTGCCGGTAGATACGGTGATCATCTGCGCCGGCCAGGAGCCGCTGCGTGAGCTGCACGATGGCCTGGTCGCCGCCGGGCAGAATGTGCACCTGATTGGCGGGGCGGATGTGGCCACTGAGCTAGATGCCAAGCGCGCCATCAACCAGGGATCGCGACTGGCCGCTGAACTTTAATTCGTTGATGTTGTCGTCGCCGTCGGTCGATCTACGATCGGCGGCGAAAGGCGATGCCAAGCAGTACACACCCCCGCGATAAGGGTTTCTCCTAGACTGCCCGCCTGATAAATGGACGCTCTGCCTCAAGCCGAATACGCCGGTAAGTGGCAGCGCGTGTCCGGCGCCGGGAGAAATGTATGAAGCCCCAGCACAAACCGCAGATGGTCGAGGCCGTGATGTTTTTCAATCATCGCGGCATCTGCAAAGAAATGCTGTTTCCCGAATTCGAAGCGGTTCTCGACCGCGTCGTTCACCTTAAGGACTTCGCCGACCAGCAGGTACGGGTGGTCTTTGTCCTGATCGATCCGCGCCTGCACATTCGCGCGGCGGTGTTCTTCCTGATCGACTTCGACACCCATGGCAACGCCGACACCGGCTGGAACATGCCGTTGCGTCATATCGCCGATCACGCTGGTCGTGGCCCGGACTTGGGTGGTGGGCCCATTCGTTTGGCCTGTCGCAGCCAGTGTCCGGTGTCCTGGCACCAGATGCACATGTGGGATCCAAATCTCAAGCCCGGGCAGAGTGATCTGGTGTTGCTGCGCGATGCCGTGCGCCGGAACAACCTGGGGTTGTTGGCGGAAGAGCCGCAGCTGGCCTCCGTTGCCGGGCACGATGCGGTCAAAACAGTTGATTTCGAGCATCGCCAACGAACCGCGCAATTGATTCGACAGCAGCGTTTGCGCCTCAACAGCCTGGCCCGCCAGCATGAGGAAGAATTGGCGCGCTTGCGCCTGGCGGGGGAGCAGCAGCAGATTTTGCTTCGCCAGGAAGCCGATGATCTGCAACAGGCGCTTGCCCAGCAGGAACAACTCAACGCCTCGCTCAAACAGCGCTTGCACAGCCAGGCCGATGGATTCCAGAAAGCCCGCGAAGAGTTGAGCCGTCAGTTACGCCTGCTGGAAACCCATGATCGCAGTGAGGCCGAGGTGCTGCGCGGCCAGTTCGAGGTAGAGTTGCAGGCGCGTATCGCGGCGGCAGTGGCCGAGCACAAGGAACAGCTGTCGATCCTAGAAGTGGAGCTGGGCTATCGCAACGAGCTGGACAACCAGATGCAGGATGAAATCGACCGCCTCACGCGCGAGCGCGACCAGTTGGCTGGGCAAGGTGACCAGTTGCAGCGTCTGGCCAAACTGGGCGTTATGTTCGTGGCCTATCACCCTGGCGCTGGCCACCTGACCATCAGTGCGCAGGACATTGCTCGTTACCAACAGGACCCGCAGGCCTACGTGGCGGCCAAGTGTTTCGTCTCAGCCGATCATTACCGGGACTGGCTGGAGCATTACCAGAACCCTGCGTGCAGCGGGACGCTCACCAGCGGAG
Organism: Pseudomonas sp. B392_1p; assembly: GCF_052245235.1. Lineage (NCBI taxonomy): Bacteria > Pseudomonadati > Pseudomonadota > Gammaproteobacteria > Pseudomonadales > Pseudomonadaceae > Pseudomonas > Pseudomonas sp. B392_1p. The sequence goes on from NZ_JBQPXM010000003.1 coordinate 62,767, forward strand.
AGCGCTGCGGCATGCCGGTCGACCGTGTGGATACGCCGAGCCGCTTTGTTCGTGGAGAAAGCAACTGCTGCTCACGTCACAAGGCCAGTGCGTGCACGCGCACCAGCTGATTCCGTTGCGATGTGTGGCTGTGCCAACTGCTAAGCCGCGTCTTTTTCCTACAGATTGCCCGCCTGGCCTTTTTACCGCAGCATTGCAGATCTTTTTGCAGGCGTATGCGTGTGGACCTTTCCGACTGGACGCCCCGGGCTCCGTTACACCCCCTGAAACTGGACTGGCTGACGCGTGCGGGCGTCGACGTGGCGGTGTTGCGTCTGGACCTGATCGATCCGCTGCTGAGCGGCAACAAGTGGTTCAAGCTCAAGCCGTATCTACAGGCTGCCAAGGCGGCGGGGCATGCCGGTCTGATCAGTCTGGGGGGCAGCCATTCCAACCATCTGCACGCCGTGGCGGCTGCCGGCGAACGCTTTGGATTTTCCACCGTCGGCCTGCTGCGTGGCGAGCCGTGCGAAACGCCGACGGTATGCGATTTGCGAGCATTCGGCATGCAGCTGCACTGGCTCGGTTACGGCGGTTATCGCGCGCGGCATCAGGCGGATTTCTGGCAACCCTGGTTGCAACGCTATCCCGCTCTGCACCCGGTGCCGGAAGGCGGCGGCGGGCTGCCCGGTGCGCAGGGTTGCATCGAATTGGTCGACATGGCGCGGCGGCAAATGGCTGGGCTCGGCTGGAGCGATTATCACGCGTGGTGGCTGGCTGCTGGGACCGGCACGACGCTGGCCGGCCTGGTGCTCGGCGAGGCAGGGCAGTGTCCGGTGTACGGTGCCCTGGCGGTGCCAGACGATCATGGCGTGGCCCGGCGTTTGGCAGAAACGTTCGCGGCGGCGGGCGTGGCAGATACCGGCTATCACCTCCTGGATGCCAGCCGGGGCGGCTTCGCCCGGGTGGATGCCGAGCTTGCCGCGTTCTTGCACGCCAGTGAGGTGGGCAGCAGCATGACCTTCGAGCCGTTGTATACCGCCAAGGCGCTGCTGGCCTTGCGTTCCCAGGTCGAGGCGGGGTGTTTCGCACCCGGCAGTCGGGTGATTTTCGTGCACACCGGCGGGTTGCAGGGGAGGCGGGCGCTGCAGGGGGAATTGGACCGACTAGCCGGCTCGGTGGATTCACCGAAAAACTGAGCGTGCGCCTCGCCAACGGAATGTGATGTTCATCTCTGACCGACGGGCTGGGTGCTGTTTTCCTGTGCTGGGCTTATACCCCCGCAAGAGCATCCGGCCACGGGTCAGGCATGACAAACACGCGCTCGGCCTCATGCCAATCATCCTCGGCTCGTTCTTCGAGACGCACCAGCAATTGGGCCGACGCCTGCTCGGGTAATTGCGCCAGCCAACTGAGCCATTGCGCAGGGCTCCAAAGCTCTGCGCAGGCCAGTCGTGCTGGGGCGAGCCAGGCCTGGCGCGGCAAGGTTTGCCAGCAGCCGGGAGAGGCCTGGGCGAAAAACTCGGTGAGCTGCCGACGGTACAGCCAGCGGCCTCGGCAATGGCCGGGTTGTGCGCCACTCGGCGCCGCGCAGCCTAAGGGCCAGGGATAGAAGAAATAGCCGCCCAGCCAGAGCGCCGCCTGCACCGGATCGGGGCGCAGGTCGGCGAGCACTTCGCGACCCTGGCGGCTGTTGGACATGGGAAGCTGATGGCGATTGAGGTGGCTGAGCTTGAGATCCAGGCGGTCCTGGCTGCCAGGGCCCAGCCAGCGCGCTGGGTCGATGCCGTCACCGTGCTGCGGGCCGAGGTAAAGCTTGATGGCCAATTCCAGGTGATGCACGCCTTCGGCATCGCGCAGTAACAGGTCGAGCTCGCCCAGGGTGCGTCCGCCCAGACGGATCGGCAGATTGGCGGCCAGCAGTTCGACGCCGGGTGCGGCGCGCAGGGCGAACTGCCATAGGCGTTCGTAATACAACCCAAGACGACGCAGAGGGCTGCGATCCAGCCATTCCAGCAGCGGCTGGGGGCTCTGCTCCAGGCCACGCAGCCAGTCGGCGAGCTGCCCCGGCTGGTGCGCCCAGGGGCTGGCACTTAGCGGATGGCGCTGGGGCCAGAGCGTGTCGGCCAGCAGCGGCGGTGAGGTCAGCGTCCAGGCCAAGTCGCGCACCACGGGTTGGCGCAGTTCATCGAGCAGACCGGCGAGGGAGAGGAAGGGTTGCATGTGGTCGAGCATAGCCAACAGGGGCTGCGTATCGCCATGCTCGCTCGCGGATACGTTAGGGGTAATCATCACGATTACCGCAGATGGGTGCTGCTGGTTTGCTGCTACCACGGGCTTTCACCCATAATCCCGACATCATTTACCGCGCGCCGCCGGCAGGAGTTCCATGGAGCAGTTTCGCAATATTGGCATTATCGGCCGCCTGGGCAGTTCTCAGGTGCTGGATACCATTCGCCGGCTCAAGCGCTTTCTGCTGGATCGCCAGCTGCATGTGATTCTCGAGGACACCATTGCTGAGGTGCTGCCCGGACACGGCTTGCAGACCAGTACCCGCAAGAGCCTGGGCGAGGCGTGCGATCTGGTCATCGTGGTCGGCGGTGACGGCAGCATGCTGGGCGCAGCCCGGGCATTGGCCCGCTACAAGGTGCCGGTGCTGGGCGTCAACCGGGGCAGTCTGGGGTTTCTTACCGATATTCGCCCGGACGACCTTGAAGAGAAGGTTGGTGAAGTGCTGGACGGTCAGTACAGCGTGGAAAGCCGCTTCCTGCTGGAAGCCGAGGTACGTCGGCATACCGAGCCGATCGGTCAGGGCGATGCGCTCAACGATGTAGTGCTACACCCTGGCAAATCGACGCGGATGATTGAATTCGAGTTGTATATCGACGGGCAATTTGTCAGCAGCCAGAAGTCCGACGGACTGATCATCGCCACCCCGACCGGCTCCACCGCCTATGCGCTTTCCGCAGGCGGGCCGATCATGCATCCTAAACTGGACGCCATCGTCGTGGTGCCGATGTACCCGCACACACTCTCCAGCCGGCCCATCGTGGTGGACGGCAACAGTGAGCTGAAGGTCGTCGTGTCACCCAAGTTGCAGATCTACCCGCAGGTGTCTTGCGATGGCCAGAACCACTTCACCTGCGCGCCGGGCGATACCGTGACGATTCGCAAGAAGGCGCAGAAGCTGCGGCTGATCCATCCGCTGGACCACAACTACTACGAGATCTGCCGCACCAAGCTGGGCTGGGACAGCCGCCTGGGCACTACCGAATGACGACGATGCTCGACCCGGCGCGCGGCTATGACGTGATCGGCGACGTGCACGGCTGTGCCAAAGCACTGGAGCGTCTGCTCGATCGGCTCGGCTACCGCAAGGAAGCGGGCGTCTGGCGGCATCCGCGTCGCATGGCACTGTTTCTCGGCGACATCATTGACCGTGGCCCGCATATTCGTGAGGCGTTGCATGTGGTACGCGACATGGTGGAGGCGGGCCAGGCGCTGTGCATCATGGGCAATCATGAATTCAGTGCGCTGGGCTGGAATACACCTGTCCTGCCGGGTAATGGGCGTTATTTCGTGCGCGAACATACGCCGCGCAACGCCCGACTGCTGCAGGAGACACACAGTCAGTTCGCGGCCTATCCAGCGGAATGGAAGGAATTTGTCGGCTGGTTCCAGACTTTGCCGCTGTTTCTCGACGGCGGTTTTTTCCGTCTGGTGCATGCTTGCTGGGATCACGACCTGATCCAGATGTTGCGTGCTCGCGACCCGCAGGGCCGTATCGATCGGGATTTCGTGCGCGCGGCTGGCCGACCGGGCAGCTTTGCTTCCCAGGTCTGCGAGCGCCTGTTGCGCGGGATGGACATGCGCTTGCCCGAAGGCGTAGTACTGACCAGCCGCGAGGGCTTTCCCCGTTCCTTTTTTCGCACCAAGTTCTGGGAGGAGAACCCGCAGACCTACGGGGATATTGTTTTCCAGCCCGAGCCATTACCCGAAGAGGTCGCGCAGACGCCGCTGTCATCGCGACAGAAGCGTGAACTGTTGCGTTATGGCGCCGATGAGCCGCTACTGTTCGTCGGCCACTACTGGCTCAGTGGTCGGCCGGCGCCGATTCGCCATAATCTGGCGTGTCTGGATTACAGTGCGGTGCTGTCCGGTCGCTTGGTGGCGTATCGCCTGGATCAGGAACGCCGGTTACAGGCCGATAAATTTGTTTGGGTCGATGTCAAGCGCGAGGAGGCTCCACGATGAGTCCGGTAGCAGCCCTGCGTACACCCCTGGACACCGACCTGAGCGGTTTCCTCGCCATGCTGCAGCGCCTCGACGTGCCCTGCCGGGTCAGTGAGGAATCGGGAGGGCAGGTGTTGTGGGTGCCGGGAGAGGCCCTGGCCGAACAGGTACGTGAGCTCTATGCCCAGTACCCCCAAGGTGATCCGCACCTGGTAATCGAGCCGCCCCGGCAAGACACGCCGGGCTTGCTGCAGCGCTTGCGTGCCACGCCGCTGACCGCCGTGATGCTGCTGCTGACCCTGGCGGCTTTCGCTATTACCTGGGCCGGTGAGAACCTGCAAACGATCCGCTGGTTGAGCTTCACCGACTACGGCATCACTGAGGAATACATCTATTTCGCCAACCTCGGGTTCACGCTTGAAAGCGGTGAGTGGTGGCGGCTGTTTACACCCATGTTTGTACATTTCGGCTGGCTGCACCTGGCCATGAACAGCCTCTGGTACTGGGAGCTGGGCCGACGCATCGAGGCGCGTCAAGGCCCCTGGATGTTGCTCGGCTTCACATTGCTGTTCAGCCTGGTCTCCAACCTGGCCCAGTATGGGTTTGGCGGTGTGGGCATTTTTGGCGGTTTGTCCGGGGTGCTCTACGGACTGTTGGGCCATTGCTGGTTGTTCCAGAAACTGGCGCCGTGCGCAGCCTACCGATTGCCGCCGGGTGTGGTGGTGCTGATGCTGGCATGGCTATTGATCTGCCTATCGGGTCTGGTGACGGTGCTGGGCCTGGGCGCCATTGCCAATGCGGCCCATGTCGGAGGGTTGCTGGTGGGATGTGCCACGGGGCTTTTAGGCGGCTGGCTTGCTCGACACGGCAGGCGGACGAAGGCCTAGAGTCCCGGCTTTTCCCTTAATCGGTACAGCCCGGTAGAATGCCTGGAATTTCTTCTGGGAGCCGACCATGTCCTTTATCCAAGCCATCGAAAACATCACCCCCGAGATCTACGAGAACCTCAAGCAGGCCGTCGAGATCGGAAAATGGGGCGACGGGCGACTGTTGTCTGTGGAACAAAAAGAGCTTTGCCTGCAGGCAATGATCGCCTGGGAATTGAAGAATCTGCCCGAGGAAGAGCGTACCGGCTACATGGGTGGCCAGGAGTGCGGCTCGAAGAAGAAAAAAGCCGCCGAGCTGGTCAGTGACCTGTTTGCGCCGGCCTCCGGAACCCGCCACTGATGCAAGAGCTGGCACGCGGTGCGCTGGAGAAAATGGCGGTCGAACTGGGCGAACAGGCACAGTATGCGTTGCGCCTCGGTGACGAACGGGTTCCGGTCAATCCCTTGATCGGCAAGAGCTTGCGCCTGGAATACCTGGGCGCCATCAATTGCACCCATTGTGGACGCAAGACCAACAAGAGCTTCAGTCAGGGATACTGCTATCCCTGCTTCAAGAAACTGCCGCAGTGCGACACCTGCATCATGAGCCCGGAGCGCTGCCACCACGAGTTGGGCACCTGCCGCGATCCGCAGTGGGGCGAGCAGTTCTGCATGACCGATCACGTGGTTTACCTGGCCAATTCCTCGGGCATCAAGGTCGGTATCACGCGCGGCACCCAGCTGCCCACCCGCTGGCTCGATCAGGGCGCCAGCCAGGCGTTGCCAATCTTGCGTGTGGCGACCCGGCAGCAATCCGGGCTGGTGGAAGACTTGTTGCGTTCCCAAGTGGCCGACCGTACCAATTGGCGCGCCCTGCTCAAGGGCGATGCTGAGCCGGTGGACCTGCCGGCAGTGCGCGAACAGGTCTTCAAGGCCTGCGCCGAGGGACTTGAATCGCTGCAGGGGCGTTATGGCTTGCAGGCGATCCAGCCGTTGAGGGATGCCGAAGTGGTGGAGATCCGCTATCCCGTCCAGGCGTATCCGAGCAAGATCGTCAGCCTGGACCTGGAAAAGACCCCGGTGGTCGAAGGCACCTTGATGGGTATCAAGGGTCAGTATTTGATTCTGGATACCGGGGTGATCAACGTTCGCAAGTTCACTGCGTATTCCGTCGCGGCAAGCAGTAGCCGTACTATTTAACGAATGCACTTCCACCTGGCATAGAAGTCATCGGATTTTTACTTGCCGCTTGAAGTTACCGCTTGACGCTCTCAGAGGTTCCCATGCGTACCGAACAGCCGAAAACCATTTATCTCAAGGACTACCAGGTACCCGAGTATCTGATCGACGAGACCAGCCTGACCTTCGAGCTGTACGAGGATCACAGTCTGGTGCATGCCCAGCTGGTGATGCGCCGCAACCCTGAGGCCGGCCCGGGGCTGCCGCCGCTGGTGCTCAACGGCCAGAATATGGAGCTGTTGTCGCTGCGCCTCGACGACCGCGACCTGACGGCCGCTGACTACTTGCTCAGCCCCAGCGAACTGACAGTGCAGCCGGACAGTGCCAGCTTTACCCTGGACAGCACGGTGCGTATCCACCCGGAAACCAACACCGCGCTGGAAGGCCTGTATAAGTCCGGCACCATGTTCTGCACCCAGTGCGAGGCCGAGGGCTTTCGCAAGATCACCTATTACCTCGACCGCCCGGACGTGATGAGCAGCTTCACCACCACGGTCAGCGCGGACAAGCAGCGCTACCCGGTTCTGCTGTCCAACGGCAACCCGATTGCCAGTGGCGACGGTGACAACGGTCGCCATTGGGCCACCTGGCAGGATCCGTTCAAAAAACCGGCTTACCTGTTTGCGCTGGTCGCCGGTGACCTCTGGTGTGTGGAAGACACTTTCACCACCATGAGCGCCCGTGAAGTCGCCCTGCGTATCTACGTCGAGCCGGAAAACATTGACAAGTGCCAGCACGCCATGGACAGCCTGAAGAAATCCATGCGCTGGGACGAAGAGGTGTATGGCCGCGAGTACGACCTGGACATCTTCATGATTGTTGCGGTCAACGATTTCAATATGGGCGCCATGGAGAACAAGGGCCTCAATATCTTCAACTCCAGCGCCGTGCTGGCCAAGGCCGAGACCGCCACCGATGCCGCGCATCAGCGCATCGAAGGCATCGTGGCCCATGAATACTTCCACAACTGGTCCGGCAACCGCGTGACCTGCCGTGACTGGTTCCAGTTGTCCCTCAAGGAAGGCTTTACCGTATTCCGCGACGCCGAATTCAGTGCCGACATGAATTCGCGCACGGTCAAGCGCATCGAAGACGTGGCCTATCTGCGTACCCACCAGTTCGCTGAAGATGCCGGCCCCATGGCCCATCCGGTGCGCCCGGATTCCTACATGGAGATCTCCAACTTCTACACCCTGACCGTGTACGAGAAGGGTGCCGAAGTGCTGCGCATGATCCACACCCTGCTCGGCGCCGAGGCGTTCCGCAAGGGTTCCGACCTGTACTTCGAACGCCATGACGGCCAGGCAGTGACCTGCGACGACTTCATCAAGGCCATGGAAGATGCCAGCGGCGTCGACCTGACCCAGTTCAAACGCTGGTACAGCCAGGCCGGCACGCCGCGTTTGGACGTTCGCGAGGCCTATGACGCCGCCGCGCAGACCTACACTCTGACCTTCAAGCAGAGCTGCCCGGCTACCCCTGGCCAGCCGGAAAAGCAGCCGTTTGTCATCCCGGTGGAATTGGGTCTGCTGAACGCCCAGGGCGTTGAATTGCCGCTGCGTCTTCAGGGTGAGGCCGAGGCCCTGGGCACTAGTCGCGTACTGTCGCTGACCGAGGCCGAGCAGTCATTCACCTTCGTGGACATCGCCGAGCAGCCACTGCCCTCGCTGCTGCGAGGCTTTTCCGCGCCGGTCAAACTGAGTTTCCCCTACAGCCGCGACCAGTTGATGTTTCTCATGCAGCACGATTCCGATGGTTTCAACCGTTGGGAGGCCGGGCAGCAGTTGGCGGTGCAGATCCTACAGGAGCTGATCGCCCAGCATCAGGCCGGCAAGGCCCTGGCGCTGGATCAGCGCTTGATTGCTGCGCTGCGCACGGTCCTGGAGAACGGCCAGTTGGATCAGGCGATGGTTGCCGAGATGCTCAGCCTGCCCGGCGAAGCCTATCTGGCGGAAATCAGCGAAGTGGCCGATGTGGAGGCGATTCACGCTGCCCGTGAGTTCGCCCGCAAGCAGATCGCCGCCGAGCTGTTTGAGCCGCTGTGGGCGCGTTACCAGGAAAATCGCGCCATTTCCCGTGAGCGAGCCTATGTCGCCGAGGCTGCAGAGTTCGCGCGCCGCGCCCTGCAGAACATTGCGCTGTCGTACCTGATGGAAAGCGGCAAGGATGAGGTGTTGGCCGCGTGCCTTGAGCAGTTCGAGCAGACCGACAACATGACCGAGCGCCTGCATGCCATGGCGGTGCTGGTCAACTCGCCGTTCGAGGCGGAAAAGGCCGCCTCGCTGGCCAAGTTTGCCGAACATTTCAAGGACAACCCGCTGGTCATGGACCAATGGTTCAGCGTGCAGGCCGGCAGCCCGCTGCCCGGCGGCTTGGCGCGCGTTCAGCAGTTGATGCAGCATCCGGCCTTCAACCTCAAGAACCCCAACAAGGTGCGGGCGTTGATCGGTGCTTTCGCTAATCAGAACCTGATCAATTTCCACGCCGCCGATGGTAGCGGTTACCGCTTTCTTGCCGATCAGGTGATTGCCCTGGATGGCTTCAACCCGCAAATCGCCGCCCGCCAGTTGGCGCCGCTGACTCGCTGGCGCAAGTACGACGCGACTCGTCAGGCGCTAATCCAGGGTGAGCTGAAGCGCATTCTGGCCAGTGGAGAGCTGTCCGCAGATGTTTATGAGGTGGTGAGTAAAAGCCTCAGCTGATTATCCCGCAAGATGACCAAAGCGTTATCCGATTGTTGGGTAACGCTTTTTTTTTGTGCCGGTTTTTGCAATGCATACCCGCTCATTCATTGCTCCAGGGCAATATGTGGTGGTGGCCACTCATTTAATATCACGCCTGGGGTGATTACACCCCATGGAAACCATCAGGTTTCAGCCTCTCGCCGATAGCGGTGAGAAACCATGCCCTACACCTCCCTGATTCTCGTGCTGGGGTTTCCTGCCGCGCCGGCGAGGAAGCACTAAGGAGCAACATGAGCACTACCGCCAAACGACAGATGTCTGTCCAGACCAAGATCAACCTGGCTTTGCTGTTGGTGCTGAGCCTGCTCATGCTCGTCTCTCTGCTGTATGCGGCCAGTACCGAGAAGCGACTGGTACTGCAAGTAGTCGAGCAGCAGACCAAGGACGCCGCCGACTCCTATTTCGACAGCATCAACACCATGATGCTGACCGGCACCATGGCTCAGCGCAGCGTGTTGCGCGACAAGATTCTCGCCCGCCCTGGCGTTGTCGATGCACGCATCATCCGCGATGAGGAAATCACCCGCGTCTTCGGGCCCGGTTACGATCACCAGGCGCCTGCCGATGCCATGGACCGGCGCGCGCTGGCCGGGGAATCGGTCATCGATGTGAGGGAAAACGCCAATGGTCGTCTCCTTACGGTGATCAACCCGATCATTGCGCAGAAGGACTATCGCGGCACCGATTGCCTGGCGTGTCACCAGGTCAGGGAAGATGCCGTGGTGGGCGCTGTGCGCATCAGCTATGACCTGTCCAAGCTGGACGCCGAGGTCGATCGCAATATTCTGATTTCGGCCCTCATACAGCTGGTCCTGCTGGTGGCTGGTGTGGTGATCATGGGTTATACGGTGCGTCGGGTAATCATCAGCCGCATCACCGCCATGCGTCACACCATGGAGCACATGGCCCGTGACGAGGACCTGAGCCTTGCTGTGAAGGTGCAAGCCCAGGATGAGATCGGTGCCATGGGGCACGCCTTCAACGAGATGATCGGAAAGTTCCGTCAGAGCCTGGGAGCTGTGGCCGGGGTCACTGACAAGCTGGGTAATGCCTCGCAACGTGTCTCCAGGGTTGCGGAAAAGACGCTGAGCGCCGTGATGGAGCAGCGCACCGAAACCGATATGGTCGCCTCGGCGATGAACGAGATGAGTGCCACCGTCCAGGAAGTGGCAAAAAATGCCAGCCAGACGGCCACCGCTTCACGCAGTGCCGACGACGAGACGCGCGCCGGTGTGCAAGTGGCCGACGACGCGCTGAAGGGCATCGAGATCTTGATTCGCGAAATCGAGAAAGCTGCTGGCGTCATCCTGCGGGTGGAAAACGATAGCGCGAAAATCGGCATGGTCGTGGGGGTGATCAACGGCATCGCCGAGCAGACCAACCTGCTGGCCCTCAATGCGGCCATCGAGGCGGCGCGGGCGGGTGAGCAGGGCCGTGGCTTCGCCGTCGTGGCCGACGAGGTGCGCACGCTGGCGTCTCGCACCCAGCAGTCCACAGAAGAAATCCAGGCAATGATCGAGCAGCTGCAGGGCGGCGTGCGCAATGCGGTGAATGCCATGGAAGGGGCGCAGTCCCAGGCTCGCTCCGGTGCTGACTTCGTTGCCAGGGCGGCGGATAGCCTGAGTGCCATTGCCAATGAAGTTACCCTGATCAATGACATGAACGCCCAGGTGGCGACCGCCGCCGAAGAACAGAGCGCGGTGGCCGAGGAGATCAACCGTAACATCATCTCCATCAGCCAGAGCGCAGATACTACGTCCACCGAGGCGACCCAGAACTCGCAGATCAGCGAAGAACTGGTACGCCTGGCGGCGGAACTGAACCGCCTGGTGGCTCGCTTCAAGCTCTGAATGAGCTGGGGTCAAACTGCCGAAACTGTGTCAGCGTGGATAGAGAGCTACCCGGTTCGCTGGGTAGCTCTTTTTTTTGTGCGTGTCAGCGCAGAGGAGTGGCTACCTAGTACTCAGCATTCATTGGCTGATATTCGTCTTGCGAATCTATGCGCCAAAGCACCTGCCAAGGCTCTAGAGTGGTGGTGTACTCCGGCGTGTGCGGAGATCGGTGGTCCAATAATAAAAAAGAGGTCTGTCCCATGCAGAACCCACACCAAGCAGTCAACGCGTGGCGCGTGTTGTTTCTATTGTTCCTGGCAAATCTGTTCAACTTCTTTGACCGAACCATCCCGGCGATCATCAACGAGCCGCTACGGCTGGAGTGGAACCTCAGCGATTTTCAGCTAGGCCTGCTTGGTACTGCATTCACCATCGTTTATGCGCTGGCGGGCCTTCCACTAGGCCGTATGGCCGATACCGGCGCGCGGCGCAAAATCATGGGCTGGGGGCTGATCGCCTGGAGCGGCCTGACCGCGGTCAACGGTATGGCCTGGAATTACTGGAGCTTCTTGCTGGTGCGCATGGGGATCGGGATTGGCGAGGCCAGCTATGCGCCGGCGGCCAATTCACTGATCGGTGACTTGTTCCCTGCCCATAAGCGCTCCCGGGCGATGGGGATCTTCATGCTGGGGTTGCCGCTGGGCCTGCTGCTGGCGTTTTTTACCATTGGCTACATGGTCGAGCTCTTCGACAGTTGGCGCGCGCCCTTCTTCATAGCCGCTGTCCCGGGCATCGTGCTGGCGCTGTTCATTTTTCTCATCAAGGAGCCCAGGCGGGGCGCGGCCGAGGCGGTGGTGGTCTCGCAAGCCAAGGTCGACAAACCGATGCGCAAGGTGTTGGCCATTCGCACCTTCTGGTGGCTGATGCTGGCCGGGTTGTGCTTCAACTTCGCCACCTATGCCTGCAACGCCTTCATGGTGCCGATGATGATGCGTTATTTTGGGGTGCCGCTAAGTTCCGCGGCGATGGCCACCGGGGTCATCGTCGGCCTGACCGGATTGCTGGGGCTGACGCTGGGGGGCTGGATTGCCGACCGTATCCATCAGAAGTGGGCGCGCGGGCGGTTGCTGTTTGCCACCCTGAGCATGCTGATCGCGACGCTGACTACAGGCTGGGCCCTGCTGGCGGGGCAGATCGATTTCGCGCTCTTCGTGGCGGTCTTCAGTATCGGCTGGCTGTTTTCTTACAACTTTTATACCTGCGTCTACACCGCCCTGCAGGATGTGGTCGAACCACGTCTGCGGGCGACCGCCATGGCCCTGTTCTTTGCCGGTCTTTACCTGCTGGGGGGCGGCCTAGGCCCTGTCGTCGTGGGGCTGCTGTCCGACTACTACGCGCACGCAGCCATGCTCAGCGCCGGTGCCAGCGAGATGACCGAAGCCTTCAAGTCCATCGGGCTGCACGACGCGATGCTGCTGATCCCCATCAGTCTGTTGCTCACCATGGGACTGTTGTTCCAGGCATCCCGTGGTTTCCAGCAGGACGCTCTGGCCATGCGTAACGGCCTGGTTGAAGCGGCGGCCTGAGGCCACTGGTCCCGTATGGATGTAGCGCCTTTCCGGTGGAAAGGCTTTGTTCAATGTGTCAGGAATTCAGTTATGCCGTCACAACCCCAAGCGCTGCGTAGCGACTACCCCTATCTGCAGTTGATCACAACCCGCTGGCACGACAACGATATCTACGGTCACGTCAACAATGTGACCTATTACGGTTTTTTCGACAGCGCGGTAAACACCTACCTGATCGAGCAGGGCGGTCTGGATATCCATGAAGGCGACGTGGTCGGTTTTGTGGTCAGTTCTGCCTGCGATTACTATGCCTCCTTGGCATTCCCGGACCGCATCGAGGTTGGGCTGCGGGTCGCTACGCTGGGGAACAGTTCAGTGCAGTACGAGCTGGCGGTCTTCAAGCACGGAGTCGAGGAAGCCTGTGCAGCAGGGCGCTTCGTGCATGTGTTCGTCGACCGGCAGAGCAATCGACCCGTGGCGATTCCTCCGTATCTGCGTGATGCATTGGTCAGACTGCAAGCTTGAGGTTGATTTTACCTGCCTACTGCACATCTTCTCTCAAACTGTCGATTGGGCCATCAATCAGGGTGATGGCTTAACAAAAGATAACGTTGCGCCGATTGTCAGGGCTTTTCAAAGCTGCCTAGGATAGGCAGACCGTCAAAAATGACGGCATTCCAAAATAACAATAAGGGGAGAACGCTGTATGAGTGAGCCCGTTGTGCGGCGCACTAATGCCGGCCTGCGTGCGGATGCCTTCCGCGTGTCGGCATTCAATTTCCATTCGCCGCTGGCGAGAGCGCTTTCTCTGTGCGGGATGATTTCTGCCCTGGCCCTGTTGGCCACGCCCGCCATGGCGCAAGGGGACGAGTTGCAGTACGCCCTGGAATCACCGAAGGCCGTGAGCAGTCTGGCGCTGGATATCGTGCATGCGGGTGCCCGTCTGGTCACCGTCGGCGAACGCGGACATATTCTGTTCTCCGATGACAATGGGGTGAACTGGGTTCAGGCCCGGGTGCCCACCCGTCAACTTCTCACCGCCGCTACCTTTGTCGACGACCACTATGGCTGGGTTGTCGGACATGATGCGCAGATTCTCGCCACCCGTGATGGCGGTGCCACCTGGCAGAAACAGTTCGAGGATCTCGAGCGTGAAGCACCGCTGCTGGATGTCTGGTTCGAAAATCGCCAGCACGGCTTGGCCGTTGGGGCCTACGGCGCGCTGCTGGAAACCCACGACGGTGGGCAAAGCTGGGAGGATGTCAGCGACCGCCTCGACAACGACGACGCTCAGCACCTCAACGCCATCGCCGCCGTGAAGAATGCCGGACTGGTGATCGTCGGCGAAATGGGGGCCTTGTTCCGCTCCGCAGATTGGGGCGAAACCTGGGAGCGTCTGGAAAGCCCGTACGACGGCTCGCTGTTCGGTGCGCTGGGCACTCAGCAGGCGAACACCCTGGTGATCTATGGCCTGCGTGGCCATCTTTACCGTTCAAGCGATTTCGGTGCTAACTGGAAATCCGTGCAGGTAAATGTGCCTGGCAATGGTTCGCTGGAATTCGGCCTCAGTGGTGGCTCGTTGCTAACGGACGGCACGCTGGTCATCGTCGGACACGGGGGCAGCGTGCTGGTCAGCCAAAATGATGGCCGCAGTTTCTCGGTCTTCAACCGCCCCGACCGTCAGTCTCTTTCCGCCGTGAGTGCGGATCAGAACGGTCGTTTGCTGCTGGTCGGACAGGGTGGTATCCACCGCTCCGGCAGTACTGCCGCCCAATTGGCCGAACACCACTAAGTCCGGGGATTTTTCATGAGCACTCATCGCCAGAACCACGCCGGTCTGCTTGAACGGCTAATTTTTAACAACCGGCTGGTGGTGATCTTCGCCTGCCTGTTGGTCACTTTGTTTCTGGGCTTCCACGCCTTGCAGGTCAAGCCCTCGACCAGTTTCGAGAAAATGATTCCGCTGGAGCATCCGTACATCCAGAAGATGCTCGAGTTTCGCGATGACCTGGCCAACCTTGGCAATACCGTGCGTATCGCCGTGGCGGCCAAGGATGGCGATATTTTCAGCCAGGAGTACATGGAAACGCTGCGGCAGATCCATGACGAGGTGTTTTACATCCAGGGCGTCGACCGCTCCGCGCTGAAGTCACTGTGGAGTCCCAGCGTGCGCTGGACCGAAGTGACCGAAGAGGGTTTCGATGGGGGCGAAGTTATCCCCCAATCCTATGACGGCTCCGCCGCCAGCCTCGAACAACTGCGCAGCAACGTTCTGAAATCCGGGCAGATTGGCCGCCTGGTAGCCAACGATTTCAAGTCGAGCATCATCGACGTGCCGTTGCTGGAAACCTTTGCCGACCCGCAGGACCAGAGCCGCATCCTGCAGCTGGACTATCAGCGTTTCTCCCATGACCTGGAAGAAAAGATCCGCACCAAATACCAGGCAGAAAACCCCAATGTGGAAATCCACATCGTCGGCTTCGCCAAGAAGGTCGGCGACCTGATCGACGGCCTGATGATGGTGGTGCTGTTCTTTGGCGTCGCCTTCCTGATCACCATGGTGCTGCTCTTGCTGTTCACCCACTGCATGCGCAGTACCATTTCCGTACTGGTCACCACGCTGATTGCGGTAATCTGGCAGTTGGGCCTGATGAACCTGGTCGGCTTCGGCATCGACCCCTATTCAATGCTTGTACCGTTCTTGATCTTCGCCATCGGTATTTCCCATGGTGTGCAGAAAATCAACGGTATCGCGCAGCATTCCAGCGGTTCGGACAATGCCCTGACCGCCGCGCGGCTGACCTTCCGTCAGCTGTTCCTGCCGGGGATGATCGCCATCCTGGCCGATGCGGTGGGCTTCATCGCGCTGTTGATCATCGATATCGGTGTGATCCACGAACTGGCTATCGGCGCCTCGATCGGTGTGGCGGTCATCGTCTTCACCAACCTGATCCTGCTGCCCGTGGCCATTTCTTACCTGGGTATCAGCAAGTCGGCGGTACAGCACAGCAAACGCTATGCGGCCAACGAACACCCGTTCTGGCGCCTGCTGTCCAATGTGGCCCATCCGATGGTGGCACCGATATCCGTGGTGCTGGCGCTGGCCATGGGGATTGGCGGCTTCTTGTACCAGAAACAGCACTTGCAGATCGGCGACCTCGACCAGGGCGCACCGGAGTTGCGCCCGGACTCGCGCTACAACCAGGACAACAATTTCATCATCAACCACTATTCGACCAGCTCGGACGTATTGGTGGTCATGGTAAAGACCGACGCCGAGGGCTGTTCGCGCTACGACACCCTGTCGGCCGTTGACGAGTTGATGTGGAAGATGGAAAACACGACCGGTGTGCAATCGGCCGTATCCATGGTCAGCGTCTCCAAACAGGTGATCAAGGGCATGAACGAGGGCAGCCTGAAATGGGAGGCCCTGTCGCGCAACGAGATCATCCTGAACAACTCCATCGCCCGCGCCGAGGGGCTGTACAACACCGATTGCTCGCTGGCGCCGGTGCTGGTGTTCCTCGAAGACCACAAGGCCGCGACCCTGAAACGGGTCACCGCCGAAGTGGAAGCGTTCGCGGCGCAGAACAACCGCGACGGCCTGCAGTTCCTGCTGGCCTCCGGCAACGCTGGGATCGAGGCGGCCACCAACGAGGTGATCGCCACCTCCGAGCTGACCATCCTGACCCTGGTGTACATCTGCGTTGCCGTGATGTGTCTGATCACATTCCGCTCCATTGCCGCAACCATCTGCATCGTGCTGCCGTTGATCCTTACCTCGATCCTCGGTAACGCGCTGATGGCCTTCCTGGGCATCGGCATGAAGGTTGCGACCTTGCCGGTGATTGCACTGGGGGTGGGTATCGGCGTGGACTACGGCATCTATATCTACAGCCGCCTGGAAAGTTTCCTGCGCGCTGGATTGCCGTTGCAAGAGGCCTACTACGAGACGCTGAAATCCACCGGCAAGGCGGTTCTGTTTACCGGGTTGTGCCTGGCCATCGGCGTGGCCACCTGGATGTTCTCGGCGATCAAGTTCCAGGCCGACATGGGCTTGATGCTGACCTTCATGTTCATCGTCAACATGATTGGCGCGCTGTTGCTGCTGCCGGGTCTGGCACGTTTCCTGATCCGTCCGGAGAAGCTGGCCGGCAAGGCGGGAAGCTCGCTGTTCGCTCACTGATCTCTTCGTAGCATGAAAAAACCGCAGCCCAGCTGCGGTTTTTTTTGGTTCTTTTATGGATCCTGCAGGCCGTGCCTTGCGATGGCTCGGTGGCGTAGGGGCACGATCCGCGGCCCCCAGAGTTGGGCGAGCAAGCGAAGTATCCTCGACTGGACCGTCAAACCGGTGCGGCTCCCAAGTACGTCAGCAGCCCAGTCGTAGGGAGTGCTGGCAATCAGACAACCGGTAGGAATGTTTGGACTGCCCTCGCGTCCACTATGTCGATGATCCAACGGGGCACGTCGAGGTGGGTATGAGCGAGGCGTTGCAGGGCATGGTCGAGGCGCTCTATCGCGAGGAATCGCGGCGCGTTCTGGCGACCCTGATCCGCCTGCTCGGTGATTTTCAGTTGGCAGAGGAGGCGTTGCAGGAAGCCTTTGTCGCGGCGGTCGAGCAATGGCCGCACAGCGGCGTGCCGAACAACCCCCGTGCCTGGCTGGTGTCCGCAGGGCGCTTCAAGGCCATAGACCAGTTGCGCCGCCAGGCACGGTTCGGTGCCTCGCAGCCAGAACTGCTGCGGCAATTGAGCGAGCAGGTCTGGGAGAGCGATGTCGAACAGCCCAGCGTTGAGGATGATCGGCTGCGGTTGATCTTTACCTGCTGCCATCCTGCGTTGAATGGAGATGCTCAGGTAGCGCTGACGCTGCGGGAAATCTGTGATCTGAGCACTGAGGCTATTGCCAGCGCTTTTCTCGTGTCGCCGTCCACCATGGCCCAGCGCATCGTACGCGCCAAGCATAAGATCCGCACGGCCGCCATTCCTTATGAGGTGCCCGCACAGGCCGAGCTGCCGGAGCGACTGGATGCGGTGTTACGGGTGCTTTATCTGATCTTCAACGAAGGTTATTTCGCATCTTCGGGCGACAGGCTTGTGCGTAGCGAGCTGTCGGGCGAGGCGATACGTTTGTGTCGCCTGCTGGTTGAGTTATTGCCCGAGCCCGAAGTAATGGGGCTGCTGGCGCTGATGCTGTTGCACGAGGCGCGGCGTCCGGCGCGCATTTCGTCCACGGGGGAGCCGGTGTTGCTGGATGTTCAAGACCGCGCGCTATGGGACCGCGGGTTGATCGACGAAGGGCAGGCGCTGGTGGGACGTGCGCTGCGCTCCCAGCGATTCGGCGTCTACAGCCTGCAGGCGGCGATTGCCGCCGTGCATGCGCAGGCCTTGAGCAGTGAGGCCACCGACTGGGTAGAAATCGTTGGTCTGTACGATGCGTTGTTATTGCTCTCGCCATCGCCAGTGATCGAACTGAATCGCGCCATGGCTGTTTCGCGCCGTGACGGTGCTCAGGCCGGTTTGCAGGTGGTCGATCAACTGCTGGCGCAAGGCGAACTCACGGGCTACTACCTGGCTTGGTCGGCGCGCGCCGATTTGTGCAGGCGGCTGGGCTTGGTGCGCGAGGCCCAGGAAGCCTATCGGCAGGCCTTGCAGAGGGTTCGGCAAGCACCGGACCGGGCTTATTTGCAGCATTGCCTGCGGCAGTTGGAGAACCTGCGATGAACCGGGCGAGTGATTGTCGAATTTTCCCTGGGCCAATCGACCAAACAGTGAGTGCGTCCATTACCAAGGAGGTTGCCATGAAATACCTCTGTCTCGTCTACAGCGACGAACAGTTGTTGCACAGCTTGCCTGAGAGCCCGCGGGATGAGGAGTGCCAGGCGTGCGGAGATGCGTTGCGCAGTAGTGGCCGGCTGATTGCGGCAGAAGCGCTGGAATCGGTAAGAACCGCAACCACGTTGCGAATGCGCAATGGCCAGCTGTCCATCACCGACGGCCCCTTCGCGGAAACCAAAGAGCAGTTGGCGGGCTTCTACTTGATAGAAGCTCGGGATCTCAATGAGGCCATGCAGATCGCTGCACGGATTCCGCCGGTGCGTGTCGGGGCTGTGGAGGTGCGTCCGGTACGTACGTTGAATGTGCATGCGGATGTCCCTACTGCTTTCGAGAGGAACTGACTATGAAATTCACCGCTAGCGAAACCATGAACGAGTCCGAAATTCGTGTCTTGCTGGAGCATTGGAGTCACTCGGTGCGCTCCGGGGACATTCACGGCATCGTTGCTCACTATGCGCCGGATATCCTCGCCTTCGATGCCATCGCGCAACTGCAGTTCAAGGGGCTTGAGGCGTATCGCAAGCACTGGGAATACTGCATGACAATGTGCACCGGACCCATGACCTTCGAGTTGCACGACCTGAAAATTAGTGCCGACGCCGAGCTGGCGTTTGCCTATGGCCTGTGCCGGTGTGGCGGAACCAACGAAAAGGGCGAGCAGCAGTCGGGCTGGATGCGTTTTACCGGCGCATTTCGCAAGCTCGACGGACAATGGCGCACTGTGCATGAACACTGGTCGACGCCTTTCGACATGGAAAGCGGTAAGGCATTGCTTGACCTCAAACCCGAATGACGAGAACACGACCATGAACGTCAAAGCGATACCAGATGGCTATGCCGGCATCACGCCCTATCTGAGCATTCTCCACGCGAGTGAGGCCATTGAGTTCTACAAGCAAGCCTTTGGCGCCCAGGAAGTCATGCGCCTGGATGGGCCCGATGGGCGGGTAGGGCATGCTGAACTCAAGGTGAGCGAGGCGCGCTTTATGCTGGGTGAGCCGTGGGACCCTGCCGTTGCCGGCGCGCCGCGGGATTTTTCCGCGCTGGGGCTGTACCTGTATGTGGACGATGTCGATGCCTTCTTCAATCAGGCCGTGGCTGCCGGTGCCGAGGCGCTGATGCCGCCCCAGGACATGTTCTACGGCGATCGCTCCGGCAGTCTGCGTGATCCCTATGGCTATGTGTGGTCGCTGGCCAGCCATGTCGAGGATGTAGCACCGGATGAGTTGAAGCGGCGTGCCGAGGAGATGTTCAAGCAGGGGCCTTGTCCGGAGAAGACGTAAGCCAGGGTGCGCCTAAGGCAATCGGAGATGGATGCCGCACGATTATCCTGCTGCTGCGGCATATGCCCTCTGGGCAGATACGTGGGCGCTGTGTAGGCTAGGTTTTTTCGTAGCGCTTTTGTGCTACGTGGGCATAAGGAGTCGCTCACCTTGTCTCTGGCCACCTTGAAAAAGCCTGCTTTCTTGTTGGCGCTGTTGATATTGATAGTCTTGTCGCTGGTAGTCTGGCGCCAGTGGCAAGGTCCGCAGTTGCCAGCGTATCAGGTTGAATCCCGCCCTTTGGTGCAGCGCGTGGTGGCCAGCGGTGAAGTCAGCAGTCAGTCGCTGGCGCGCGTTGGCAGTGAGCTGACGGGTGTGGTCAAAGCGCGCCATGTGCGTGAGGGCGATCAGGTTCAACCGGGTACCGTGTTGATCGTGCTGCATGACGAGGACCAGCAGGCGCGGGTGCGCGAAGCCGAGGCTGCGCTACGGCAATTGACCGACTCCAGTCGCCCCCAGGCCGTCGCGGCGCTGCGCGAAGCGCAAAGCAATCTTGATCAGGCAAGCCGCGAACTGCAGCGCCGCGATGCCTTGTTCGACCGCAAATTACTGTCCAGCGAGGCCCGCGAGCAGGCGCGCAACACTGAGGTTGCACGCCGCGTGGCGCGAGACCGGGCCAAGCTGCAGGTCGATGCCCTGGCAGTCGGGGGCAGTGAAGAGCAGCAACTGCTGGAGCGGTTGGCCCAGGCCCGCGCTACCCTGGCGAAAACACGAATACTGGCCCAATACGCCGGAACCGTGCAGACCCGCCAGGTCGAGCCGGGCGATCTGGTCAGGCCGGGTGACATCCTGTTGGAAATCGCACGCGCCGACAGCCGCGAGATTCTGCTGCCCCTGGATGAAAAGAACCTGGCACCCTTGGCGCTCGGCCAACGCGCCAAGGTGATTGCCGATGCCTGGCCGGAGCGTGTCCTGGACGCCCGCGTCAGCTACCTGGCGCCGGCGGTGGACGTGGCGCGCGGCACCCTCGATGTGCATTTGCAGCTGGACAGTCCCGCCGATTTTCTACGCCAGGGCATGACCGTCTCGGTGAATATCGAAACCGCGCGCCGCGATCAGGCGCTGGTGGTGGCCAACGATGCGCTGCGCAGCCGTGACGGACCTCATGCTGAGGTGCTACGAGTGCGTGACGGGCAGGTCGAGCGGGTTGGCGTGCGCCTGGGGCTGCGCAGCACTGCTCTGAGTGAAGTGCTTAAGGGGTTGCAGTCCGGTGACTGGGTGCTGGCCGCCGATGCCGAGGAAGGGCAGCGCGTGCGCGTATCGTCCCAACCACTGCCGGCCGGCGTGGTGCAGTAAGTCATGAATCTGATCGACGCCCTGTGGTTCGAATGGAAGATTGCGCTGCGCTTTCTGGCCGACAACCGCATGCAGACGCTGCTGATCATCGTCGGCATTACCGTAGGCTCGGCGGTGATCGTCTTTATCACGGCGCTGATTACCGGCCTGCAGGCAAACATTGTCGAACGCACCCTGGGTACCCAGGCGCATATCCGTATGTTGCCACCCGATGAGGTGAACCGCGTCGTGCCCGTCCCGCCGGGCACGGTTGCCTTGGTGCTGGAAAGTCCTCGCGCGCAGCGTTTGCGCTCCATCAGCAATTGGCAAGATGTGCGCGATGCTCTCGACGAGCAGCCGCAACTGCTCGCTGTGTCGCCGCTGGTCAGCGGCCCGGCCATGGCTCGACGCGGCGTGGCGCGTATGTCGGTGGCGCTGCTGGGAATCGAGCCGGAACGCTACGAAAAGATCATTCCCGTCAGCCATGACCTGATTGCCGGGCGCTTCGACGTCAGCGCCGGTAATGCCGTGGTGGGCAGTGAGTTGGCCAAGGACCTGGGGCTGGGTATCGGTGACAAGCTGCGCCTGGATGCCGGGGAGGGGCGCGAGGCCATTGTGATGGTTACCGGGATCTTTGAACTGGGTGTGCGAGAACTGGACTCGCGCTATGTCTATCTCGACCTGAAGCAAACCCAGAGTCTGCTCGATCTGCCTGGCGGTGTGACGGTCATCGACACTACCGTGCGAGAGATTTTCCAGGCGCAGGTCATTGCCGAGCGCTTGGCGCGACTCACGGGTTTGCAGGCGGAAAGCTGGATGGCCACCAACGGCCAGTTGCTCAATGCGCTGCGCTCGCAAAGCATGACCACGCAGATGATCCGTATCTTTGTCGGCCTGTCGGTGGCCTTCGGGATTGCCAGTGTGCTGGCGGTCAGCGTGGTGCAGCGCACCCGTGAAATCGGCATTCTGCGTGCCATGGGCAGCCCCCGTCGGCAGATCCTGCGGGTGTTTCTGGTGCAGGGCGGCCTGCTCGGCTTGGTGGGTTCCGGGTTTGGCGGGCTGGTCGGCTGGTCGCTGATTCAGGTGTTCAATATCTTCGGCCCCAAGCTGTTCATCATCAATGTCGACGCGAGCCTGGTGCCGATCGCCATGGCGGTGGCCACGGTGACCGGCGTGCTGGCCGCCGCGGCGCCTGCACGGCGCGCCGCACGTTATGACCCGGCTGTGGCGATCCGCTATGTCTGATCCCGAAGACGTCTTGCGCCTGACGGGGCTGCGCAAGGCGTATAACCCCGGCACACCGCTGGAATTAGAAGTGCTGCACGGTCTGGACCTGCGCCTGCAACGAGGCGAATTGACAGCGCTGATCGGGCCCAGCGGCTCGGGCAAAAGCACCTTGCTCAATGTCATCGGCCTGCTGGACTCACCCACGGACGGCGAGCTGTACCTGCTCGGTCGACCGACCCGCGACATGGACGACGAAGCCCGCACCCGCCTGCGCAACGAAGCCATCGGCTTCGTGTTTCAGTTTCACCACCTGATCTCGGCGTTCAGCGTGCTCGACAATGTGCTGATGCCGCTGATGATCCGCCATGGCAAACCGACCGCGCAGGACATCGAATTGGCACGCGGCCTGCTGGCCGAGGTGGGGTTGGCGGATTTCGCCGGCCAGAAAGCCAACCAGCTGTCCGGTGGACAGCAACAGCGCGTGGCCATTGCTCGCGCTCTGGTGACGCGCCCGGCCTTGCTGCTGGCCGACGAACCCACCGGCAACCTGGATACCCGGACGGCGGAAAGCGTTTTCGAGCTGTTTCGCCGCATCAACCGCGAATACGGCTGCGCGGTGCTAGTCGTTACCCATGACCCACGCTTGTCCAGCAGTTGCCGGCGCAGCATCGAGCTGGTGGATGGACGAATCGTCAGCGACAGTGGTGGAGCCTTCAATCAGCCCTGAAGGGCAACTGCCTGTCAGAGCTGAATTTTCAGCGGTTTGAAGTCCAGCACCCTGAGCGTATCGGTCGTCAGTAGATCGGTGGGTTTGCCATTCAGGAGCGCGGTGGCCTGTTCGACCTGAATGACCAGGTCGCTACCGCACAGCGCTTCGCCTTCCAGGTAGGCTTCAGCGTAACGATCGGCCGAGGATTGACCGAACTGATCAATTTCCAATTCACCGCTGAGGATGGTTTCCCCGGCCGGGTTGAGTCCGGACACGCTGAGGCGCAGCTCACTGACGTCTTGCAGATCGCTGTCGAAGGAGAACACCGCGGCGCATTGGCCCTGACCGGCCCACACCGTGTTGGAGTGCCACACCTCAAGGGCGTGAAGCGGTGCGCTGAGCAGCGCACCGGTTATGCAGAACAGGGAGACAAGAAGCTGTTTCATGCGTGGGTATTCAATCCAGAATGACGATACCGTCACAAGGCGACCGCGGTGCGCAAGCGCTTAAACAGCATGACGGCGGCGACCACCACACCGCCGGCAAGAATTCCGAACAGCGCACTGAGCAGCGTCGGGGTGAGGATCGAAACAAGACCGCCAGCCGGTAGGTTGCCAGCCAACTCAGCGCTGTGCTGAATGACGTGATGCACGGGCGCCAGGCCATGCACCAGGATCGAGCCGCCGACCATGAACATGGCTGCGGTGCCGACGATAGACAGGGTTTTCATCAGATATGGCGCCGTCGCAACAATGCCGCGCCCGATGGACTGGGTAAGTTGAGAGGTTTTCTGGGTGAGCAGCAGGCCCAGGTCATCAAGCTTGACGATGCCGGCCACCAGCCCGTAAACCCCAACCGTTATGACCAGGGCAATGCCGCACAGCACTATGACTTGCTGCACGAAGGGCGCCCCGGCAACGGCCCCCAGGGTGATGGCGATAATTTCCGCTGACAGGATGAAGTCGGTACGCACTGCGCCTTTGATCTTGTCGCGTTCAAACGTGCGCATGTCGACGGCGGGGTCGGCGATGGCCTCGATTCGCAGTTGGCGTTCGGTGGCCTCCTCTGTGGGGCTGTGCAATAGCTTGTGAGCGATTTTTTCAAAGCCTTCGTAACATAGGAACGCACCGCCGATCATCAGCAGCGGGGTGATCGCCCAAGGAAGGAAGAAACTGATCAGGAGCGCGGCGGGGACCAGAATGACCTTGTTAAGTAGCGAGCCCTTGCACACCGCCCAGACGACGGGCAGTTCGCGCTCGGCATTGACCCCGCTGACCTGTTGGGCATTGAGGGCAAGGTCGTCCCCGAGGACCCCGGCGGTCTTCTTCGCGGCCACCTTGGTCATTACCGATACGTCGTCGAGGAGGGTGGCGATGTCGTCGATTAGCGCGAGCAGACTGGATCCGGCCAAGGGAATGTCCTTGATGGGAAGGTCGATACCTACAGCGTAGCGATTGCCAGGGCGTATGAATCACCTGCGACGAGCGGTGCCCGTCCATTGCTACTCCTCTGTCTGATGGGTATTCGAGGTTGCCCCTGCCGGCTGCAGGCGGGCACGCAGTGCCTGGTCCCAGGGCGGCAGCTCACCAAAACGCTCGCGCATGAAGCCCAGCAACAATCGGGTGCGTGAGTGGGTTTCCCGGTTGAGGTTGAGGGCATAGATGCTGCTGGGTTCTGGGGCCGGCAGACCATCCGGGCAGAGCACAGGCACCAGTTCGCCGCGCAGCAGGTGCTCACTGACCAGCCAGGTCGGCAGGTGGGCGATACCCAGGCCGGCGAGGGCGCCATATACCAGGGTTTCGGCATTGTTGGTGCTCATGCGCTGACGGCGAGGTCGGAATTGCTGCAATTGTTCATCCACCATAAAGCGCCAGGCGTACTGTGGCGTCAGGCCGTCCCAGTCGAGGCCATCATGCTCCAGCAACTCGCTGGGGTGGCTGGGAATTCCGCGACGTTCCAGATAGGCCGGGCTGGCGCAGACCACGCGGATCAGCGGTGCAAGGGGTGTGGCAATCAGGCGGGTGTCGGCCACCGGGCCGATGCGTAGCACCAGATCAACCTCGCCCAAGTGGTCGCCGCGCAGATCGACAAAGCTGTCGATCAGGCGCAGCTGTACATCGAGGCCGGGGTACAGCTGCAGAAACTCGGCGATGACTGGGGCCAGGCGACGGCGTCCGAAGGGGGCCGGGGCATCGATGCGAATCTGACCTTCCGGAACACTGCTCAATGAGACGGCCTCTGCACGTGCCTGGTGCAGTTCACTGAGAATGCGTTGTGCCCGCTGCGCAAAAGCCAGGCCGGCCGGTGTCACGCGGATTGCGTGGGTGCTGCGCAGGAACAGACTGCTGCCGAGGGACTTTTCCAGCGAGTCGATGCGCCGGGCTACGGCAGAAGGGGTCAGCGGATGACGGCGAGCGGCGGCAGAAAAACTGCCGCATTCCAGGACATCAAGAAACAGGGTCAGTTGGTTGGTGAGCTGATCGGGATTCATGGCTATCGCTTATGCAAAAAACGCAAAGCCATTGTGCGCGATAGCACGTTTCCAGAATAGCGGCCGCTGGCTAGCATGGCGGCCTGATTTAAAGGAGTCTTCATGAATTTGCTCGATCTGCTCATCAATCTGGTTCTTGGTCTGTTGCTTGGTACGGTGGGTGGGTTGTTCGGCATTGGTGGCGGGTTGATTGCCATTCCGACGCTGGGTGTGCTGTTCGGGCTGGATCAGCAGATGGCCCAAGGCACGGCGCTGGTGATGGTGGTGCCCAACGTGCTGTTGGCGGTGTGGCGTTACAACCAGCGTAACCGCATTAACCTGCGCTATGCGTTGACCTTGGGGATCACCAGTTTCTTCTTCGCAGTGATCGGGGCCAAATGGGCGGTGACCCAGGATCCCGGTTTCATGCGCAAGGCATTCGTGGTGTTTCTGATCCTGCTGGCGGCCTACAACTTCACGCGGATTTATTTCCGTCCTCAGGCGGGCAGCACTACCTTGCGTTATTCCTGGCCCTGGCTGGCGCCACTGGGTGCGGTGGCCGGCGCGGCCGGAGGGTTGCTGGGCGTGGGTGGAGCTGTGGTGGCGACACCGGTGCTGACCAGCGTGTTCGGCACCACCCAGGTGATGGCCCAGGGGCTGTCCTTGGCATTGGCTATTCCGAGCACGTCAGTGACCCTGGTCAGCTACAGCCTGCACGGCCAGGTCGACTGGCTCATGGGCATACCGTTGGCCATCGGCGGACTGCTCAGCATCAGCTGGGGCGTGAAGCTGGCCTATGGCTTGCCCGAGCGCAAATTGAAACTGCTGTTCTGCGGCTTCCTGGTGATCTGCGCGGTGGGCTTGGGTCTCAAGGCCTGAATCCCATCCGGCATGGCGCTTAACACGCCATGCCAGGTTTTTTCGCTCAGATCAAAGCCGGAACCCCTCGACGATATGCTCGGCCAAGGTCTCGCTGACGGGCGAGACGTTGTGCGGGTTGCGCAGCAGCACAATGCTGCTTTGCGGTAATTTCGGCAAGCCATCGGCTTCGCTGAGAACGCGCAAATCCGAAGGGATCACGCTCTGCATCTGGGCGGTTACGGCGAGGCCGGCGCTGACCACGGCCATGATCGCCGAGAGGCTGGGGCTGGTATAGGCAACTCGGTAATCGATTTCCTGGGCGTCCAGCGCGTTGCAGGTCCAGGCGCGGCAGAAGCAGTCGGTATTGAACATCGCCAGGGGAAGCGGCCGCTGTTCATGCACATCGAAGCCGGGCGCCTCGAGCCAGAGCAAAGGGTCCTGACGCAACAGTTGTCCGATTTCATCGCC
Organism: Pseudomonas sp. B392_1p; assembly: GCF_052245235.1. Taxonomy (NCBI): domain Bacteria; kingdom Pseudomonadati; phylum Pseudomonadota; class Gammaproteobacteria; order Pseudomonadales; family Pseudomonadaceae; genus Pseudomonas; species Pseudomonas sp. B392_1p. Next base: position 89,397 of record NZ_JBQPXM010000003.1, read on the forward strand.
TGGCTTGCGGGTGACGATGGTTAAGTCCAAGTCCTGGCGTTGCAGCAACTGGGTAGACGACTCGCAATGCACTTCTACCTGGACCAGCGGGTAGGCCTGGGCAAAGCGCGACAGGATGCCGGGTAAAAAGCGCATCACATAATCGTCAGGGGTGCCGATGCGTACCGCGCCGACCATATGCGGCTGGCGCAGGGTGGTGATCACTTCACCCTGCAGCTTGAGGATGCGCCGCGCGTAGCCGAGCAGTACCTGGCCTTCGGCGGTAAGCCGAACCTGACGACCGTCGCGCTCGAACAGCTGGCGTTCCAGCACGTCGTCTTCCAGGCGCTTCATCTGCATGCTGATGGCTGATTGCGTGCGATTAACCACATCCGCCGCGCGGGTGAAGCCACCGTGGTCGGCGATGGCGACGAAGCTGCGCAGCAATTCGGTATCGATGCCGGGGTAGGTGGCCATTGATCAATCCTCCAGATGGATAGCATAAGAAACATTCGTTGGATTGATCTTAGGCCCGGCGAGAAACTGTTGCCAACCCACTCGGAGGGCAGACAGATGAAAGGTCAAAAAGGTTATATCCACGTCATCGACATGCGGCGCAACAGCGGTGCCTCACTGTCGGCGCTGGCGTCCGGAGCGGCCCGGCAGCTGCGCCGCTGGCATCAGCTGTACCGCCAACGGCAACAACTGGCAGCGCTCAGCGATGCCACCCTCAAGGACATCGGCGTGAGCCGCGCGGATATCGAAGTGGAGAGCCAGCGGCCATTCTGGGATGATCCGCTGAAACATTGAGCCACGCACGTGGTCAGCGAAAACAGTGACGGAGCCCTGCCTGGCGGGGCTCCGTTTTTTGATGCTCGGATTGATGGAATGTGATGTGTTGATGTGTTCTTGCCCAGATGGTCTCGAGGCCCAGCCATGACCGGCAGCCGGAAAAGTGCGGATGGTTTTTTGTTCCAAGTGATGCTGGGTTTGTGCGTGATCTGGGGTTTCCAGCAGGTGGCGATCAAACTGGCGGCCGCCGATGTGGCGCCCGTATTGCAGGCGACCCTGCGCTCGGGCATCGCAGCTTTTCTGGTCGCCTTGCTGATGCTCTGGCGGGGCGGTTGGAGCGCCATGGGCCGGGACAATCTGGGCGCCGGACTGTTGGCCGGTGTGCTGTTTGCCCTGGAGTTTTTGTTCATTGCCCTGGGGTTGCGCTACACCTCCGCCTCGCACATGGCGGTGTTTCTCTATACGGCACCGATCTTTTCCGCCCTGGCACTGCACCTGCTGTTGCCCAGCGAACGGCTGCTGCCGCTGCAATGGCTGGGCATTGGCGTGTGCTTCATTGGTATCTGTCTTGCGTTCGGCGGCAGCGTGCTCAGCACGACTCTCGACCGCCACATGCTGCTCGGTGATGGTCTGGGGCTGTTGGCGGGGCTCTCCTGGGGACTGACCACCGTCGTGGTGCGCAGTTCTCGGCTGTCTGAAGCACCGCCGGCGCTGACCTTGTTCTATCAGTTGGCCGTGGCTGCCGTGCTATTGGCTGGGATTGCCATCGCGTTGGGTGAAATCACTCCCATACGGATAACCCCGGTGGCGGTTGCCAGCGTGCTGTTCCAGGGCGTGGTGGTGTCGTTCTTCAGCTATTTCGCCTGGTTCTGGCTGATGCGCCGCTATCTTGCGTCCAACCTGGCGGTGTTCTCGTTCATGACGCCGCTGTTCGGGGTGGGCTTTGGCGTGCTGTTGCTGGACGAGCCGTTGAGCATCAGCTTTTTGGGCGGGGCGGTCTTGGTGCTGCTGGGCATCAGCCTGGTGAGCAGTGGGGCCTGGTTGCGTAAGCGGTTCGCTTGACGGTTACTGGGCTCTGCCGCCGACACGACTGGATGGAGATCCCACCCAGTCTCGCAAAAGGCTAGCGGCGAATCTGCTTGAGGTTTTCGGCAATCATAAAGGCCAGCTCCAGGGATTGGTCGGCATTCATGCGCGGGTCGCAGTGGGTGTGATAACGGTCCGACAAGCCCGCCTCGGTGATCGGTCGGCTGCCGCCGATGCATTCGGTGACGTTCTGGCCGGTCATTTCGATGTGGATGCCACCGGCATAGGTCCCCTCAGCGTGATGCACAGCGAAGAATTGCTGCACTTCGGTGAGAATTCTTGCGAAGTCGCGGGTCTTGTAGCCGCTGGACGCCTTCATGGTGTTGCCGTGCATAGGGTCGGAGCTCCACAGCACCTGTTTGCCCTCCCGCTGTACGGCGCGGATCAGTGCGGGCAGGTGCTGCTCCACATGGCCTGCGCCCATGCGCGCAATCATGTTGAGGCGGCCGGGGTCGTTGTCCGGATTGAGGATGTCGATCAGGCGAATCAGCTCGTCCGGGTCCATGCTCGGGCCGACCTTGACGCCGATCGGGTTGCCGACGCCGCGCAGGAATTCTACATGGGCGCCGTCCAATTGGCGGGTGCGATCGCCGATCCACAACATATGCGCCGAGCAGTCGTACCAGTTGCCGGTGAGACTGTCCTGGCGCACGAAGGCTTGCTCGTAGTTGAGCAGTAACGCCTCATGGGCGGTGAAGAAACTGGCCTCACGCAGCTGCGGTGCGCCGTCCAAGCCGCAGGCGCGCATGAAGGCCAGGGTTTCATCCAAGCGGCCGGCCAACTGCTGGTATTTCTCGGCCAGGGTCGAATTGGCGATGAAATCCAGGTTCCATTGATGCACTTGGTGCACATCGGCAAAGCCGCCCTGGGCGAAGGCACGTAGCAGGTTGAGGCTGGCAGTGGATTGGTGATAGGCCTGCAGCAGCCGCTCGGGGTCGGGTACGCGGCTTGTCTCGTCAAAGCCTATACCGTTGACGATATCGCCACGGTAGGCGGGCAGGGTAACATCGCCGATGGTTTCGCTGCCGGAAGAACGCGGTTTGGCGAACTGGCCGGCCATGCGTCCGACCTTCACTACCGGGCAGCCGGCGGCGAAGGTCATGACGATCGCCATTTGCAGCAAGACCTTGAAGGTGTCGCGAATCTTCGCAGCAGAAAATTCGGCAAAGCTTTCCGCGCAATCGCCGCCCTGGAGCAGAAAGGCCCGGCCTTGGGTGACGTCGGCGAACTGACGGCGCAGTTCACGGGCTTCACCAGCAAATACCAGCGGCGGATAGCTGGCCAGTGTTTGTTCAACCTGGGCCAAGTGGGCCGCATCGGGGTATTCGGGTTGCTGCTGGATGGGGCGGGTTCTCCAGCTTTCAGGACTCCAGGCTTGCGACATCAGGGTACTCGCTGTGGCGGATCGGAAAGAGCGGCATGGTAACCCGATCAGGGCTTTGGCGATGTTGATCTTTGACAGATTGGCGCAGTGCCAGCGTGGTTTGCGGCACACGCAAACGCGAGGCTGGCGGCTGATCAAGTCAGGCAGACAGATCTCCGGCGGGTTGTGCCGATTGTGTTTCTGTCCAGCTTCCGCAAGCATAGGCAGTCTTTGGGTCCGCCAGCGGCGGACGACATATCCAGCAGGTCAGGCGGTCAATGAAACCTATTCTTCTGGTGCTGGCGCATCGGGCACAGGCTATTTCCATAGTGGCGCGGCGATTGGGCGGTACAGTGGGCTGTTGTACACCGTGGCATCCGGAGGTGCGTCCGTGAACGAAAGTGATCAGCGCGAAGAAGTACTACTGGCCGAGGTGCATGATGCCTTTGGTGTGGTGCGGGTGGTGGAGGTGGGCGAGTATCGCTTTCTCGAATTTGGCGATGCCGTCGAGCAAAGCTGCGTATTTACGGCCGATCCAGCCTGGCTGGAATACGACTACACCCGCGCCATGTTACTCGGCGCGCTGTGCCACGCGGCGCCGGAGTCAGCGCTGTTTCTTGGTCTTGGCGCCGGCAACCTGACCCAGGCGTGCCTGAAATTCCTGCCACTTGAGGATGTCGAGGTCATTGAGCTGCGCCCGGACGTGCCGCGCCTGGCCATTGAGTACTTGGGACTGGATGATGATCCACGCCTGACCATTCGAATCGGCGATGCCTTGAAATTGCTGGAAAGCGCGGAAACCACCGATTTGCTGTTCGTCGACCTCTACACCGATCAGGGGCCAGGCGCCGGGCATCTGGCCTGGACCTTCCTCGAGGCGTGCCAGGCCAAGCTGAATCCGGACGGCTGGCTGGTGATCAATCAGTGGGCCACCAATGACGGCAAACCGCTGGGCGCACCCTTGTTGCGCGGATTGTTCCATCGCCATTATTGGGAATGCCCGGTCAAGGAAGGCAACGTGGCGTTGCTGGTGCCGGCTGACCTGGATCAGGAGCTGGATATGCAAGGCCTGCGGGCACGTGCTGAAGCACTGGCGCCGCGTCTGGGTTACAGCCTGGACACGTTGTTGGACGCCTTGCGGCCAGCCAGTTGAGGTGATCCATAATGGCGCATTGCTATGCGCGGGGTTTTGTTGGGTGCACCTGATTGGTGCGTAGCGTTCCCTGTGTTTGCTGTTTGGGTGCGTGTAAGTGGGCTGGTCCGGTAGTTGCTATGTCCTTTTGTGATTGCTATCGCAGTAAGGAATCTGCATGACCCGTTCTCGTAATTCACAGGCACACCTGAGTCCGGCCGAGCGCGGCTGGCTACCCTGGACCGGAAAGACCGGCAAGTTGGCAATGAGCTGGTCATGTTGGTTGAATCGGGGTATTCAGCCTCAGTTGGAGCAGACGTTTGAAGGCATTGCCCAGGTGCGGGTCAAGCGTCTTCAGCAATGGACGCAAGGTTACTGGGAGCAGTTGACCGAGCTGGCTGAGAACCTCGCGGTATGTTTTCCGGCGATCGACCGCGCCACGCTGGTGAGTAAGCTGAATCATGTGCCCGACTGCGCTGAATTGTTCGTGGTGGACAGCGAGGGCAGTGTGCTGGCGTCCACGTGGGAGGAGCATGTTGGTCAGTCTGTGCGGCACACCAAGGCGTTAGCCCAGGGGCTACGCCAGCCCTTTTTGCACGGCCCGTACTGTGATCCGTTGACCGAGCGAATCGGGCCGACCACGTCGTCGTTTCACGATGCTGTGACCGTGATGTTCTATCAGCCGATCCGAGTCGACGGACGCGTGCTTGGCTGCCTCTGCGCGCGGGTGCCGAACGATGTGCTGGGCGATTTGATCCAGCGCGAGGCCGGGCATGTGTTCCCCGAATCTGGCGATAACTATCTGTTCATGGTGGAGTCTGTCTTCGCACCGGAAATCACTGCGGGTACGGCCTTGTCGCGTTCGCGCTTCGAAGATGGCACCTTCAGTCACGGTGAAAACCTCAAGGCAGGTGTGCATACCGCCTGGGGCCTGGTGCGAGTGCGTCGACACACCGAACTGGAGCTGCGCTTTACCGACCCGGCTACGGGTCAGTTGCATCCCGGCGTGCGGGATACCATCGCTCACGGAAGCAACCTGTTCGTGACTTATCCGGGGTATGCGGACTACCGCCATGTGCCGGTCATCGGTAAGGGCCTGAGTTTCCAGTTGCCGGGTTCTCCGGACCGCTGGGGCATGATGTGCGAGGCCGACCTGGAGGAGGTGTATCGCAGGCGCTCGCTGAGCACGGGGTTGATGAAGGTTTACCTGGCCACGGCACTGGTGCTGTTTGTCATCCGCAGCGCTCTGCACCATTACAGCGGCTTGTCTTTACTGGCATTGGATGCGCTCGATGCCGGCCTGGTCGTGCTGGGTGCGGGCGCTTTCGCCCTGTTTGGACCGAGTCGGCTGGAAGCCCGAATGCAGGAGATGACCGAGCTGATCCGGACCCTGGCTGAAGGCGAGGGCAATTTGAAGCAGCGCCTGGATACCGCGCGTCTAGGCAACGATGAGACCGGCGATATGGGGCGCTGGATCAACAGTTTCCTCGATAGTCTGGATGGAATTGTTGGTCAGGTGATTCAGGTCACTACCCGCGTGCGCCAGGATAACGATGTGATGCTCGCACGCAGCAGCGAGGCGGGGCACACCACACGCGACGTTGCCGAAACGGTGCATGAGCTGCTGTTGCTGGTGGAGGAGCAGCTGGGTCAGATCCAGCAGGCGTCAATGACGGCTGAAGAAATGCAACAGGCCATGGATGAAGTGATGGTAGGCGCCCGCGAGCGCCTTGAGAGAGTGCGCCAGGGTACTCAGTCGATCCGCGGCGTGGTCGAGCATTCGGCGCAGAGTGTGCGGTTGCTCGATAGTCGTATGGCGGAAATCGACAAGTTCGTAGGGATCATCGGTGATATCACCGCGCAAACAAATTTGCTCGCCCTCAATGCAGCGATTGAGGCAGCGCGGGCAGGCGAGCATGGTCGCGGTTTCGCCGTGGTGGCGGGAGAGGTGCGTACCTTGGCGCAGCGAACGGCCCAGGCTGCGGAAGAAATCGGCCGCATGGTCGGCAGCTTGCAGGCTGAAACCCGACGGGCCGTGGCCTTTATGGATGAGGGCATACAGAACGTCGACAACAGCCTGGCGCTGAACGAAACAGCCTCCACCGAGACCGCCCAGCTACAAGTTGCTGTTGAGCGCATCTTCGAAATCATCCATCAGCTCAAGGAGCGCAGCCTGCACTACGGGCAGACGATCAGGGGTGTGGAACAGGCTTCGGCAGACATGGGGTCGACCCTCGGTGTATTGAATGACAGCGCCGAGCGAGTGCGGCAAACCACTCGCAAACTGCAACAGCTGGTGGGCCAATTCCGAGTGAGCGGCCACTCTCGCTTTGGGTAAGCGTCTTGCGCCGTAACGAAGAATTCCAAAGAAAATTATTGGGCGGGTAGAATCACGCCCCTGTTTTGACACTCGATGAGATCCGTAGCCATGAAGTGCCGCGCGGGTTGTGGTGCCTGCTGTATTGCTCCCTCCATTAGTTCGCCCATTCCGGGCATGCCCAATGGCAAGGCCGCTGGCCAGCGATGCCTGCACCTGACCGAGGAGAATCTATGTGGAATATTCGATCAGCCCGGACGGCCGTCCGTGTGTGCCGCGTTTCAGGCGGACAGAGCGGTTTGTGGTGACAGTCGGGAAGAGGCCATCCAGCTGTTGGGCTGGCTGGAACAAGCAACTGCATGACGTAGGCGTAGCGTAAGTCCGATTATGCTGGGTGATGAACTCAAGAAGAAGGAAAAACAACATGGGAAACGTTCATTCTTCATCTCTGTGCATAGGGCTGGCCTTGCTGGTTGCGGGAGCGGTGCAGGCAGAAGATTGGCAACTGGCGAAGGATGAAGAGGGCATACAAGTGTATCTGGCGCCCGTCGAGGGCTCGAAATACAAGGCTTATCGTGGTGTGGTGACCATCAAGGCCGAGATGGCCGAGGTCAAGGCGCTGCAAGATGATGTGGCAGGCTCATGCTCATGGATCCGTGAGTGCAAGAAGCAGGAATTGATCAAGCAGGAGGGTGGGAAAAGCTGGACTCACAGTTATTTCAATACGCCTTGGCCGGTAACACCGCGGGATTCGATTATCGAAGTCAGTACCGAAACGACCCCTGACGGTGGGCTGGTTCGCCATCTCTTGGGCGTTCCCTCTTATCTGCCAGAAGAGAAGGGTTATGTGCGTGTTGCCAAGGTCGATGGGCTGTGGAAACTCGAGCCGAAGGGTGACGATGCGGTGCAAGTGACCTACCAGTTGCATACCGAGCCAGGCGGCAGTGTTCCGTCCTGGCTGGCCAACAGCTTTGTCGTTGATGCGCCGTTCAACACACTGAAAGGATTGCGCGACCTGGCTGAAAAGCCCTGAGGTCAACGTGCGTTGGCTGGGGCGGCGCACGTGATGAACCTCCGCCCATAAAAAAGGCTGCCGAAGCAGCCTTTTTTATGGGTGCGTGTTACGTGCGCTCGTTTAGCGGAGCGAAATCACGCGGTGTTGCACCTGTGTACAGTTGACGCGGACGGCCGATCTTCTGGCCGCTTTCGATCATTTCCTTCCAGTGCGAGATCCAGCCAACGGTACGCGACATGGCGAAGATCACGGTGAACATGCTGGTCGGGATGCCGATAGCCTTGAGGATGATGCCCGAGTAGAAGTCAACGTTCGGATACAGGTTGCGCTCGGCGAAGTAGGGATCCTTGAGGGCGATTTCTTCCAACTTCATCGCCAGCTCAAGCTGCGGGTCGTTGATGCCCAGCTCGCCCAGTACTTCGTCACAGGTCTGCTTCATGACCTTTGCGCGCGGGTCGAAGTTCTTATACACGCGGTGGCCAAAGCCCATCAGCTTGAACGGATCGTTCTTGTCCTTGGCTTTGGCCAGGAACTTATCGATGTTCTCGACGGTGCCGATCTCGTCCAGCATGGTCAGCACGGCTTCGTTGGCGCCACCGTGTGCCGGGCCCCACAGCGCGGCGATACCAGCGGCGATACAGGCAAACGGGTTGGCGCCAGTGGAGCCTGCCAGACGAACGGTGGAAGTCGATGCGTTTTGTTCATGGTCCGCATGCAGGATGAAAATGCGATCCATGGCCTTTGCCAACACCGGGCTGATTGGCTTGATCTCGGCCGGGGTGTTGAACATCATGTGCAGGAAGTTTTCCGCGTAGTTCAGATCATTGCGCGGGTACATGATGGGCTGACCCATTGAGTACTTGTAGGTCATGGCGGCAATGGTCGGCATCTTGGCAATCAGGCGATGCGCGGAGATCTCACGGTGCTGCGGGTTATTGATGTCCAGCGAGTCGTGATAGAAGGCAGAGAGCGCACCAACAATGCCGCACATGACAGCCATCGGGTGTGCGTCACGACGGAAGCCATTGAGGAAGGACTTCAGCTGTTCATGAACGATGGTGTGGTTCTTGATGGTGTTGACGAATTTGGCCTTCTGCTCGGCGTTCGGCAGTTCGCCGTTGAGCAGCAGGTAGGAGGTTTCCAGGTAGTCGGACTGCTCGGCGAGCTGTTCGATCGGATAACCGCGGTGCAGTAGGATGCCCTGGTCGCCATCAATATAAGTGATTTTCGACTCACAAGAGGCGGTCGACATAAAACCTGGGTCAAAGGTGAAACGACCCGTGGAGGTCAGGCTACGGACGTCAATTACATCAGGGCCTACGGTGCCAGTAAGAACGGGCAGTTCTACGGGGGCAGCGCCCTCGATGATCAACTGCGCTTTTTTGTCAGCCATGAATGGCCTCCTAGTTTTGCTTGGAATCATCAGACGGCCCCCCATCAGGGCCGGCATCACTATAGAGCGATAAGCTTGAAAGTCAATTTGCGCAACCCCATATGAATGAAGGAATTTTTCTCCTTATCCATTGGGTGGGGGTGCTTTTTACGCGAATTGCAAATGGATGGCTATTCGCCCTTGGTGGAGGAGGGCTGCGTTGTTATTAGTGGGCTAACTGTCTATACTCTGCGACCGGCCGCCAGGGGCTTTGCGCCTGTGTTTCTGGTGGTTGTCACTCCCAGTGGGTTGGTACCTGACCAGTGCACTTCCCGACAACTATGCCCTGTTTTTTAGGGCTCTCAGTGTGAAAAGAAGCCGTGAATAGCCAACGACCTGTAAACCTAGACCTTAGGACAATAAAACTCCCTGTCACTGCTTACACGTCCATTCTTCACCGTATCTCTGGAGTCATCCTTTTCCTTGGCCTTGCCGTGATGCTGTTTGCACTCGACAAGTCCCTGGCTTCCGAGGAAGGCTTCGCAGAGGTGAAGGCGTGTCTGACCAGTCCGCTGGCCAAGTTCGTGACCTGGGGTCTGCTGTCCGCTCTGCTGTATCACTTGGTGGCCGGTACGCGCCATCTGTTCATGGATGCCGGTGTCGGTGAGACGCTGGAAGGTGGCAAGGCGGGTTCCAAAATCGTCATTGCCCTGTCCGTTGTGTTGATTGTCCTGGCTGGGGTGTGGGTATGGTAACCAACGTCACAAATTTTTCGCGTTCGGGCCTCTATGACTGGATGGCTCAGCGTGTTTCTGCTGTTGTTTTGGCGGCATACTTTGTATTTTTGATTGGTTTTCTGCTGGTCAATCCGAACCTGGGCTATGCCGAATGGCACGCTCTGTTCTCCCACAATGCAATGCGCATCTTCAGTTTGCTGGCCATGTTGGCGATTGTCGTGCATGCCTGGGTTGGCATGTGGACCATCTCGACTGACTACCTGACCCCGATGGCGTTTGGTCGTTGGGCGACTGTGTTGCGTTTTTTCTTCCAGGCAGCATGCGGCGTGCTTCAGTTCGTGCTGTTCGTCTGGGGTGTGCAGATTCTGTGGGGTATCTGATTCATGTCTAGCATTCGCACTCTTTCTTATGACGCCATCATCGTTGGTGGCGGCGGCGCCGGCATGCGTGCCGCGCTGCAGCTGGCGCAAGGTGGTCACAAGACCGCTGTCGTGACCAAAGTGTTCCCGACTCGTTCGCACACCGTTTCCGCCCAGGGTGGCATTACCTGTGCCATCGCTTCGGCCGACCCGAACGACGATTGGCGCTGGCACATGTACGATACCGTCAAAGGCTCCGACTACATCGGTGACCAGGACGCTATCGAATACATGTGTTCCGTAGGCCCTGAAGCCGTGTTCGAGCTCGAGCACATGGGGTTGCCATTCTCCCGTACCGAGCAGGGCCGCATCTATCAGCGTCCGTTCGGTGGCCAGTCCAAGGATTTCGGTAAGGGTGGCCAGGCCGCCCGTACCTGCGCTGCGGCCGACCGTACCGGTCACGCCCTGCTGCACACGCTTTATCAGGCCAACCTGAAGGCCGGCACCTCGTTCCTCAACGAGTGGTACGCGGTCGATCTGGTCAAGAACCAGGATGGTGCCATCGTCGGTGTGATCGCGATCTGCATCGAAACCGGCGAAACCGTCTATATCCGCTCCAAGGCCGTGGTTCTCGCCACTGGCGGTGCCGGTCGCATTTATGCCTCCACCACCAACGCCCTGATCAACACCGGTGACGGTGTGGGCATGGCGCTGCGTGCTGGCGTGCCGGTGCAGGACATTGAAATGTGGCAGTTCCACCCGACCGGTATTGCCGGTGCTGGCGTGCTGGTGACCGAAGGTTGCCGCGGCGAGGGTGGTTACCTGATCAACAAGCATGGCGAACGCTTCATGGAGCGTTACGCTCCGAACGCCAAGGACCTGGCTGGCCGCGATGTCGTGGCACGTTCCATGGTCAAGGAAATCCTGGCTGGCAACGGTTGCGGTCCGGATGGCGATCACGTGATGCTCAAGCTTGATCACCTCGGCGAAGAAGTGCTGCACAGCCGTCTGCCAGGTATCTGCGAGCTGTCCAAGACCTTCGCCCATGTCGATCCGGTTGTCGCTCCGGTTCCGGTTGTGCCGACCTGCCACTACATGATGGGTGGTGTCGCCACCAACATCCATGGTCAGGCAATCACTCAGGATGCCAATGGCAACGACAAGATTGTTGAAGGCCTGTTCGCCGTAGGCGAAGTGGCGTGCGTTTCCGTGCACGGTGCCAACCGTCTGGGTGGCAACTCGCTGCTTGACCTGGTGGTGTTCGGTCGTGCCGCCGGCATTCACCTGGAAAAGGCTCTGAAAGAAGGCGTCGACGCGCGTGGCGCCAGCTCGAGCGATATCGATGCTTCCCTCGCTCGCCTGGCGGGTGTCAACGAGCGCAGCACCGGTGAAGACGTGGCGCCGTTGCGTAAAGAACTGCAGAACTGCATGCAGAACTACTTCGGTGTATTCCGTACCGGCGAATACATGAAGAAGGGCATCGCTCAGTTGTCTGACCTGCGCGAGCGTATCGCCAACGTCAAGATCAATGACAAGAGCCAGGCCTTCAACACCGCGCGCATCGAAGCGCTCGAGCTGCAGAACCTGCTGGAAGTGGCCGAAGCGACTGCAATCGCAGCCGATACCCGGACCGAGTCTCGTGGTGCTCACGCTCGTGAAGACTTTGAAGAGCGCGACGACCAGAACTGGCTGTGCCACTCCCTGTACTTCCCGGGTGAGAAGCGCGTTGCCAAGCGTGCCGTCAACTTCGCGCCGAAGACCGTCCCGGCATTCGAGCCGAAAGTACGTACTTATTAAGGGTGATGGATATGTCGCTGCCCAAGACTTTGCAAGTTAGCGTTTATCGCTACAACCCAGAACGTGATTCGTCTCCGTTCATGCAGGAATTCAATGTCGAGATCGACGGCAAGGACATCATGGTCCTTGACGTGCTGGCGCTGATCAAGGAACAGGACGAAGGGTTCTCCTACCGTCGTTCCTGCCGTGAAGGCGTTTGCGGCTCCGATGGCATGAACATGAGCGGCAAGAACGGCCTGGCCTGTATCACTCCGCTGTCTGCCGTGGTGAAGGGCAATAAGCTGGTGATTCGCCCGCTGCCCGGTCTGCCGGTCATTCGTGACTTGGTCGTCGATATGAGCATCTTCTACAAGCAATACGAGAAGGTGCAGCCGTATCTGCAGAACGATACCCCGGCTCCGGCCATCGAGCGCCTGCAGACCCCTGCGGAGCGTGAGAAGCTGGACGGACTGTACGAGTGCATTCTGTGCGCGTGCTGCTCCACTAGCTGCCCGTCGTTCTGGTGGAACCCGGATAAATTCCTGGGTCCGGCTGCTTTGCTTCAAGCTTACCGTTTCCTGGCCGATAGCCGGGATACCAAGACTGAAGAGCGTCTGGCTGCAATGGATGACCCGTTCAGTGTCTTCCGTTGCCGCGGCATCATGAATTGCGTGAGTGTGTGCCCAAAGGGTCTGAATCCGACCAAGGCCATCGGTCACATTCGCAACATGTTGCTGCAGAGCGGTACCTGATACAAAAAGCGCGCTGTACCCGTTACACCTACGCTGTCGGCTTATCCCGGCAGCGTAGTTTTAAGCGGGGTTGAAGCTCACAAAGCCTTGACCCCTTTGAAAGTACTGAATTATCAGGGGCATCCGGGCAAGAACCCGGCTATCGCGGGTCCCGTGGGGCTTACTTGAAGCCGCTTCAGAGCTCAGGCACGCCGTACTGCGGTCTCACGCCGATGGAGTCCCCTTACCGAGGGTGACCAAGCATGCAAGAAAGCGTAATGCAGCGCATGTGGAACAGTGCCCACCTTTCTGGTGGTAACGCTGCCTATGTGGAAGAGCTTTATGAGCTCTACCTGCACGACCCCAATGCTGTGCCTGAAGAGTGGCGCACGTATTTCCAAAAACTGCCGACCGATGGCAGTCCCGCCACCGATGTAGCGCATTCCACCGTGCGTGATCATTTCGTTCTGCTTGCCAAGAATCAGCGTCGCGCGCAGCCGGTCTCGGCCGCGAGTGTCAGCAGCGAGCACGAAAAGAAGCAGGTTGAAGTCCTGCGCCTGATCCAAGCCTATCGCACACGCGGCCATCAGGCCTCGAAGCTGGATCCGCTCGGGCTGTGGGAACGTGCCGTGCCTGCCGATCTATCGGTCAGCCGTTACGCGTTGACGGATGCTGACCTGGATACCACATTCCGTACCGGTGAATTGTTCATTGGCAAGGAAAAGGCAACTCTGCGGGAAATTCACCAGGCCCTGCAAGAGACGTATTGCCGCACCATTGGTGCCGAATTCAACCATATCGTTGATTCCGAGCAGCGCAACTGGTTTGCCCAGCGTCTGGAAAGCGTACGTGGTCGTCCGACCTTCTCTGCTGACGTTCAGGGCCACCTGCTCGAGCGTCTGACTGCAGCTGAAGGCCTGGAGAAATACCTGGGCACCAAGTACCCGGGTACCAAGCGTTTTGGTCTGGAAGGCGGTGAAAGCCTGATCCCGATGATGGATGAGATCATCCAGCGTTCGGGTTCTTATGGTCTCAAGGAAATCGTCATTGGCATGGCCCACCGTGGCCGCCTGAACGTGCTGGTCAATACCTTCGGTAAAAACCCGCGCGACCTGTTCGACGAATTCGAGGGCAAGAAGGTCGAAGGCCTGAGCTCCGGCGACGTCAAGTATCACCAGGGGTTTTCCTCCAACGTGATGACTCCCGGTGGCGAAGTTCACCTGGCGATGTCGTTCAACCCTTCCCACCTGGAGATCGTTTCTCCCGTGGTCGAGGGCTCGGTGCGCGCCCGTCAGGATCGTCGTAACGACCCGATCGGCGACAAAGTCTTGCCTGTTTCCATCCACGGTGACGCGGCGTTCGCCGGTCAGGGCGTGGTTATGGAAACCTTCCAGATGTCGCAGATTCGCGGCTTCAAGACCGGTGGCACGATCCATATCGTGATCAACAACCAGGTCGGCTTCACCACCAGCAACCCGGCGGATGCTCGTTCCACCGAGTATGCAACCGACGTGGCGAAGATGATCGAGGCGCCGATCCTGCACGTGAACGGCGATGATCCGGAAGCTGTGCTGTTCGTGACTCAGTTGGCCATCGACTATCGCATGCAGTTCAAGCGCGATGTGGTCATTGACCTGGTTTGCTACCGTCGCCGCGGTCACAACGAGGCCGATGAGCCGAGCGGCACCCAGCCGCTGATGTACCAGAAGATCGCCAAACAGCGGACCACTCGTGAGCAGTATGCCGATGCCCTGGCGCAGGCCGGTGTGCTGAGTGCCGAGCGTATCCAGGCAAAGATCGACGAGTACCGCACCGCGTTGGACAACGGTCAGCATGTGGCCAAGAGTCTGGTGCTAGAACCGAACGAAGAGCTCTTCGTTGATTGGAGCCGTTATCTGGGACATGCCTGGACTGCTCGCCACGACACTCGCGTGCCGCTGGACAAGCTGCGCGAGATCGCCACTGGCCTGACCCGTATCCCGGAAGGCTTTGTGATGCAGCGCCAGGTTGGCAAGGTCTACGAAGATCGTCAGAAGATGACCGCCGGTGCGATGCCGATCAACTGGGGTTATGCCGAGACTCTGGCCTACGCCACCTTGCTGCATGATGGCCATCCGATCCGTATGACCGGCCAGGATGTCGGCCGCGGTACCTTCTCGCACCGCCACGCGGCGCTGCATAATCAGAAGGACGCCGGGACTTATATCCCGCTGAAAAACCTGTTTGAAGGTCAGCCGCGTTTCGACTTGTACGATTCCTTCCTTTCCGAGGAAGCCGTGCTTGCGTTCGAATACGGTTACGCCACTACCACGCCCAACGCGCTGGTGATCTGGGAAGCTCAGTTCGGCGACTTCGCCAACGGTGCACAGGTAGTGTTCGATCAATTCATTTCCAGTGGCGAACACAAGTGGGGCCGTCTGTGC
Source organism: Pseudomonas sp. B392_1p (assembly GCF_052245235.1). Classification (NCBI taxonomy): domain Bacteria; kingdom Pseudomonadati; phylum Pseudomonadota; class Gammaproteobacteria; order Pseudomonadales; family Pseudomonadaceae; genus Pseudomonas; species Pseudomonas sp. B392_1p. The sequence continues at coordinate 104,479 of NZ_JBQPXM010000003.1, forward strand.
GGTCTGACCGTGTTGCTGCCGCACGGTTTTGAAGGGCAGGGCCCGGAGCACTCCTCCGCGCGTCTGGAGCGCTTCCTGCAGTTGTGCGCCGAGCAGAACATGCAGGTCTGTGTGCCGACTACCCCTGCGCAGATCTACCACTTGATGCGTCGTCAGGTCATTCGTCCGCTGCGCAAGCCGCTGATCGTGCTGACGCCCAAGTCGCTGCTGCGCCACCCGCTGGCAATCTCGACGCTGGAAGATCTGGCTGAAGGTTCGTTCCAGACCGTAATCCCGGAAATCGACGCTCTCGATCCGTCCAAGGTCGAGCGTCTGATCCTGTGTTCCGGCAAGGTGTACTACGACCTGCTGGCCAAGCGTCGTAACGAAGGTCGCGAAGATGTCGCCATTGTTCGCATCGAGCAGCTGTATCCGTTCCCCGAAGAGGATCTGGCCGAAGCCATCTCGGCCTACAAGAACCTCAAGCGCGTCATCTGGTGTCAGGAAGAGCCGATGAACCAAGGGGCCTGGTATTGCAGCCAGCACCACATGCGTCGTGTCGCAAGTGCTCACCAGAAGGGCCTGTTCCTTGAATATGCCGGCCGTGAAGCCTCTGCCGCACCTGCCTGTGGTTACGCATCGATGCACGCTGAACAGCAAGAAAAATTGCTTCAAGACGCCTTCGCGGGTTAAGCCCTCGTCCAGAAGAAAACGAATAGATAGGAATTTTGCAAATGGCTATTGAAATCAAAGCCCCGTCTTTCCCGGAATCGGTCGCCGATGGCACCGTTGCCACGTGGCATAAAAAGCCGGGCGAAGCCGTCAAGCGCGACGAGCTGATCGTTGACATCGAGACCGATAAGGTTGTGATGGAAGTGCTGGCCGAAGCCGACGGTGTAATTGGCGAAATCGTCAAGGGCGAGGGTGAAACCGTGCTGTCCGGCGAACTGCTGGGCACCCTGAACGCCGGTGCTGTTGCCGCAGCTCCGGCCGCTCCTGCTGCCGCCGCCGCGGCTGCTCCGGCAGCAGCGCCTGCTGCCGCTGGCGGTGAGCAGATCCTGTCGCCCGCTGCGCGCAAGATCGCTGACGAAGCCAACATCGACCGCAACAGCATTGCCGGCACTGGCAAGGGCGGTCGTGTCACCAAGGAAGACGCCGTTGCCGCTGCTGCTCAGCCGGCTGCCCCAGCAGCTGCCAAGCCGGCTGCTCCGGCCGGCGACGCGCCGATATTTGCCGCAGGCGACCGTGTCGAGAAGCGTGTGCCGATGACCCGTCTGCGTGCCAAGGTTGCTCAGCGCCTGGTCGAAGCACAGTCCACCATGGCCATGTTGACCACGTACAACGAAGTCAACATGAAACCGATCATGGACCTGCGCAAGAAGTACAAGGACCTGTTCGAGAAGAAGCACAATGGCGTACGCCTGGGCTTCATGTCCTTCTTCGTCAAGGCCGCTGTCGAGGCGCTGAAGCGTCAGCCGGGCGTCAACGCCTCCATCGACGGTAACGACATCGTTTATCACGGCTACCAGGACGTCGGCGTTGCCGTATCCAGCGACCGTGGCCTGGTGGTACCGGTGCTGCGTAACGCCGAGTTCATGAGTCTGGCCGAGATCGAAGGCGGCATCGCTGCCTATGGCAAGAAAGCCAAAGAAGGCAAGCTGACCATTGAAGAGATGACCGGTGGTACCTTTACGATCTCCAACGGTGGTGTCTTTGGTTCGCTGCTGTCCAGCCCGATTGTCAACCCGCCGCAGTCGGCTATTCTCGGCATGCACAAGATCCAGGAGCGCCCGATGGCCGTTGATGGCCAGGTCGTGATTCTGCCAATGATGTACCTGGCCCTGTCCTACGATCACCGTCTGCTTGATGGCAAAGAAGCCGTGACCTTCCTGGTGACCATCAAGGAACTGCTGGAAGACCCGGCACGCCTGCTGTTGGACATCTAATCGAAGATCGCACAAGGCAGAACCCGGCAAGACCGGGCTCTGCTGCTTCTGCCTGAAACATTCAAAGAGGAAACGTCATGAGTCAGAAATTCGACGTCGTTGTAATCGGTGCGGGCCCTGGCGGCTATGTGGCTGCGATTCGGGCTGCTCAACTGGGTCTGAAGACTGCCTTGGTCGAAAAGTACCAGGGCAAGGAAGGCAAGACCGCCTTGGGTGGCACCTGCTTGAACGTAGGCTGCATTCCTTCCAAGGCGCTGCTGGACAGCTCCTACAAGTTCCATGAAGCCCGCGAAGGCTTCAAGGTTCACGGCATTACCACCGGTGACGTCAACATGGACGTACCGGCGATGGTCGGCCGCAAGGACGTAATCGTCAAAAACCTCACCGGCGGTGTTGCGGCGCTGATCAAGAGCAATGGCGTGACCCTGTTCGAAGGTCACGGCAAGTTGTTGGCGGGCAAGCAGGTTGAAGTCACCAAGCTCGACGGCAGTGTTGAAATCCTGGCAGCCGAGAACGTGATCCTGGCCTCTGGCTCGAAGCCAGTAGACATCCCGCCGGCTCCGGTCGATCAGGACATCATCGTCGACTCCACTGGTGCACTGGATTTCCAGAGCGCTCCGGCCAAGCTGGGCGTGATCGGCGCGGGCGTGATCGGCCTGGAACTGGGTTCGGTATGGGCCCGTCTGGGTTCGGAAGTGACCGTCATCGAAGCCATGGACAAGTTCCTGCCGGCCGCCGATGATCAAGTTGCCAAGGAAGCCCAGAAGATTCTCACCAAGCAGGGTCTGAACATCCGTCTGGGTGCTCGTGTTACCGGCTCGGAAATCAAGGGCAAGCAGGTCACTGTGAAGTTTACTGACGCCGCCGGCGAACAGGAGCTGACCTTCGACAAGCTGATCGTCGCTGTGGGCCGTCGTCCAGTGACCGGCAATCTGCTGGCCGCTGACAGTGGTGTGACCATGGATGAGCGCGGCTTTGTGTTCGTCGACGACTTCTGCGCGACCAGCGTACCGGGCGTTTATGCCATCGGTGACGTGGTACGCGGTGCGATGCTGGCCCACAAGGCCTCGGAAGAGGGCGTGATGGTTGCTGAGCGTATCGCCGGTCACAAGACCCAAATGAACTACGACCTGATCCCGAGCGTCATCTACACCCACCCGGAAATCGCATGGGTCGGCAAGACCGAGCAGCAACTGAAGGCCGAAGGCGTTGACGTCAACGTCGGCGTCGCTCCGTTCGCGGCCAGCGGACGTGCGATGGCCGCCAACGAAACCGCTGGTTTCGTCAAGGTCGTTGCCGATGCCAAGACTGACCGCGTTCTCGGTGTGCATGTCATTGGCCCAAGTGCTGCCGAGCTGGTTCAGCAAGGCGCCATTGCGATGGAATTCGGCACCAGCGCCGAAGACCTCGGTATGATGGTCTTCTCGCACCCGACGCTCTCCGAGTCGCTGCATGAGGCGGCTCTGGCTGTAAACGGTCATGCCATTCACGTGGCTAACCGCAAGAAGCGTTAATAGCGAAAGGGTAGCGTCGCAGAATCTGATTCTGCGGTATCAGAATCCCCGAGGGCGTAAGCCCCGGGGATTTTTTGCTATCTGGATACGAGGGTTGGTTTTTTTACGTAGGACTCAGTAAAGTCTTTAGGTTTAGCGCGATAAACCGCTCTGGATTGACTATGTTTTCCCGATCAGCACGTCGGGAAGGGTGCCCTTAAAATAGGCGGCATCCCTTGCGCAATACCAACAATTCTCCAAAAGATGGTAGGTAAGCATGAATCTTCACGAGTATCAGGGTAAGCAGCTTTTCGCTGAGTACGGCCTGCCGGTGTCTAGGCATTTCGCCGTGGATACCCCGGAACAGGCTGCCGAAGCTTGCGACAAGATCGGCGGTGACATCTGGGTGGTCAAGGCCCAGGTGCACGCTGGCGGACGAGGCAAGGCCGGCGGCGTGAAGTTGGTGAAAAGCCGGGAAGAGGCCAGGGACTTCGCTGCCCACTGGTTGGGCAAGCGCCTGGTGACCTACCAGACCGATGCCAACGGCCAGCCGGTGAGCAAGATTCTCGTCGAGTCCTGCACCGATATCGCTCAGGAGCTCTACCTCGGTGCGGTGGTTGATCGCTCCACCCGGCGCATCGTATTCATGGCCTCCACCGAAGGTGGCGTGGAAATCGAAAAAGTTGCCCACGAAACGCCCGAGAAGATTCTCAAGGCGACCATCGACCCGCTGGTCGGCGCATTGCCGTTTCAGGGACGCGATCTGGCGTTTCAGCTCGGCCTGAAAGGTGACCAGATCAAGCAGTTCACCACGATTTTCCTGGGCCTGGCCAGGCTGTTCGAGGACTACGACCTGGCGCTGCTGGAAGTCAATCCGCTGGTGATCAAGGCCGACGGCAACCTGCATTGTCTGGATGCCAAGATTGGCATTGACGGCAACGCCCTGTACCGCCAACCCAAATTGCGTGGCATGCACGACCCGTCGCAGGATGATCCTCGCGAAGCTCACGCGAGCAAGTTCGAACTCAACTATGTAGCGCTCGATGGCAACATCGGCTGCATGGTCAACGGCGCTGGCCTGGCCATGGGCACCATGGACATCGTCAACCTGCACGGCGGCAAGCCGGCCAACTTCCTCGATGTCGGCGGTGGTGCGACCAAGGAGCGGGTCAGCGAAGCCTTCAAGATCATTCTTTCCGATAGCAATGTGAAGGCCGTGTTGGTGAACATCTTCGGCGGCATCGTGCGTTGCGACATGATTGCCGAGGGCATCATCGGCGCGGTGAAAGAAGTCGACGTCAAGGTGCCGGTGGTGGTTCGCCTGGAGGGCAACAATGCCGAGCTGGGCGCCAAGGTGCTGGCTGATAGTGGCCTTAACATCATTCCTGCATCCAGTCTGACCGATGCCGCCGTGCAGGTCGTCAACGCCGCGGAGGGCAACCAATGAGCGTCCTGATCAATAAAGACACCAAGGTTATCTGCCAAGGCTTTACCGGCTCGCAGGGCACGTTTCACAGCGAGCAAGCCATCGAGTACGGCACCCGAATGGTCGGCGGCGTAACGCCGGGCAAGGGTGGCACTACACACCTTGGGTTGCCGGTGTTCAACTCGGTCAAGGAAGCTGTGGAGGCCACTGGCGCCGACGCCAGTGTGATTTATGTGCCGGCACCGTTCTGCAAGGACTCGATCCTGGAGGCGGCGTTCGGCGGCATCAAGCTGATCGTCTGCATCACCGAAGGCATCCCGACCCTGGATATGCTCGAGGTCAAGATCAAGTGCGACCAGATGGGCGTGCGCCTGATCGGCCCGAACTGTCCGGGCGTGATCACGCCCGGCGAGTGCAAGATCGGCATTCAGCCTGGTCACATTCACATGCCCGGCAAAGTGGGCATTGTCTCGCGATCCGGCACGCTGACCTATGAAGCTGTGAAGCAGACCACTGACGCCGGTTTCGGCCAATCTACCTGCGTGGGTATCGGCGGCGATCCGATCCCGGGCTCCAGCTTCATCGACATTCTCAAGCTGTTCCAAGAAGACCCTCAAACCGAAGCCATTGTCATGATCGGCGAAATCGGTGGCAGCGCCGAGGAAGAAGCCGCAGCTTATATCAAGGCTAATGTGACCAAGCCGGTGGTCTCCTACATTGCCGGTGTTACCGCACCGCCCGGCAAGCGCATGGGGCATGCCGGGGCAATCATTTCGGGAGGCAAGGGTACGGCAGACGAAAAATTCGCAGCTCTACAGGACGCAGGGGTGACGACCGTGCGTTCGCTGGCTGATATCGGTAAGGCACTGGCCGAGCTGACGGGCTGGCCGATCAAGCAGGCCTGAGTCTGTTGCTGAATAGAAAGAGGCCACCCTTGAGGTGGCCTCTTTTTTTCTGACCAAATACGCGGGACGTGCTGGGTGGACTCCGGCACAATACCCCGTCACAGGCCTGTTTCGAGCTTGATCGTGATTGAGTTCACCGGAGCCTGTCGTACTCCACGCTTCACGCGTCAACTTGATCCGTATCAGGGCATATGTGTGCGTCGAGCAGCTAGGCTCTGCGACCTGGCCTGCCGCCTTCACAAGAGGTGGCCTGCTACCCGTTCCGTTCATCACGCGGAACCTGAGTTTCCCCCATCCTTCGGGAAGCCCCACGGACTCCTTATTGTTTTTTCTGGAAGTGGTACTTCTCTTCATGACTCGTTTTAAAGGTTCTGATCTTCTTGCCCTAGGCTTCATGACCTTCGCGCTGTTTCTGGGCGCCGGCAATATCATTTTCCCCGCCAGCGCCGGTATGGCCGCGGGAGAGTATGTCTGGAAAGCGGCATTGGGCTTTTTGCTCACCGGCGTCGGCCTGCCGTTGCTGACGGTGGTGGCGCTGGCGCGGGTCGGTGGCGGTATGCCGGCGCTCACTGCGCCGCTGGGCAAATGGGCGGGCACGCTGCTGGCGGTGGCTGTCTATCTGGCCATTGGCCCGCTGTTCGCCACGCCACGTACGGCCGTTGTCTCCTTCGAGATTGGCGTGGTGCCGTTCACCGGCGACAGCGCCTTGGCATTGTTCGCCTACACCTGTGTTTATTTTGGGGTTGTGCTGTTCCTGTCCCTCAAGCCTGGCCAGTTGCTGGACCGTGTGGGGAAAGTGATCACGCCGGTGTTGCTGATAGCCCTGATCTTGCTGGGTGTCGCAGCGGTATTCGCGCCAGCCGGGCCGGTCGGTGGTAGCGTCGAGGCCTATCAGGCTCAGCCGCTGATGAAAGGCTTCCTAGAAGGCTACCTGACCATGGATGCTCTGGGTGCCTTGGTGTTTGGCGTGGTGATCGCCACGGCAATCCGTGATCGAGGTGTGACCATGCCCAACCTGGTCACCCGCTATTCGATCATTGCGGTCATCATCGCCGGTACCGGCCTGGCGCTGGTCTATCTGTCACTGTTCTACCTCGGAGCTACCAGCCAGGCCATCGCCGGCCAGGCCAGTAATGGCGGGCAAATTCTCACGGCCTATGTACAGCAGACCTTTGGTAATCCTGGCTTGCTGCTATTGGCTGCGGTCATCATTCTGGCGTGCCTGACCACAGGGGTTGGGCTGATCACAGCCTGCGGCGAGTTCTTCAGTGAGCTGTTGCAGGTGTCCTACGCCAAGGTGGTATGGGTGTTCGTTCTGTTCAGCCTGCTGGTCTCCAACCAGGGGTTGAACGAGTTGATCCGAGTGTCGGTCCCCGTGCTGGTTGGTCTTTACCCCTTGGCGATTGTGCTGGTGGGTCTGGCTTTGGCGGATCGGCTGTGGCGTTCGTCAGCACGGGTGTTTCGTCCTGTGATGGGGGTCACGCTGCTGTTCGGCATCGTCGACGGCCTGGTTGCCGCCGGTTTTGATGCACTGGTCCCGGGCGTGTTCTCGCAATTGCCATGGGCTGAGCTGGGCATAGGCTGGGTGGTGCCGGTGCTGATTACGCTGCTGGTTGCTGTGGCGGTTGACCGAATGCTGCCAGGGCCGCTACGCACGCCGGCCTGATGCTGGGACAGGCCGGCCTATGGGTATAATCGTTCGGCATAGAAGGAGATTCCCCTATGTCGAATTTCGCGATAAACCTGCCGGACGTGCTGGCCTTTCTCTGGTTCACCTTGTGTTGGGCGGGGTATACCCGTTACGCGATCTGGAAGGGCAGGGACACCCCCTGCCTGGCCAGCGTGCTGCATTTGTATCGAGAAGACTGGATGCGGCGCATGTTGCTGCGTGACAACCGGATCGCCGATGCCAACGTGATCGGCAGTCTAGAACGCAACGCGTCATTCTTTGCATCGAGTACGCTGATCATCCTCGCCGGTGTGCTGACCGCCCTGGGCGCTTCGGAACAGGCCTTCTCGTTGCTGGCGGAACTGCCCTTGACCCAACCGGTGAGTCGTCAGCTGTCCGAGCTCAAGCTGTTGGCCCTGGCGTTGATTTTTGTCTATGCGTTCTTCACGTTCAGCTGGTGCATGCGTCAATACAACTTTGCCGCCGTACTGATCGGCTCGGCGCCTCTGATCGGTGAGCGCAATGTCAGCGACCAGGAGCGCAAGTCATTCGCCAATCGTTCCGCCAGGGTGATTTCGATGGCGGCCAATCACTTCAACTTCGGTTTGCGCGCCTATTATTTCGGCCTGGCTACCCTGACCTGGTTCATTCATCCCTGGGTCTACATGGGAGTTACCGCAGGCGTGGTACTGGTGTTGTATCGGCGTGAATTTCATTCAAAAGTCTTGCAGGTAATGCTCTACACACAGACTGCCGTAGACGATGAGCCGCGAGACGTCTGAGACGGCTCAGAGATCAGCGCAAGGTAGGTACGGTGAGGAGGGCGGTCATAGAGTGAGCGGCTGCTCGCGCCCCCTTTACGGATAGTTACATTGGTGAATCAACCCCTGCGCTATCATTTCGCCCCTTTTCAGCTGACGTGGTTGCTGTTGCATGAGTGACATTCTCATCGTTGAACGGGGAAAGCAGTTTCTGAATGCTTTGCGACATTGCCAAGTGCTTGGCTTGCGGATAATGCAGGCGGATGCCCAGGGCTTATCTCTGTGCTTGCCTTACAGCGAAAAAATCGTCGGCAATCCGGAGACCGGCGTGATCCACGGCGGGGCGATCACCACGCTCATGGACACCACCTGCGGAATTTCAACCGTCTGCTTCCTGCCTGAAATGGAAATCTGCCCGACCCTCGACCTGCGTATCGACTACATGCATCCGGCCGATCCGCATAAGGATGTCTACAGCTTCGCCGAGTGCTATCGGGTCACTCCGACGGTGATCTTCACCCGCGGCTATGCCTATCAGGATGATCCGCAGCAGCCAATCGCTCACGCAGTCGGCACCTTCATGCGCTTAGGCAAGGGCGCACACGTCAAGGCGGGTACGTTGAGGGACAAGACATGAGTCCGCAGAATTTTAACTCGCTGGTACAAGAAGCCAATGAGAAGAACGATTACTCGGCTCTGCTCGATCTGGTGCCTTATGCGCGGCTCATCGGCATCGAATGCCTACGCCTGGGAGACGATATGGTGTTCCGCCTGCCGACTAATGCCGACAATATTGGCAACCCGGTATTGCCGGCACTGCATGGTGGCGTTATCGCAGGTTTCATGGAACATGCGGCCATGTTGCACCTGCTGATGTTCATGGGTACGCCACATTTGCCGAAAATCATCGACTTCTCGATAGATTACCTGCGGGCCGGTCATTATCGTGACACCTACGCTTCATGCCAGGTGTGGCGTCAGGGACGCCGCGTCGCTAACGTGTCGATCACCGCCTGGCAAACAACGCAAACCGAGCCGATTGCCACCGCGCGCGTCCACTTCAAGGTCGACGAACCCTGACAGTAGGTAATGGCCGCATTTTTTAAGGATGTTTCATGGATGCCTTGCTGATCCTGGGCGGCCTGCTGCTGATCATGCTGTGCCTCGTCTGGCTAAGCCTGCGTGCCTTTTCAGTGAGCGTTGGCTGGGGCATTGCGAGCCTGGTGCCACCTTTGGGGCTTGCGTTTGCGTGGCGTCACTGGTCGCGAGGGCGTTTGCCGTTGTTCATCGGTGCGCTCGGCTGTGTGGTGCTGTTCAGTGGACTGAGCCAGTTGGCCAGCCGCGATACCGAGCGCCTGCGCGCCATTCTGTCCCTGCAGTGGCTACAGCCACCGCAGGCCCAACTGCAAACCACCCTGCAAGGCCAGCTCTGGGGTGAGAAGTTCAAGCCCGAGCAGGGCGAATTGATCAATGGCGTGTTGCGTCTGCGCGAAGGACGCGATTTTTTTGCCCGGCGTGAATTACTGATCCGCCTGCCGCAAGGCGAGGAAGAGCAAACGCTGCGCCTGGACATCCTTCCGCAGGATCACGTCGATGTGCCCGTGGTGGAAATCAGCCGCCTGTTGCCTGAGCAAAATCTGCCCGAAGCCCACCATCTTGAGCAGGGTTATACCTTGCACCTCCATCTGCAGCGCAAGGCGCCCAACCGCATGGTCGGTGATCTACACCTGGCCTTGCCGGCACCGTACCAGACGCGCTTGACCGGACGCGTCGAACTGTTTACCGATCACCTGCGTTATCGCGAAGATGGTCAGGTCGACACCCACTTCGACTCTGAGGACACCGTTCTGCATGTCATCGGTGATTACTTGCAGCGCCGTTTCGTACAGCCCGAAGTGGAAGTTTTGAGCATCTCGGGGCTGGACTGGTCAGCCCAATATCTGGATGTGCATGTGCGCGTGAAAATGGGTGCGCGCACCGTGCGTCTGCCCTTGAAAATGCAAAAACATCCTAACCATGGCTGGCAGGTTCTGGGTGACCGTTATCCAGAATTACCCGTGACCGCGACTCGGCCTCCGGCCTCGGTTCAGCTGAATGAACAGCGCCTGCGGTCGATAGCGTCTCCTCAGATGTCGAGCGACTTTTCCCTGGAGCGCCTGCAGGCGGCTCCAGGCGACTTCACCAATCGCCGGTTGCGGGTGCAGACCTTGCGCGGGCATGTCGCCGAAGGGGTCTTCCTGGGGCTGGATGAGGAGGGCCGAATGCAGATTCGCCAAGTGCGGGGAGGGCCGGGTGAGGTACGGTTCAATCTGGCCACCCAGGAAATCCAGCGCATCGAATTGTTGCAGTAATAAACTCCAAGCCCTTGAAATGGCTGGTGGTGACCCCATTTGCTGGGTTATCCGTCGCAACTGCGATCCGTACCATCCACGTGGAGTTTGATGACCATGAGTGTGGAAACTCAAAAAGAAACCCTGGGCTTCCAGACCGAAGTGAAGCAGATGCTTCACCTGATGATCCATTCCTTGTACTCCAACAAGGAAATTTTCCTCCGTGAACTGATTTCCAACGCGTCCGACGCCGCCGACAAGCTGCGCTTCGAGGCGCTGGCCAAGCCCGAATTATTGGAAGGCGGCGCCGAGCTGAAAATTCGTCTGAGCTTCGACAAGGACGCCAAGACCGTCACCCTCGAAGACAACGGCATCGGCATGAGCCGTGAGGATGTTATTTCTCACCTGGGCACCATCGCCAAGTCCGGCACTGCCGACTTCATGAAAAACCTCTCCGGTGACGCCAAGAAGGATTCCCAGCTGATTGGCCAGTTTGGCGTGGGCTTCTATTCGGCCTTCATCGTCGCCGACAAGGTGGATGTCTACAGTCGCCGTGCCGGTACGCCCGCCAGCGAAGGCGTGCACTGGTCATCGAAAGGCGAGGGCGAGTTCGACGTTGCCACCGTCGAAAAAGCCGAGCGTGGCACACGCATCGTCCTGCACCTGAAGAGCGGTGAAGAAGAGTTCGCCGACGGTTGGCGCCTGCGCAACATCGTCAAGAAATACTCCGACCACATTGCCTTGCCCATCGAATTGCCTAAAGAGCACGTTGGGGAAGAGAAGGACAAACCTGCGGAGCCCGAGTGGGAAACCGTCAACCGCGCCAGTGCGCTGTGGACCCGCCCGCGTACTGAAGTGAAGGACGAGGAGTACCAGGAGTTCTACAAGCACGTCGCCCATGACTTCGAAAATCCGCTGACCTGGAGTCACAACAAGGTCGAGGGCAAACTCGAATACACCTCGCTGCTCTACGTGCCGGGCCGTGCGCCGTTCGACCTCTACCAGCGTGAAGCGCCCAAGGGCCTGAAGCTCTATGTGCAGCGCGTGTTCATCATGGACCAGGCCGACGAGTTCCTGCCGCTGTACCTGCGCTTTATCAAGGGCGTGGTCGACTCCAACGACCTGTCGCTGAACGTCTCTCGCGAAATCCTGCAAAAAGATCCGGTCATCGACAGCATGAAGTCGGCGCTGACCAAGCGCGTGCTGGACATGCTGGAGAAGATGGCCAAGAACGAGCCCGAGCAGTACACCGCGTTCTGGAAAGCCTTTGGTCAGGTGCTCAAGGAAGGTCCGGCGGAAGACTTTGCCAACAAGGAAAAGATCGCCGGCTTGCTGCGCTTTGCGTCCACCCATGCCGGTTCCGCCGAGCAGTCGGTATCCCTGGCTGACTATCTGGGCCGCGTGAAGGAAGGCCAGGACAAGATCTACTACTTGACCGGCGAGTCCTACGATCAGGTGAAGAACAGCCCGCACCTGGAAGTGTTCCGCAAGAAAGGCATCGAAGTGCTGCTGCTCACCGATCGTATTGATGAGTGGCTGATGAGCTACCTGACGGAGTTCGACGGCAAGCAGTTTGTCGACGTGGCCCGTGGCGACCTGGATCTGGGCAACCTGGATTCGGAAGAGGACAAGAAGGCCCAGGAAGAAGTCGCCAAGGCCAAAGAAGGGCTGGTCGAGCGGCTGAAAACCACGCTGGGCGAACAGGTTGCCGACGTTCGCGTCTCGCACCGCCTGACCGATTCGCCGGCAATTCTTGCCATCGGCGAGCAGGATCTGGGACTGCAGATGCGCCAGATCCTTGAAGCCAGCGGACAGAAAGTGCCTGACTCCAAGCCGATCTTCGAATTCAATCCGCAGCATCCGCTGATTGAGAAACTGGATGCCGAGGCCGACGAAGACCGCTTCGCCGACCTTTCGCGCATCCTTTTCGATCAAGCTGCCCTGGCGGCGGGCGACAGCCTCAAGGATCCGGCTGCTTACGTGCAGCGCCTTAACAAGTTGCTGGTAGAGTTGTCGGCCTGAACCTGTCGGATCAGCCTTGCGGGTTGATTCGTCAAGCAAAGTCAAAAACCGCTGTCCCGTTTGGGACGGCGGTTTTTTTATCCTTCGAATGCATGGACCTGCGCGGCGCTGTTCCGATACGAGGTGCAGCACCGCTACTGGCTGAACGCTCCTTGGCTGAGCCGGGTTTCAATGCTCACTTCAACCTGGGTCATGAGTTTATGCAGGGGGCAGCGATCAGCAACTCGTTTCAATTCGGCGCGCTGTTCGTCAGTCAGATTACCCCTGAGAGTGAGCTCGACCGTCATCGGGTAAAAACCTTCCTTCTCGCGACTGGAGTCGTGGCTCACCTCGACACTGACGCCTGTCAGCGGAATATCGTGCTGGCGGGCGTAGTGGGTCACGGTGAGAGCCTTACAGGCGCCCAGGGCTGCGTCGAAATAGTCGTGTGGCTCTGGTGCGCTGCCTTCGCCACCCATTGATTTGGGCATATCAGTGATCAGTTCATGCTCTTCATCCACCATGATGGTATGGCGATAGCTGTCACTGGATTGAGTGGTGACCATGATGCTCATGACGAATCCGCTCCATTTACTGGGTGTCAGAAGTAGAACCTGTATCGCCTGCTGTCGTTCCACGACTATGGACGTGGGACAATCTGGCTCTGCGGGTGGGCTATGAGGAGTGCCTGCGCTCAGTTGATTTTCATACAGCCCTTAAGGGATATGGACCATGCATGAAGATTTTTGGCAGGCTCGCTGGAGTCGCAACGAAATCGGCTTCCACCTGAACAAGGTAAACCCCTGGCTCGAGCAATTGTGGCCAACGTTGCAGCTGGAGGCAGGGGCGCGTGTGCTGGTGCCGTTGTGCGGCAAAAGCCTTGACCTGTCGTGGCTGGCGGGCCAAGGCCATGCGGTGCTGGGCGTCGAGCTGGCGGAGACGGCGGTACGGGCATTTTTTACCGAGCATGGCTTGCAGCCAGAGATTAGCCAGACGGGGGCATTCACCCGTTACCAGAGCGGATTGATCGAGCTTTGGTGCGGCGATTTCTTCGCGTTAACTGCTGACGATGTAGCTAACTGTCGCGCCTTCTACGATCGGGCGGCGCTGATTGCCATGCCTGCTGAGATGCGCGAGCGCTATGCGGCCCATCTCACGGCCATCCTGCCCGGGACCTGCAGCGGTTTGCTGGTCACTCTCGACTATGCCCAGGAAGAAAAGGCGGGGCCGCCCTTTGCGGTGAGTGAAGCAGAGGTGCGGCGCTTGTTTGGCGCCGCCTGGACAGTCGAGTGGATGGCACAGAAGGATGTGCTTGAACTCAACTGGAAGTATCACCAGCAAGGTCTGACCCGCCTGGAAGAAGCAGCCTACCGGATTTGGCGCTAGGGATTGGGCCTATACCCAGTGAAAAAGCCCCGCCACGCCAATCAGCGCGACGGGGCAAGGGTCTTACAGCCGGAACTGCCCCAGCTGCTTGTTCAACTGGCCAGCCAACTGCTCCAATTGCTGGCTGGCACTGCTGGTCTGATTTGAAGTTTCGGCTGTGTCATGGGCCAAGCTGGCGGCCTGGGTGACATTGCGGTTGATGTCGTCGATCACATGGGATTGCTGCAGCGTGGCGCTGGCGATCGAGGAGTTGGTGTCTGCCAGGGTGCGAAGACTCTGAGCAATCTGGCTCAGGCTGTCACGGGCCTGGCCGGCCTGTTCAACGGTGAGTTGTGTGGCCTGGCTGCTGTCCTGAATGACGCGTACCGCTGCGATGGAGTTGCTTTGCAGCCGCTCGATCATGGCCTGGATTTCCGACGTCGACTGCTGGGTGCGTTGGGCGAGCAGGCGCACCTCGTCGGCAACGACGGCGAATCCACGTCCCTGTTCACCGGCGCGTGCGGCTTCAATGGCGGCATTCAGAGCGAGCAGGTTGGTTTGCTCCGCAATGCCGCGAATGACCTCGACGACACTGCCGATCTGCGTACTCTCGCCCGCCAAACCCTGCATGACGTCCACGGCCTCGGAGATGGTGGTGGAAAGGTGATCGATCTGCTGCAGGCTTTGGTCAATGTTGTGCTGGCCCTGGGATGCCAGGCTTTCTGCCTGCTTCACTTCTTCTGCAGCCTGATCCGCATTTTTGGCTACATCCTGCACGGCATAACTGACTTCGTTGACTGCCGTGGCCACCTGCTCCATCTGTTCGGACTGTTGCTGGCTGGTTTGCTTGGCGTTGTTGGCGACCGTGCCCAGGGAGTGCGCGGACTGGTCCATTGAGCGCGCAGCGGTGAGCATCTGTTGCACAGTGCCATGGAGCTTGCCGGTAAAGGTGTTGAAATGACGAGCCAGGTTGGAGATTTCATCGCGCCCGCGAGCATCCAACTGGAGGGTCAGGTCGGCTTCGCCACTGGCGATATTGGCCATGGCTTCGACCGCCTCGTTTACCGGCCGTACAATGCTGCGGGCTATGAGCGCCAGTAACAGCGCCATCAACAAGGTGATACCCAGGCCGGTAGTTGACGCCGCAATGCTCTGCGACAGGAACTGCGCCTCTACATCATCGGTATACACGCCCGTGCCAAGCACCCAGCCCCAGGGTTCGAACAGCTGTACATAGGAGGCCTTGGGAACCGGCGCGTCGGCACCTGGCTTTGGCCAGCTGTAGTTCACTGAGCCGGCTTGCTGCTTGCGTACCACCGCGACCATTTCGTTGAACAGCAGTTTGCCATTAGGGTCTGCGTATTCTTTCAGCGATTGGCCGTCCAGTTTCGGGTTGGTCGGGTGCATGACCATGCGTGGAAACAGGTCATTGATCCAGAAATAGTCGTTGTCGCCATACCGCAACTTGCCAACCTGCGTCTTGGCCAATTCCTGCGCCTTTTCGCGGCTCAGCAGTCCTTCGGTTTCCAGCAGATGAAAATGGCTGAGAATGCCAATGGCGCTCTCTACCAAATGCTGATTTTTTTCTGCCTTGTTGCTGTGCAGGTCCTTGTTCAGCTGATTAAGCTGAAGTGCCCCCTGCAAGACCAACATGACGATCGAGACGGCGAGGATCAGCCAGAGACGATGTCGAATGCGAAGATTGCGTAGAGATATCATGGGGGGGTTAACTCTTATAAAAAACTATTTATAAGTTGCAGAATACGAGCGTCGTAATCGGCTAACTTGCCCTGAATCAATGAATGAGCCTGCGGCTGCTGTGACATAAAGTCCATGAGCCTTTAGACGAAGCCGCCGCATGCAGGTCTGCTTCTGGTAGGATTTCCGCCGGCCGCTGGGAGGGAGACCTGCCGGCATCTTTTCCCACGTATTTTTTGAGTTTGCCCGTGTGGCAAGGCCGCGCGGACTAGGGAGCTTTATGGATCTTTGGATTGCCGTTCAGGCGTTGATATTGGGTATTGTCGAAGGACTCACCGAGTTTTTGCCGGTATCGAGCACGGGACACCAGATCATCGTCGCGGACCTGATCGGCTTTGGTGGTGAACGTGCTCTGGCGTTCAATATCATCATCCAGCTGGGCGCGATCCTCGCGGTGGTCTGGGAATACCGCCGCAAGATATTGGATGTGATGGTGGGGTTGCCCAAGGAACGCTCGGCTCAGCGTTTCACTGCCAATCTGTTGATCGCTTTTTTGCCCGCAGCCGTGATCGGGGTGATTTTTTCCGACCTGATCCACGATTTTCTGTTCAATCCCATTACCGTGGCCACCGCGCTGGTCATTGGCGGGGTGGTGATGCTCTGGGCGGAAAAACGTAGCCACGCCATCCAAGCCGATACGGTCGATGACATGCATTGGACCCATGCGCTGAAAGTCGGCTGCGCCCAGTGCCTGGCATTGATTCCCGGTACCTCGCGTTCGGCCTCGACAATCATTGGTGGCCTGCTGTTTGGTCTGTCGCGCAAGGCGGCGACCGAGTTCTCTTTTTTCCTGGCCATGCCGACCATGGTGGGGGCGGCGGTGTACTCCGGCTACAAGTACCGTGATTTGTTCCAGCCGGGCGATCTGCCAGTTTTCGCCATCGGCTTTGTCACCTCGTTTATTTTCGCCATGCTGGCCGTGCGGGCCTTGCTCAAGTTCATCGCCAGTCACAGTTATGCATCCTTTGCCTGGTACCGCATTGGTTTTGGCCTGCTGATCCTCGCCACCTGGCAGTTCGGCGTTATCGACTGGAGCACGGCGCAGGGCTAAGACCGTTGAAAACTACCCACGTTGGCGATACGTCGTTAAAAGCAGCCTCAGAATGCTCATTTAGGACACCTAAACTGTGCTTCTTCGGCTGTTTTTGCCTCGTCTTGCCTGCCTCGCCTACGTTTTCAACAGCCTTATAATGGGCAGGCGGATAAAAGCCGGGCGGGGCAGGGCGTTGAAATGGCTGGCCTTCGGCTTGCTCTGCGCCTTGCCGCTGTATGGTTCGCTACGGGTCTGGTGGGTGTGGGACGCTCCCTGGATTCTGACGCTCTACGGGGTGGCCAGTCTGCTGATGTTTGCTCTCTATTGGCATGACAAGCGTCGCGCGCGTGTGGCCGGCTGGCGTGTGCCGGAAAACCTGCTGCACCTCGGTGAACTGCTCGGCGGTTGGCCTGGCGCGCTGCTCGCCCAGCAAAAGTTTCGCCACAAAACCCGCAAGCAATCCTTTCAACTGGTGTTCTGGGCCATCGTGCTAGTGCATCAACTGTTCTGGGTCGAGCGGCTGGTGTTGCCACTGGGAGGCTGACCACCCTGACCGAGCATAAACACGCTACAATCGCGCCCTTTTTGCGCTCGCGCGTGCTCAAGCAGGATCCAGATTCGTGATTTCAACCGCCAATATCACCATGCAGTTTGGCGCCAAGCCTCTGTTCGAGAATGTTTCCGTCAAATTCGGCAATGGCAACCGTTATGGCCTGATCGGTGCCAACGGTAGCGGCAAGTCGACTTTCATGAAAATTCTCGGCGGCGAGCTGGAGCCCTCTGCGGGTCAGGTGATGCTCGAACCCAATACTCGTCTGGGCAAACTTCGTCAGGATCAGTTCGCCTACGAAAACTTCACCGTGATCGACACGGTGATCATGGGCCATGAACAGTTGTGGAAGGTCAAGGCCGAGCGCGATCGCATTTATTCGCTGCCGGAAATGACCGAAGAAGATGGCATGGCCGTGGCGGAGCTGGAGACCGAGTTTGCCGAGATGGACGGCTATACGGCCGAGTCCCGCGCGGGTGAACTCCTGCTTGGTCTGGGCATTCCGCTGGAACAGCACTTTGGTCCGATGAGCGAAGTGGCGCCGGGCTGGAAGCTGCGGGTGCTGCTCGCCCAGGCACTGTTTTCCGATCCGGATGTGCTGCTGCTCGACGAGCCGACCAACCACCTGGATATCAACACCATCCGTTGGCTGGAAAGCGTCCTTACCGCACGCAACAGCACCATGATCATCATTTCCCACGACCGCCACTTCCTCAATAGCGTGTGCACCCACATGGCGGATCTGGATTATGGCGAGCTGCGCCTGTTTCCGGGCAACTACGACGAGTACATGACGGCCGCCACCCAGGCGCGTGAACAACTGCTCTCCGACAACGCCAAGAAAAAGGCCCAGATCGCCGAACTGCAGACTTTCGTCAGCCGCTTCTCGGCCAACGCCTCGAAAGCCAAACAGGCCACCAGCCGCGCCAAACAGATCGACAAGATCCAGCTGGCCGAGGTCAAACCGTCCAGCCGCGTGAGCCCCTTCATTCGCTTTGAGCAGACCAAGAAGCTGCACCGCCAAGCCGTAACCGTGGAGAAGCTCAGCCAGGGTTACGACGGCGTGCCGCTGTTCAGCAACCTGAACCTGCAGATCGAGGCGGGTGAGCATGTAGCCATTATCGGCCCCAACGGTATCGGCAAAACCACGCTGCTGCGTACGCTGGTCGGCGAAGTCCCGCCGATGAGTGGCGAAGTGAAGTGGACCGAGAGTGCTGAGGTCGGCTACTTCGCCCAGGATCATGCCGACGCCTTTGAGGACGATGTCACCCTGTTTGACTGGATGGGACAGTGGACTCAAGGCGGCGAGCAACTGGTGCGCGGCACCTTGGGCCGCATGCTGTTCTCCAACGATGACATCCTCAAGTCCGTGAAGGTGATTTCCGGGGGAGAGCAGGGCCGCATGCTGTTCGGCAAGCTGATCCTGCAAAAGGCCAACGTGCTGATCATGGACGAACCGACCAACCACCTGGATATGGAGTCGATCGAGGCGCTCAACCTGGCGCTGGAGAACTATCCGGGCACGCTGATCTTCGTCAGCCATGATCGTGAGTTCGTCAGTTCCCTGGCCACCCGCATCATTGAGTTGTCGGAAGATGGCGTGACCGATTTCAGCGGGTCCTACGACGATTACCTGCGCAGCCAGGGCGTTGTGGTTTAACCGACGCTAGAGCTCCGCATCCATAAACAGAAAAACCGGCTTGTGCCGGTTTTTCTGTTTATGGACCGGTAGTTCATGTGCAGCGCTGCGTCGATGGATACCATTCACTTAATACCACCCCTATACCGGCGTTGGACGTTTCACGAACCTCCGCGTGAGAGCCCGGTTGATCAGTGGAAGGGGCGTGTGCTCAGTCGCGGTAAAAGACCTGAACCAGGTGATAACCAAACTGGGATTTCACCGGGCCGTGGACGATGCGGATGGGTTTCTTGAAGATTACCTGGTCAATTACCCTGACCATCTGCCCGGGCCGGACTTCGCCCAGGTCGCCGCCACGTTTTGCGGAGGGGCAAATAGAGTGTTTTCTGGCCAGCACATCGAATGCGTCGCCATTGGCCAGGCGCTTCTTCAACTGCTCGGCTTCTGCTTCGGTCTTGACCAGGATATGGCGCGCCATGGCTTTGGCCATGTGGGTTCTCCTCGATTCCGGGGTCGGCATTCTGCCGGCTTCCCGCGTGGTGCTCAACGCCAGGCAACCGAACATGGTAATAGAGTGGGCTAGGCGCACAGAGTCCGGTCCACTAAGCTGCCAACTTTATTCAGTTGAAGTGCCACATGAAACCCGCCGCGAACAATCCTCTGCATGGCGTCACCCTGGAAACTCTGCTTACCGAACTGGTTGGTCACTACGGATGGCCAGGGCTGGCGCAACGCGTCGATATCCGTTGCTTTAAAAGCGATCCGAGTATCAAGTCGAGCCTGACCTTTCTGCGCAAGACGCCCTGGGCACGCGAGAAGGTCGAATCCCTGTATATCCAGTTGCGCAAATCGAAGTCCTGATCCAACGCTGTCGATTCCACTTCGTCCTGTTCGACTAAGTGCACGGGCCGCTCAGCCGGTCTCAACCAAACCGACAGGAGGCAAAGCCATGCGCGTTATGGTGATTGTCAAAGCCGACCCAAGCTCCGAAGCGGGCATTATGCCCAGCGAGGAATTGCTGACCGCCATGGGTCGTTACAACGAAGAGTTGGCCAAAGCCGGCGTGTTGCTGGCCGGAGAAGGCTTGCAGCCCAGCTCGAAAGGCGCTCGGGTTAGGTTTTCCGGCAGCCAGCGTACCGTGATCGACGGGCCCTTTGCGGAAACCAAAGAGCTGATTGCGGGCTTCTGGATACTTCAGGTGTCCTCTTTGGCCGAGGCCATTGACTGGGTCAAGCGATGTCCCAACCCGATGCCTGGCGACTCGGAGATCGAGATCCGACCGATTTTCGACGTGGAGGATTTTGGCGAGGCACTTACTCCCGAATTGCGCGAGCAGGAACAGCGAATTCGGGCACTGGCCGCTGGACGTTCGGATTGAATGTCAACCACAACCGGGTCTGAGCTGCCGGGTCGCTCAGTCCCGTAGTTGCGGTAGATCGCGGAACAGCTCCAGCGCCTGGGGGTTGGCCAGGGCATCGGTATTCTTCACCGGCTGGCCGTGCACCACATTGCGCACGGCCAGCTCGACGATCTTGCCGCTGAGCGTGCGAGGAATGTCCGCGACCTGGATGATCTTCGCCGGCACATGTCGCGGCGAGGTATTGGCACGGATCACCTGGCGGATACGGGTCTGCAGTTCGTCGTTCAATAACAAGCCGTTGCGCAAACGTACGAAGAGCACCACGCGCACATCGCTCTGCCATTCCTGGCCAATAGCGATGGCCTCCAGTATGTCCTCGACCTTTTCAACCTGGCGGTAGATCTCCGCCGTGCCAATGCGCACGCCGCCGGGGTTGAGGACGGCATCGGAACGGCCGTGAATTACCAGACCGCCATGGATGGTCTCTTCGGCATAATCGCCGTGGGCCCAGATGCCGGGATAGGTCTCGAAATAGGCTGACTTGAAGCGGCTTCCCTGCGGGTCGTTCCAGAAACCCACTGGCATCGACGGAAAATGTCGAGTGCAGACCAGCTCGCCTTTCTCGCCAATCACGTGTTGGCCTTGCTCGTTCCACACCTCGACCGCCATGCCCAGGCCCTTGCATTGCAACTCGCCACGCCACACGGGCAAGGTTGGATTGCCCAAAGCGAAGCACGAAACGATATCGGTGCCGCCGGAAATGGATGACAGACACAGGTCGGCTTTGATCCCGCGGTACACGTAGTCGAAACTTTCGTGAGCCAAGGGCGAGCCGGTGGACAGAATGGCTTTCAGGCGGCTGAGGCGGTGGGTATCGATGGGCTTGGCGCCGGCTTTCTGCAGAGCGGCCAGATAGCGGGCGCTGGTGCCGAAAATGCTGATGTCCTCGCTGTCGATCAGATCGATCAGGCGTTCCGGAGCGGGGTGGAGGGGCGAGCCGTCGTACAACACCAGGGTAGCGCCCTGGCTCAGCCCGGATACCAGCCAGTTCCACATCATCCAGCCACAGGTGGTGAAATAGAACAGGGTGTCATCCGGTCGCAGATCGGTATGTAGCCCCAGTTCCTTCACGTGTTGCAACAAGGTGCCGCCCACGCTGTGCACAATGCATTTCGGCACGCCGGTGGTGCCGCTGGAATACAGGATGTACAGCGGTTGGGCGAAGGCGACTGGCGTAAAGCTAGGCTCACCGCCAGGCTGGTAAACGTCTTGCCACAGCACAACCCGCGCCGCGGTGTTGAATTCGCCAGCCCGCGCTTCGGGGCGGGCGTAGGGCACCAGGATCAGCAGTTCCAGCGTCGGTAGTTCGGCAAGGATTTCGTTGAGCTTGCTGGTCAGGTCGAGGGTCTTGCCGGCGTAGCGATAGCCGGCACAGGCCAGCAGCACCTTGGGTTCGATCTGGCCGAAACGGTCTATCACACCGTGAGTACCGAAATCCGGTGAGCAACTGGACCAGGTCGCACCCAGGCTGGCGGTGGCGAGCATGCCCACCACCGTCTGCCAGGTATTGGGCATGACGGCGGCAACCCGGTCACCAACCCCGACGCCTGCTTCACGCAAACTCTCATGCAGACCGGCGACATGCCTGGCCAGCTCGGCATAACTGAGCTGCTCGCGCGTTGCGTCTTCGCCCACGGCCACCAGCGCCGGATGATCGTCGCGGCGGCGCAGCAGGTGTTCAGCGAAATTCAGCGTGGCGCCGGGAAACCAGCGCGCATCAGGCATAGACGTGCCTTCGTCGAGCACGCTCTGGGGCTGCTCGTGAAAAGCAATCTGAAAGAACTCAACAATGGACTGCCAGAACTCGGCGCGGTGTTCCACGCTCCAAGCATGCAGAGTGGGGTAATCGGGTAGCGATTGGCCGTGGCGCTGCTCGACATATCGTCGGAACGCCTCCATTCGGGTATTGGCAATGTGCTCAATAGAGGGAGACCAGAGGGGCGCAGGCATGGGAAAGGCCTCAGTGTGCAATTTCTTGTTGGATTCTAGCCGCGTGGTAAACCATCACCGAAAGCCGCTCCAGCGGAGCGGCTCGGGTCACGCTTGAGGTTTGTTATTGCGCGGTCCAGCCGCCGTCCATGTTCCAGGCGGCGCCGCGAACCTGATTGGCTGCCTGGCTGCACAGGAACAACACCAGCTCGCCCAGTTGTTCAGGTGTGACGAAATCCAGCGAAGGCTGTTTTTCAGCCAGTAGCTCCTGGCGGGCCTGGGCGACATTCCCCTGGGTCTGACTGGTGCGACTGTCGATTTGCTTTTGCACCAGCGGCGTCAGTACCCAGCCCGGGCAAATGGCATTGCAGGTAATGGCGGTGGTCGCGGTCTCCAGCGCCACGACCTTGGTCAGGCCGATCACTCCATGCTTGGCGGCGACATAGGCAGATTTCTGCGCAGAACCCACCAGCCCATGCACCGAGGCGATGTTGACGATCCGCCCCCAGCCGCGCTGGCGCATCCCCGGCAGAGCCAGGCGCGTGGTGTGAAACACCGAGGACAGGTTGATGGACAGGATTGCATCCCAGCGTTCCGCCGGAAACTCCTCCACCGGCGCCACATGCTGAATACCGGCATTGTTGACCAGGATGTCGATGCCGCCGAATTCGCGTTGCGCGTAGTCGCTCATGGCGGCGATTTGCTCCGGATCGGCAACGTCCGCCGGGTGGTGAGCGACCTTGCCGCCGTGGCGTTTTACGTCGCTAATCGCAGCGTCGGCATCGCCGAAGCCATTGAGAATCAAATTGGCACCTGCGGCGGCCAAGGTATGGGCGATGCCCAGGCCGATGCCGCTGGTGGAGCCGGTGACCAGAGCGGTCTTGCCTTTCAAGATCATGGGTGTTGTCTCGTTCAGGGGGCGCAGGCGGTCTGCTCGCCTGCGCCGCATCGATGGGGATCAGACGATGCCGGTCGCGTAGTACACGCCGATTATGAAAAACACGGCGACGGTGGAAATCAGCGTAATACCGAATATGTCCTTGTACGCCTCGCGGTGGGTCAGGCCGGTGACCGCCAATAGCGTGATCACGGCGCCGTTGTGGGGCAGGGTGTCCATCCCGCCACTGGCCATCGACGCCACGCGGTGCAGAACTTCCAGGGGAATTGCGGCGGCATTGGCGGCGCTGACGAAGCTTTCCGACATGGCGGCCAGGGCGATGCTCATGCCGCCGGACGCCGAACCGGTAATCCCGGCCAGCAGGTTGACGGTGATCGCTTCGTTGATTAGCGGGTTGGGGATGCTTTCCAGGGCATTGGCCACCAGCATGAACCCGGGCAGAGCGGCGATCACCGCGCCGAACCCGTACTCAGACGCAGTGTTCATGGCAGCCAGCAGCGAGCCGCCGACGGCAGTCTTGGTCCCTTCGGCGAGCTTGTCCTTGACGGTGCGGAACGAGCACACCAGCACCAGCACAATCCCGGTCAGCAGCGCCGCCTCAACGGCCCAGATGCCGGTGATTTTGGCTACTTCGGTCTGGATAGGCGCGCTCATGCCCGGCAATTGCAGGATGTGGCTCTGGCCATACAGCTGCGGAATCAGGTTGGTGTACACCAGGTTGGAGACTCCCACCACCAGCAGCGGCGACAGGGCCAGCCAGGGGTTCGGCAATTTGATGTCATCCGGTGTGTCTGGCTCGTTGCGCAGGTCTGTGCCATAGCCTTCGCCCGCGCGCTGGGCCTTGTTCAGCTGCCGGCGCAGATACAGCATGCCGACGAAAAACATGAACAACGTACCGGCGACGCCGAGCCAGGGCGCTGCCCAGGCATTGGTGCTGAAAAAGGCGGTCGGGATGATGTTCTGGATTTGCGGCGTGCCGGGCAGCGCAGTCATGGTGAAGGTGAAGGCGCCTAGGGCGATGGTCGCCGGTATCAGGCGCTTGGGAATGTTGCTCTGGCGGAACATCTCCGCCGCGAAGGGATACACGGCGAACACCACCACGAACAGCGAGACGCCACCGTAGGTGAGCAGGGCGCAGACCAGGACGATGACCAGCATCGCCTGTTGCGTGCCGAGCAGACGGATGGCAGCGGCCACGATCGAGCGCGAGAAACCGGACAGCTCGATCAGTTTGCCGAACACGGCACCGAGCAGGAATACCGGGAAGTACAGCTTTACGAAGCCGACCATTTTGTCCATGAACAGGCCGGTGAAGGCGGGTGCCACGGCAGAAGGGTCAGTGAGCAGGACGGCCCCCATGGCGGCAATGGGGGCAAAGAGGATGACGCTGTAACCGCGGTAGGCGGCCACCATCAGCAGTATCAATGCAGCAAGGGCGACGATGACACTCATCGGAATTCTCCTTGGGCACTGCTACGAAGCAATCTGGCGCGGGTGTGGTGTTTCCAGGCGGGCGGCTTCGTGGCAGGCATTTTTGTTGTTGTTTTAGGTGCGGAACGAGCCGCAGCGAAGCTATAGCGAGTTTTGTGCCATATCGGTAACACGCTGATTTATAAGTATTTTTTGCTTATTTTTGATAAGGGCTGGGCAGTGGTTTCTCCAAACGGAGAAAAATCGCTGACTAAATCCAAGACAAAGCCAGGTTGCATCAGGGGTCCCGCGCTGTCTCTTTCTCGAGACTGGTGTCTCGCTATCAAGACACAATGCCCAGCGCAGCCATTTTCTTGTATAGGGTCGAGCGCCCCATCCGCAGTTGGCGGGCCGTCGCGTCGACATTCCCGCAGTGCTCGGCCAGTGCCGCTGAGATGAACTGTCGCTCGAACTGCAGCCGTGCCTGCTGGAAGTCACCCAAGGCGGGCAGGGTGTGCCGTGACGACGCGGGCGCGGTTAGCGGGTGCAGGACGCCAATGGCGGTGCGCAGCGCTTCCTCGCTCAACACGGCCTCGTCGTTGAGCAGTGCGGCGCGCTCCAGCACGTTGCGCAGTTCGCGGATATTCCCCGGCCAGGCATGGCGAGAGAGAAGTTCGAGAGCTTGAGGAGCAAGCTCATGGTGGTTGCCAAACTCATCAAAGATGGCTTCGCACAGGGCCGGCAAGTCTTCGAGGCGCTCGCGCAGCGGTGGTACGCGAATCGGTAGAACGTTGAGGCGGTAATACAGGTCGGCGCGGAACTCGCCCCGCTGCACTGCTACTTCGAGGTCGATGGAGGTTGCGGCAATCAGGCGAATATCGCTGCTGATCACCTCGTTGGAGCCGACCGGCTCGAATTCTTTTTCCTGCAATACGCGCAACAGCTTGCTCTGCAGTGGCAAAGGCATGTCGCCAATTTCATCAAGAAACAGAGTGCCACCCTGGGCAATCTGCAACTTGCCGGCACGTCCCTTGCGATCCGCCCCAGTAAACGCCCCCGGTGCGGTGCCGAAGAACTCGGCCTCCAGCAGTGTTTCCGGGATGGCTGCGGTATTGACGCTGACAAAAGCCTTGTGAGCTCGCGGGGAGGTGCTGTGGATGGCGTGGGCCAGGAGCTCCTTGCCGGTGCCGGTTTCGCCCAGCAGTAGCACGGGCGAATCCGTGCCTGCACTGCGTCTGGCGCGGCGCTTGACCTCCAGGCTGGCGGCGCTGGTACCGATGAAGTTCGCGAAGTTGTACTTGGCCTGGCGTGCGCGCAATAACGAACGGGTCGAGGCCAGTTCTTCCTGCATCTGTTGATAGCGGGTCAGCAAGGGGGCCAGGCTTTTCAACCGACCGAACAAGGCGAAGCCGATGGCGCCGATGACCTGTTCGGCATCGTCACGAATCGGCAGGCGCATCACCACCAGCGGTTCGGTGGACGTATCGAGCATGTCCAGCAGCAGGGGTTGGCCTGTGGTTACCACTTCGCGCATCAAGCTGCTGGGAATCACACTTTCGCAAGGTTTGCCAATGGCTTCCTGGGCGCTGGCCAGGCCGAAGCGTTGGGCATAGCGCTCGTTCATCCAGACGATATTGGCATTGCGGTCGACAATGATCGTGCCCGCGCTGGACTGCTCGACGATTTCAAACAGCGAGCGGATGGCGAGTTGGCGTACCCGTTGGTAATCCTTGAGGCTGGTATCCATGCGTTACCTGCAGCGATGCGATTCGAAAAGGAAGGGCGGTTTGGCGAGCGATATAGCCTCGCCTATAGTCCTGATCTTTGATCCTGTGACAAGGAACCACTCCATGCGCCTGTTTCTATTGGCCAGTATTCTGGCCGGCCCGGCACTGGCCGAACCCGGACTTTTACCCCTGTTGTTCGGAGAGCATCGCCTGCAGGTCGAGTTCGCGTCCAGTCAGCAAGAACGTCAACAGGGCCTGATGGGGCGCACCGAGCTGGCGGAATCAGCCGGCATGCTGTTCAGATTCCCTGACTTGAAGCGTCAATGTTTGTGGATGAAAGATACGCCATTGCCGCTGTCGGCAGCCTTCCTTGATGAGCAGGGGCGGGTTATCAATCTCATCGACCTCGAACCCCATGACTTGCAAGTCAAATGCTCCAGCGCGCCTGCGCGGTTTGCCGTGGAGGCCAACCAGGGCTGGTTCGGCCAGCGGCAGATCGTACCCGGCATATCCGTAAGGGGCTTGCCGGCAGCTGAATGAGTGGCGCTATGCTGGGTTCGGCTCTTGCGATATCAGGCCGATATCAATCCGCGGATTGCAGGTGCTGCCGGGTGTTATGCATAATGCCGGACTTTTTCTGGCCGGGTTTCCGGTATCTCTTTAGGTTGCCATGCATTACCGCACCGATATCGAAGGACTCAGGGCGCTTGCCGTTCTCCTGGTCATTGCTTACCACTATCAGTTTCCTGGCATCACCGGCGGGTTTATTGGCGTCGATGTCTTCTTCGTCATTTCCGGCTTCGTCATCACCCAGTTGCTGATGCGCTCCATGGCGCAAGGCACGTTCAGCTTCGCTGATTTCTATGCACGCCGAATCCGACGCCTGGTTCCGGTGTTTCTGCTGGTGTCCACGGCCAGCTTCCTGCTGATTTCGCCGTATTACCTAGACGACGACTACTACGTTTTTTCCAAGAGCTGGCTGAGTTCTTTGGTCGGCGTCAGCAACTTTTATTATTTCAGCGAGCTGAATCAGTATTTCGCGCCTGAAACCCAATCACTCACGCTCCTGCATACTTGGTCGCTGGCGGTCGAAGAGCAGTTTTACCTGCTCTGGCCGCTGACGCTGCTGTTGGTCTGGCGCTGCTTCCGGAGCTGGGGTGGCGTACGCGTCTTCCTGTTCATCGTGCTGCTTGCTTTGTTGCTGTCTGTGTATCTGGCGGAAACAGCCCCCAAGGCCGCTTATTACCTGTTGCCGGCCCGGTTGTTCGAGTTGCTGCTTGGCGCCGGCGTCGCCCTGCACGCAAGCCGCTTGCCGGTGTTGCAATCCTGGATGGCACAGATAGTCGCGACCACGGGCTTGGTTTTGATCGTCGCCACCGGCCTGCTGCTGGATAACAGCGATCATTTCCCCGGCTACAACGCCTTGTGGCCGACCTTGGGCACCGCGTTGATCATTTACGCAGGACTGCACCAGCCTGGTACCTGGGTGGCGCGGCTGCTCAGCCTGCGCTGGATGGTCTTCCTGGGTGGTATTTCATATTCGCTGTATCTCTGGCACTGGCCGATTGTGGCGTTGCTCCATTACCAGTTGGTGGAGCTCACCTGGCCGATCCGCCTGTCCATGGTCGCCGGAGTCATTCTGCTGTCCTGGCTCAGTTATCGCTTGGTGGAAAACCCTTTCCGCTACACGCAGTGGCGACTGGGCAAGCTGCTTCTGCTGATGGTGTTGGCGCCTGCGGTGTTGATGTGGGCGGTGCAGGTCACCATCCGACTGGCAGATGACATCAGTTTCCGTATTCCGGAAGAGCGCCGCGAGCTCTACAAGATCATCGAGCAGAATGACGATACGGACCTGTATAAAGCCTGTTTCAAAGGACCTTATTACCAGTTCAATACCTCGGCCAAATGTCTGTTCGGCGTACCGGCACCGCAAGGCGAGCCCAACAGCATTCTGATTGGCGACTCCCACGCCATTGCGCTGATGGGGTTTGTCGAAGAGCTGATTGCCGGTACGGACCGCTCACTGCTGCTGGTGACCCAGGCCTCTACGCCTTTCGTTCTGGCCGAGCATGCAGCCACGGTATTCGGGAATGACAGCGAGAAAATAGATCGCAGCCGTGCGCTGACCGAATACCTGAGCAAGCGCCCGATGACGGTTTTCGTGTCGGCGTATTGGGATGCCTACCTGGCCAGTTCGACCCATCACCGCGCTTTTCTGGCGGCCATTGGCTGGCTGGTGGAGCAGGGGCATGAGGTGATCATGCTTGAGGATGTTCCCACGTTGCCCTCATCGGCCCATGCTCATTGCCTGCTCAAGAACATGCCGGACTGCTCCATCGACGTCGCCCCGGTCCGTCAACGCCTGGCCAACTTCGAACGATTCAAGGCGGAGATACGCGCTGGATATCCCCAGGTGGCCTGGATCAATCCCCGCGAGGTCATCTGCGACGAAGCGCGTTGCCAGACGGTGCTCAACGGCATACCTCTCTATCGGGATGCGGACCATCTGAATAACCTGGGCGCCCGGGAAATCGCACGGGCTTATCTGCAACGCTTCGGCAACCCTTTGCTCGAGCGGTATTCGGCTAATCCATAACGGCGCTGGACGCGCCGCCGTTATGGGGTGGTTCAGTCAGGGATCAGCCCGAGCTGCGGCGAGCGCCTGTGCCACACACGAGCCATTTTGGCGGCCGAGCAGCGCGCAAATGCGCTCGCCAGCGGCGATCAGTCGTTGCAGATCCACGCCGGTGTCGATACCCAGTCCTTGCAACAGGTAAACCACGTCTTCGCTGGCCACATTGCCACTGGCGCCCCGCGCATAAGGGCAACCTCCCAAGCCGGCGACGGAGCTGTCGAACACCGCGATACCTTCCAGCAGGCTGGCATAGATGTTTGCCAGCGCCTGGCCGTAGGTGTCGTGGAAGTGCCCGGCCAGGCGTTCGCGGGGGATGTCCCGGGCAACCACCTCGAGCAGCTGACGGGTCTTGCCCGGCGTGCCGACGCCGATGGTGTCGCCCAGTGAAATCTCGTAGCAGCCCATGGCGAACAGCTCCCGGGCCACCTGGGCCACCTGCGCCGGGAAGATCTCGCCTTCATACGGGCAGCCCAGCACGCAGGACACATAGCCGCGCACGCGAATGCCGTTTTGCCGCGCGGCGCCCATGAGCGGCATGAAGCGTTGCAGGCTTTCGGCAATGGAGCAGTTGATGTTCTTTTGCGAAAAGCTTTCCGAGGCGGCGGCGAATACAGCGACTTCCTTGACGCCCGCCTCCAGAGCCGCTGTAAAGCCCTGCAGATTGGGCGTCAGGGCTGCGTAGGTGACGCCAGGCTTGGGTTGTATCTGCGCAAACACCTCGGCGCTGCCGGCCATCTGCGGCACCCATTTGGGCGATACAAAACTGCCGACTTCGATATAGCTCAGTCCTGCAGCGCTCAAGTCATCGACCAGGCGCACCTTGTCAGCCACGCTGATCGGTAGTTTCTCGTTCTGCAGACCGTCCCGTGGGCCGACTTCGACCAGGCGGGCGCGTTGCGGCAGGCTCATTCTTCCAGCTCCACCAGGGCCGCGCCCTCGCTGACCATGTCGCCTTCTGCGCAATACAGCGCCTTGATCGTCCCGGCTTGCGGCGCGCGAATGCTGTGTTCCATCTTCATGGCTTCCAGTACCACCAGCGCCGTACCGGCCTTGATGGCCTGGCCGGGTTCAACCAATACACGCACGATGCTGCCGTTCATGGGCGCCACAAGGCCGCCGTGGTGCGCATGACTGGCTTCTACTTCAGCGATGGCATCGACACGGGTCACCACTTGCAATTCACCGTTCCATTCCAGGTACAGAGTATCGCCCTGGCGGATGGCCTGCAGGCGTTGCTGGACGCCGGAGGCGTTGGTGTACAGCAGTTGATCGCCGCACAACTGCGCATTGCCAGACGGGCGAATGACCTGGGAAATGCCGTTGCAGCGCAGGTGCACGATGCGTTGTGCCGGCAGTCCGGCACGCCAGCCATTGGTGGAGGTCCAGGGCGAATGCGCATCGTCCGTGCGCTGACGAGCAGGTTCGCTGTTTATAAAGGCTGCAGCGGCCAGTTGCCAGAAATCCTGTGGCAGCTCAGTCGGTGGCGGTAGCAGATCGGCGTGGTAGCGGGGGATAAAGCCGGTGTCCAGCTCGGCCGCAGCAAAGGCCGCATGAGCCAAGACGCGACGCAGGAACGGCAGGTTGGTCTTGAAACCGCCCACCGCCAGCTCGTCCAGCATGCTCAGCAGGCGCAACCGGGCTTCTTCGCGGGTTTCACCCCAGGCAATCAGCTTGGCCAGCATCGGATCATAAAAGGGCGAGACGCTGTCGCCTTCGCTGACGCCACTGTCCACCCGGCGTCCGGGTCCGGTGGCGGGTTCGCGATACAGCGTCAGCGTGCCCGAGGCGGGCAGGAAGTCCTGCTCGGTGTCTTCGGCATATAGACGCACTTCAATGGCATGGCCGTTCAGAGGAACTTCATCCTGCGTGATCGGCAACACTTCGCCATTCGCCACGCGAATCTGCCAGGCCACCAGGTCCAGGCCGGTGATGGCTTCGGTCACCGGATGCTCGACCTGCAAACGGGTGTTCATCTCCATGAAAAAGAAGTCACCGCGGGAGTCCAGCAGAAATTCCACGGTGCCGGCGCCGACATACCCGATGGCTTGGGCGGCCTTGACCGCCGCTTCGCCCATGGCGCGGCGCAGTTCAGCGGACAGGCCCGGCGCGGGTGCTTCTTCGACGACTTTCTGGTGGCGACGCTGAATGGAGCAGTCGCGCTCGTTGAGGTACAGGCAATTACCGTGCTGGTCAGCGAATACCTGGATTTCCACGTGACGCGGCTTGAGGACGTATTTTTCCACCAGCATGCGCGCATCGCCAAAGGCCGACTGCGCCTCGCGCTGCGCCGATTGCAGGGCTTCGGCCAGGTCAGCCTCGCGCTCCACCACTTTCATGCCTTTGCCGCCGCCGCCGGCAGCGGCCTTGAGCAGCACCGGGTAGCCGATGCGCTCGGCGGCGGCGCGGAAGGTTTCCACGTCCTGCGCCTCGCCGTGGTAACCGGGCACCAAGGGCACGCCAGCGGTTTCCATCAAGGCCTTGGCGGCGGACTTGCTGCCCATGGCGTCGATGGCCGAGGCGGGTGGTCCGAGAAACAGCAGGCCGTTTTGCTCGCAGGCGCGCGCAAAGGCGGCATTTTCAGCCAGAAAACCGTAACCGGGGTGAATGGCCTGGGCGCCGGATGCCTGGGCGGCGGCGATGATGGCGTCGATGCGCAGGTAGCTTTCCGCCGGTTTGGCGCCCCCCAGATCCACGCTCAGGTCCGCCTCGCGCACATGGCGCGCCTGGCGGTCGATGTCGCTGTGCACGGCCACGGTCTTGATACCCAGGGCATTGGCCGTGCGCATGATGCGGCAGGCAATCTCGCCCCGGTTGGCGATCAGCAGCGTTGTAATCATTATTTTCCGCTCCAGTATTTTCTTGCAGCTTGCAGCTTGCAGCTAGTGGCTCTGCCAGTTCGGTTTGCGCTTTTCGAGGAAGGCTTTCAGGCCTTCCTGGCCCTCCTCGCTGATGCGGATGCGGGCGATGGCGCTTTCCGTGTGGCGGCGCAGGGCAAGGCTCAAGGCGCCATGACCCACTTCGTTGAGCAGGTCCTTGCACGCGGCCATCGCTTGCGGGCTGTTCAGCATCCATTGCCCGATCCAGTGTTCGACGGCCGCGTCGAGGCCGTCCTCGCCATAGCATTCGGCAAACAGGCCCAGCTCGCGCGCACGTTCGCCGTCGAAGGCTTCGGCGCTCAAGGCATAGCGACGTGTCGCGCGGCGGCCAATGGCATGCACCACGAATGGGCTGATCACCGCCGGCATCAGACCGACGCGGACTTCCGACAGGCAGACGCGCGCGCTCTCGGTGCCAATGGCCATGTCGCAGCAGGCGATCAGGCCCACCGCGCCGCCGTAGGCGGCGCCCTGGACCACGGCCAAGGTTGGCACGCGCAGCTGTTGCAGGCTGTACATCAGCTCGCCCAGGCGCTGTGAATCCTCCAGGTTGGCGTGAAAGTTCAAGTGGGCGCTTTCCTGCATCCAGGCCAGGTCCGCACCGGCTGAAAAATGCTTGCCGCGCCCGCGCAGCAGCAGGAAGCGCAAGGAGTCATCCTCGCCGCAGGTTTTGATGGCCGCAGTGAGCTCACGGATCATCTGAGCGTTGAAGGCGTTGTTCTTCTCCGGGCGATTCAGCCACAGGGTGGCGAAGCCGCGCGGGTCGGTTTCGAGCTGGATGGTCTGGAAGTCGTTCATGGAAAACTCCGTTTTGAGCTGCAAGCTTCAGGCTACAAGCCGCAAGCGGTTCTGCAGTTTTTCTTGTTGCTTGTCGCTGCTTCACATGCGGAACACGCCGAAGCGGGTCGGCTCGATCGGGGCGTTGAGGCTGGCTGACAGCGCCAGGCCCAGTACGTCGCGGGTTTGCGCAGGATCGATGACGCCGTCGTCCCACAGGCGAGCGCTGGAGTAATAAGGATGGCCCTGGTGTTCGTACTGATCGAGGATCGGCTGCTTGAGTTGCTGCTCCTCTTCAGCGGAAAACGACTGCCCGGCACGTTCGGCCTGCTCGTGCTTGACCTGGGCGAGCACGCCGGCGGCCTGTTCGCCGCCCATCACCGAGATGCGCGCGTTCGGCCACATCCACAGGAAACGCGGATCGTAAGCGCGCCCGCACATGCCGTAGTTACCGGCACCGAAGCTGCCGCCGATGATCACGGTGAATTTCGGCACTTGGGCGCAGGCCACGGCGGTCACCAGCTTGGCACCGTGCTTGGCAATGCCGCCGGCCTCGTATTTCTGGCCGACCATGAAACCGGTGATGTTCTGCAGAAACAGCAGCGGAATCCCCCGCTGGCAGGCCAGTTCGATGAAATTCGCGCCTTTTTGCGCCGACTCGGCGAACAGGATGCCGTTGTTGGCGAGGATCGCCACCGGGTAGCCGTGCAGGTGAGCGAAGCCGCACACCAGCGTGGTACCGAACAATGTCTTGTATTCGTCCAGCTGCGAATCATCGACGATGCGTGCAATCACCTCGCGCACGTCGAAGGGCTGTTTGCTATCTGCGGGAATTACGCCGTACAGCTCATCGGTTGCGTAGCGTGGTGCAATTGGAGTGCGGCTCTGTACCTGGCCAAGCTTGCGCCAATTGAGGTTGGCGATGCAGCGCCGCGCCAGTGCCAAGGCATGTTCATCATTTTCTGCGTAATGGTCGGCCACACCGGAGATCTTGCAGTGCACGTCAGCGCCGCCTAGCGCTTCGGCGCTGACAACTTCGCCCGTGGCGGCCTTCACCAGTGGCGGACCGGCGAGGAAAATGGTCGCCTGGTTACGCACCATGATGGCTTCGTCGGCCATGGCCGGCACATAGGCGCCACCGGCCGTGCACGACCCCATCACCACGGCAATTTGCGGAATGCCCATGGCACTCATGTTCGCCTGGTTGAAGAAAATCCGCCCGAAGTGTTCGCGATCCGGGAACACCTCATCCTGCCGCGGCAGGTTGGCGCCGCCGGAGTCCACCAGGTAAATGCACGGCAGGCGGTTCTGCTGGGCGATGGTCTGCGCGCGCAGGTGCTTCTTCACAGTCAACGGGTAGTAGCTGCCGCCTTTTACCGTGGCGTCGTTAGCCACGATCATGCATTCGATGCCTTCGACGCGGCCGATACCCGCAATGACGCCGGCGGCCGGCACGTCTTCGCCGTACACCTCGTGGGCGGCCAGTTGACCGATTTCCAGAAAGGGCGAGCCGGCGTCAAGCAACTGGTCGATGCGCTGACGGGGCAGCAGTTTGCCGCGCGAGGTGTGGCGCTCCTGCGCCTTGGCACCGCCACCTTGCTGGACCCGTTCCAGCAGGGCACGCAGGTCGTTGACCTGAGTGAGCATCGCCGCGCTGTTGGCGGCGAACTCCGGGGAACGGGGATTAATCTGGGTATTCAGGATGGCCATGGTCTGGCTCCGATTCATTCCGTAGGGTGAATGGCGCTTTGTCCATCCACCGGCTCTGGCGGAAAACGCTTCGCGGTTTTCCGCCCTACGACTGCGGCTGAACGAGGCTGTAGTGGTTTTGCGTCCAGCCTGCAGCCTCACGCCTCCAACGGCTTTATTTGGTCTCGTTGAACAGCTCGCGGCCGATCAGCATGCGGCGGATTTCGCTGGTGCCGGCGCCGATTTCGTAGAGCTTGGCGTCGCGCAGCAGGCGGCCGGTGGGGAAATCATTGATGTAGCCGTTGCCGCCGAGAATCTGGATGGCGTCCAGGGCCATCTGGGTGGCGCGCTCGGCGGTGTAGAGAATCACGCCGGCGGCGTCCTTGCGGGTGGTCTGGCCACGGTCGCAGGCTTGTGCCACGGCATACAGGTAGGCGCGGCTGGCGTTTAGCTGAGTGTACATGTCGGCAACCTTGCCCTGGATCAGCTGGAACTCGCCGATGCTTTGGCCGAACTGCTGGCGGTCATGAATGTACGGCACCACCACATCCATGCACGCCTGCATGATCCCGGTCGGTCCGCCGGAGAGCACCACGCGCTCGTAGTCGAGGCCGCTCATAAGCACCTTAGCACCGCCATTGAGGGTGCCGAGAATGTTCTCTTCCGGGACCTCGACATCCTGGAACACCAGCTCGCAGGTGTTCGAACCGCGCATGCCCAGCTTGTCCAGCTTCGGGCTGCGCGAGAAGCCTTTGCTGTCGCGCTCGACGATGAACGCGGTGATGCCGCGCGGGCCGGCATTGATGTCGGTCTTGGCGTAGATCACATAGGTGTCGGCATCGGGGCCGTTGGTGATCCACATTTTGCTGCCATTGAGCACGTAACGGTCGCCTTGCTTGTCGGCGCGCAGCTTCATGCTCACTACATCGGAGCCGGCGTTGGGTTCGCTCATGGCCAGGGCGCCAATGTGCTCACCGCTGATCAGCTTGGGCAGGTACTTGGCTTTCTGCTCGGCGCTGCCGTTGCGATTGATCTGATTGACGCACAGGTTGGAGTGGGCGCCGTAGGAGAGGGCTACGGACGCCGAGGCGCGGCTGATTTCTTCCATGGCGATCACGTGGGCCAAGTAGCCCAGGCCGGCACCGCCATACTCCTCACCCACAGTCACGCCCAGAAGGCCCATATCGCCGAACTTGCGCCACATGTCCACGGGGAATTCGTTATCGCGGTCGATTTGCGCGGCGCGCGGGGCCAGCTCGGCTGCGACGAAGGCCTGCACCTGCTCGCGCAGCATGTCGAGGGTTTCGCCCAAGGCGAAATCGAGGGTGGGGTAGCTCATGGTTCACCTGTTGTTTTTAGAGTCGGGAAATGAAGCTTAGAGCTGGGCTACTTGTCAGGTAGTGGCGGCCATGGCGGCGTGGCAGCGCTCCTCGGCGGTATCCAGTTCCAGTTGCATGTGCTGGATGTCCAGCAACTGCTGTTCAAGCTGCGCGCGGCGCTGGCCGATTTTGGCTAGGACGGTCTCCAATTGCTTGCGGTTGCCGCTGCTTGGCTCGTAGAGGTCGATCAGTTCCTTGCATTCGGCCAGCGAGAAACCCAGGCGCTTACCGCGCAAGATCAGCTTCAACGCCACCTTGTCGCGTGGGGAGTAGATACGTTCCTGACCGCGCCGCTGGGGGCTGAGCATGCCTTGTTCTTCATAAAAGCGAATGGCGCGCGTGGTGATATCCAGCTCGCGGGCCAGATCGGAAATGCTGTAAATCGGTACACCCATGCACGAAAATCCTGTGTTGCGTTGACGTTAACGTTAAGCTTACTTGTCGTTAACGTCAAGCAAGAAACTTGATGCCTCTTGGCTTCATCGTTCGCTTTAATTAGCTAATACAATCTCGGTATATATCAGTAGGTTGAGATTATTATTTGATGGTGAGTCTAAGCCTGAGAGTTCACTTTCTGAGCAATGTCGATGAGCTGTTCACGCATCCAGCGATTGGCGGGATCCTGCTCGGTGCTTTCATGCCAGTACAAATGGCTCGCTAGGCGCGGCACATCCAGCACCGGCAATTCAACGGCGAATAGCCCGTGCTGACGGGCAAAACGCTCGGGGACGGTCATGGCCAGGTCCGTTTGCTGCACCACGCTGGAGGCCATCAGATAATGCTGGGAACGCAACACCACCTTGCGTTGCAGGCCTAGCTTGCCCAGGGCCAAATCGACATAGCCGAGTCCGTTGCGCCGGCTGGAAATGTGGATATGACTGAGCGAAAGGTACTCCTCCAGGCTGAGTTGTTCCTTGGCCAGGGGATGGCCCTGGCGCAGGGTGCAGACGAACCGGTCATCCAGTAACTTGACGTGGCGGACCTGCGGATCGCTGTTGAGGGGCAGGTCGACAGCGAAGTCGAGGCGCCCCGATGCCAGCTCCTTGGTGGTCTCCCGGCGGCGCGACAACATGCTTTCGATCTTTACCTGCGGCGCCATGCGACTCAGACGCTGCAGCAGCGGCGGTAGCAGCAGCGCCTCGCTGAGGTCGGTCATGCTGATGTGAAAGGTTTTACTGGCCCCGGCAGGATTGAATACCCGGCTTTCCTGGACTGAAACGCGTAGCAGCTGCAAGGCATTGCGCACCGGGCCGATGATGTTCTGTGCCATGGGGGTGGGCACCATGCCCTGGGCGGTGCGTATGAAGAGCGGATCGTTGAACGTTTCCCGCAGGCGCGACAGCGCATTGGATACCGCCGGCTGGGTAATGCCGACGATTTGCCCGGCGCGGGTCAGGTTGGCTTCGCTGTAAATGGCATCGAACACGATGAACAGGTTGAGATCGACCTTTTGCAGGTTCATATGGGCCCTCCGGCACGCTTTATTTTTATCAGGCGGTTGTCTCTAGCAGCCTGATCATATCCAGCTTATGAATAGCAATACACGCAGACAATAATCTAGATAAATCATGGCCGAGTGTCCTAGCATCGAGTCACACCTCATCCTTAAAGGTAACCGGCCATGGATTTCGCGTACTCCCCCAAGGTTCAGGCGCTGCGTGAACGTGTCACTGCGTTCATGGAAAACCATGTGTATCCCGCCGAGGCAGTCTTCGAGCGCGAAGTGAACGAAGGGGATCGCTGGCAGCCAACCGCGATCATGGAAGCCCTGAAAGCCAAGGCCAAAGCCGAGGGCCTGTGGAATCTGTTCCTGCCGGAATCCGACTACGGCGCGGGCCTGAGCAATACCGAATACGCACCCCTGGCCGAGATCATGGGCCGCTCGCTGCTCGGTCCCGAGCCGTTCAACTGCTCGGCGCCAGACACCGGCAACATGGAAGTGCTGGTGCGCTACGGCAGTGTCGAGCAGAAGACACAATGGCTGGAACCGCTGCTGGCCGGCGAAATCCGTTCCGCTTTTGCCATGACCGAACCCGACGTGGCGTCCTCGGATGCCACCAATATGCAGGCCAACGCCCGGCGCGAGGGTGACGAGTGGGTCATCAACGGTCGCAAGTGGTGGACCTCCGGCGCCTGCGACCCGCGCTGCAAGGTCATGATCTTCATGGGTCTGACCAACCCGGATAACCCGCGTCACCAGCAGCATTCGATGATCCTGGTGCCCAGCGATGCGCCCGGCGTGACCATCGTCCGCCCGCTGCCGGTGTTCGGCTACGACGACGCGCCCCACGGCCACGCCGAGGTGCTGTTCGAGAATGTGCGGGTGCCCTACGAAAACGTGATCCTGGGCGAAGGCCGGGGTTTTGAAATCGCCCAGGGGCGTCTCGGGCCGGGGCGCATCCACCACTGCATGCGCTCGATCGGCATGGCCGAACGCGCGCTGGAGCTGATGTGCAAGCGCTCGGTGTCGCGTCAGGCATTCGGCAAGCCGTTGGCGCGCCTGGGCGGCAATCTCGACCTCATTGCCGACTCGCGCATGGAGATCAACATGGCGCGGCTGTTGACCCTCAACGCCGCCTACATGATGGACACTGTGGGCAATAAGGTGG
Organism: Pseudomonas sp. B392_1p; assembly: GCF_052245235.1. Classification (NCBI taxonomy): domain Bacteria; kingdom Pseudomonadati; phylum Pseudomonadota; class Gammaproteobacteria; order Pseudomonadales; family Pseudomonadaceae; genus Pseudomonas; species Pseudomonas sp. B392_1p. The sequence continues at coordinate 142,683 of NZ_JBQPXM010000003.1, forward strand.
CGGCCAGCGAGATCGCACAGATCAAAGTGATGGCGCCGAACGTGGCGTTGAAGGTGATCGATCGAGCGATCCAGATGCACGGCGGCGCAGGAGTTTCCGGTGATTTCCCGCTGGCCTACTGGTACGCCATGCAACGGACTCTGCGGCTGGCCGACGGCCCGGACGAAGTGCACCGCGCCACGATCGGCAAGCATGAACTGCGCAAATACGTGCCCAAGGAGCTGCTGCGCGCCAGCCGCTGAGCGCCGCTTAGCGGGAATGCCGACGGGCCCTGACTATGCTGTGAGTGAGGCGGCGAGGGCTGTGTATGACGGGCCAGGCGCGGGTATGGGTGGTGGATGATGACGCCGAGGTGCGGCAGTTGTTGCACGACTACCTCGGCGGTCACGGTTATCAGGTGCAGCTGTGCGCCGACAGCACAGCGCTGCGCCAGGCCTTGGAGCAGGAGTTGCCTGACCTGGTGCTGCTGGACCTCGGCCTGCCCGGCGAGGATGGCCTGAGCCTGGCGCGCTTTCTGCGCGAGCGTCACGATTTGCCGGTGATCATGATTTCCGGCGCCGGTACGCCGCTGGATCGCACCATCGGCCTGGAAGTCGGCGCCGATGATTACCTGGGCAAACCCTTCGATCCGCGTGAGCTGCTGGCACGGGTCAAGAGCGTGCTGCGCCGTTACCGGCCGGCACTGCCCGTCACGAAGCCAACAGAAAATACCGATACGCTGCGTCTGGGGCGGTTTCGACTCGACATGCAACGCCGCCAATTACGCGACGACCAAAATACTGAAATCGAACTGACCGCCATGGAGTTCGACCTGTTGCAAGCGTTTGCCCAGCGTCCGAACCGCCCGTTGTCCCGCGACCAATTGCTTAATCTGACCCAGCACCGCGACTGGAATCCCTACGACCGCTCCATCGACATCCGCATCGCCCGTCTGCGGCGCAAGTTGGAGGACGATCCGGAAAAACCGCAGATCATCCGCACTCTGCGTGGAGTCGGCTACATGCTGGTTTCTGGCTGATTCTGATGCGCAACCCTCTGTTTCAATTGTTTCAGCCACGCCCACTAGGTCTGGCAGCAGACGGTGCCTCTCTATACTCAGGGCATAGCCAGTGGGCGGAGCACAACCATGCACCCGTCGTTCCCACCGTTGACAGCCACGGACGTGGATCATCCGCTGCGGCAGATCGTTGACAACAGTAGCGCGGTGATCTTCATCAAGGATCTTGCCGGCCGCTATCGGCTGGTCAACCCCGCGTTCGAACGTTTCTTCCAGCGCACGGCAGAACAGGTGCTGGGACGCAGTGACCATGAACTGTTTGTTCCTGAAGTAGCCGATGCCCTGCGCTGTAATGACCAGCTGGTGATCAGCCAAGGCCAGCCCATTGAGGTGGAGGAACAGGTGCAGTCCCCCAATGGCAATTGGGTGTACCTGTCCAGCAAGTTCCCAGTGTTCGACGCTGCAGGGCGGGTCATCGCCGTGTGCGGCATCGCCACCGACATCAGCGAGCGCAAGCGCATCGAAGAAGCGCTGAGCCATGTTGCGCTGGGCGTTTCGTCCGCCACCGGCGACGCTGTTTTCGCGGCCATCGCCCGTTACCTGGCGTTGTCGCTGCACGCCGATTTCGCCTTCGTCAGTCGTGCCGCGCGCCCAGACAGTGACAGCCTGGATACCCTGGCGCTCTACCATGCGGGGCGGTTGATCCCCAATGTGCGCTATGAGCTGGCCGGCACACCCTGCCAGGAAGTGTTCGGCAAGCGCTTTCATTTCGTCGAACAAGGCGCCCGCGAGCGATATGCCGCCAGTGATGCCTTGCGTCTGTTCAGCCTCGACAGCTATGCCGGCTACCCGCTGTTCGCCAGCGATGGACGAGCGTTGGGGTTGATTTCCGTGGGCCATAGCCAGTCGCTGCCGGAGCGCAGCCGTGTCGAGGCGGTTCTGAAGATCTTTTCCGTACGTGCCGCCGCCGAATTGCAGCGCCTGGATGCCGAAACCAGCTACCGGTCGATCTTCGAGTCCTCGATGGATGCGATTTTCGTGCACGACCTGGACAGCGGTGCGCTGGTGGATGTGAATCCGAGCGCCTGCGCCATCTACGGCTACAGCTATGAAGAAATGCTGGCTCAGGGCGTAGAGGCCTTCAGCGTCGGGTATTCGCCGTACAGCGGCGCGGATGTCCAGCGCTGGCTGGCTCTGGCTCGCGAGCAGGGGCCGCAGCGTTTCGAGTGGCTGCGCCGCCACCGCGATGGCAGCCTGCACTGGGACGAGGTGTGCCTGAAACGAGCGAGTATTGCCGGAGTCGAGCGCATCCTGGCGTTTACCCGCGACATCAGCGAGCGCAAGCAGGCCGAGCAGCAGCGCGCCGAGCTGGAGCAGCATTTACGCCAGGCGCAACGTATGGAAGCTATCGGCCATCTCACCGGTGGCATCGCCCACGACTTCAATAATTTGCTGACCGGCATGCTCGGCTACACGCACATGGCCGAGGAGCACGCCGAGGAGCGCGACGATGCACAGCTTGGGCATTACCTGGCGCGGGTCCGGCATTCGGCGGAGAAGGCCCGCGACCTCATCCAGCAGATGCTGATCTTCAGTCGCGGCAGTCACGGCCAGCCGCAAGCGTTGGACTTGGAGCGGTTGATTGGCGAGTTTCGGCAGCTGCTACAGTCGACGATGCCGCCCGGTATCGAGATCGACCTGCAATTGTCCCGCGATCTGCCGCCGGTGCTGTTTGACCCGGTGCAACTGGAGCAAGTGCTGATGAACCTGTGCATCAACGCCCGCGACGCCATGGGCGGCTGCGGTCAGCTGCGCATTGCGCTGCGCCGTGGCGGACCACAGCGTGGCATCTGCGCGTCGTGCCAGCAGGCGTTTGTCAGCGATTACCTGGTGCTGGGCGTTGAAGATTCCGGGCCTGGCATCGCCGAGTGGGTGCAGCGGCAGATGTTCGAGCCGTTCTTCACCACCAAGGCATCGGGGCAGGGCAGTGGCATGGGGTTGTCCATGGTGCACGGCATTGTTCACGAATACGGCGGACATCTGCAGCTGAGCACACAGGCGGGGAAGGGCACCTGCTTCCAGGTATTGATTCCGCCATTGCTGTCCATGGAGCACGCCTGCAGGCCCTTGCATGGGCGCGTGGCGGTAGTTGATGACGAGCCGCTGGTGGCTGAGTTCATGAGCGAGCGGCTGCGGCAGTGGGGCCTGGATGTCCAGGTGTGGTCGGATGCCGAGCAGGCTTGTGGTGAGCTACAGCTGGACCCAGCGGCCTGGGATCTGCTGATCCTGGATCAATGCATGCCGCGCCTGACCGGCCTGCAACTGGCCGAGCGTCTACTGGCCGCACGGCCCGATCTTCCCATTGCGCTTTATAGCGGCTTCAGTGATCAGCTCGATAAAGCGCACGTGCAGGCCCTTGGCGTGCGTGCGGTGTGGCACAAACCGTTGGACGAATCGGCGCTATATACCTGGCTACGCACCAACCTGCCGGCATGACCGGCTGAAACCAAAAGGCTACAAAACCGCTGCACCCCGACATCGTGCCGATACACAGCCGGCGCACCCTGACCTCGACTGCACATCCGCAGTTTCTTCACGACGAGGCAGGATTTATCCCATGAAGCGCTATCTGATCTTCCTCTATGGCATCACCAGCTATGCCGTGTTCTTTGCCACCTTTCTCTATGCCATTGCCTTTCTCGGCAATCTGCCCGGCGTGCCGCGCACCATTGATGGTCCTCCCGAGCTGGCGTCAGGCCCGGCCCTGGCCATCGATCTGTTGCTGCTGACAATCTTCGCCGTGCAACACAGCCTGATGGCGCGCCCGGCTTTCAAGGCGCTGTGGACGCAGATCATCCCCGTAGCCGCCGAACGCAGCACCTATGTGCTGTTCTCCAGCCTGGCGCTGATTCTGCTGTTTTATTTCTGGCAGCCGCTGGGCGGGGACGTGTGGACACTGGAAAGTCGGGCCGGGCAATGGCTGATGTATGCAGGCTTCGCCTTCGGTTGGGTGTTGTTGCTGTACAGCACCTTCCTGATCAATCACTTCGATCTGTTCGGCTTGCGCCAGGTGTGGCTGCAGTTGCGGGGCAAAGCTTACACCGACTTGCCGTTCAAGACGCCGGGCGCCTACCGACTGGTGCGCCATCCCTTATACGTAGGCTGGTTCTTTGCCATCTGGTGCACGCCGCAGATGAGCGTTACCCATATGCTGTTTGCTTTGGTGACCGCCGCCTATATTGTCGCGGCGATCAGCTTTGAGGAGCGCGACCTGATCGATGCGCACCCGGAATACAGGGACTACCGGCATCAAGTGCCCAAGCTGTTGCCCAGGTTTCGGTCGGCGCGTGGCCAGCAGGCCAAAGATGCAGTGTAAGCGAACTACCGATACAAACAGGGCGCCTGGCGGCGCCCTGTTTGTGTTGTCAGCTATGGCTTTCCTTGGCCTCGACTTTCACCTCGGCTGGCTGATTACGCGTCTTGATCAACGATAGCAGTACACCACCGGCCAATAGGCCAAAGGTCATGCACAGCGAGAGCAGCGCCGGTACCTTGTAGAAGTCGTGCAGAAGGATCTTGCCGCCAATGAAGACCAGCACCAACGCCAGCGCGTACTTGAGGTACACGAAACGGTGCATCAGCGCGGCCAGGGCGAAGTACAGCGAACGCAGACCGAGAATGGCGAAGATATTCGAGGTGTAGACGATGAACGGATCCTGGGTAATGGAGAACACCGCTGGCACGCTGTCCACGGCGAACACCAGGTCGGCCAGCTCGATCAGCACCAGGCACAGCAGCAGCGGTGTGGCGTACAGCAACGGATGGGAAGCGCCTTCCGGCTGCACGCGCACCAGGAACTTGCCGCCATGCAGGGTATCGGTCACGCGGATGTGTTTACGCGCGAAGCGAACGAAGCGGTTGTTTTCGATGTCCGGGTGTTCCTCTTCCTTCTCGAGGAACATCTTCACGCCGGAGTAGAGCAGGAAGGCGCCGAACAGGTAGAGAATCCAGGCGAACTCGGCTACCAGGGCGGCGCCCAGACCGATCATGATGGCGCGCAGCACGACCACCCCGATAATGCCCCAGAACAGCACGCGGTGCTGGTAACGGCGGGGAATGCCGAAGGCCGCAAAGATCATCGCCATGACGAACACGTTGTCCATGGACAGCGACTGTTCGACCAGGAAGCCGGTATAGAACTCAAGCGCGCTCTGCGAGCCCAGTTCAAACCAGACCCACACCCCGAACAGCACACCCACGCTGAAATAGCCGCTGTACAACAGCAGGCTTTCGCGCATTTCGATTTCGCGTTCAGTGCGATGCAGGACGCCCAGGTCGAGCACCAGCAGTGCAATCACAATGAACAGGAAGCACAGCCACAGCCACGTGGCTGTACCAAATAATGGAGTCGTGAGGAATTCAAGCATTGCGCAGGCCCCTTCAAAGGTGTCGGAAAAAAAGTGACTCCGACATCACGATGAGAAACGCTTACTCATCGCCAGAGGGGCCCGGCGTCACAACCCATATAGGCTATGCCTCTCAAGGCGTCACGGCAATGGGTTCAGGTAACAGATCGTTGCCGAAGGCTCGGTTGACCCAGACCTCCACGCGTCGATTCTTCAGGCGACTGTCTTCCAGGTCGTTCGCTGCCACCGGCATTTCATCGCCGATGCCGACAATACTGCTGATAACGACGCCATTCCTGCGCAATTCTCGACGCACAGCCATGGCGCGCAGTCGCGACAGCAGGTCGGCACGCTGCGCGTTGTTCTTGGCATCGCCAAACCCCACCAATGTCACCTGGCTTCCCGACATCTCGTGGGCGCGCAGGTACTCGCGTACCCGATCGATATCGCGCAGCGCCTTGTTGTCCAGCTGGGCGCTGCCTTCCTGGAAACGAAAATTCACTGATAGACGCTGCGCTTGACGCGCCAGCTGCCGGTAGGCAACGGGCATCTGTTCGCTGGGCGTGATGCGCATGGTGCGCACGTTCTGGGAAATGAAACCGACATTTTCCACGATGGCCTGACCTTGCGGGCCATGCGCGAAGTCGATTAATCGCTGGGCCCACGGGTTTTGCTCGCCTGGCAGGTTGTAAATGAACAAACGCCGGGACAGCGGATAGTCCTCGGTGGCGAGAGTGTTGGCGTTGGGCGGCAGGGGAAGGCCTTCACCGTTGGAAATCAACAGCGCCTTGCTTTGGCCGACCGATGCCAGGCCGACAAAGCCGATACCGTGACGGTCAGCCAGCACCGCTTGGGCGAGGCGGTCATTGGACTTGAAGCGCTGGGCAGCCGGCCCCAGCGTGCGGCCATCGGCATTGAGCACCAGCTCCTTGAACGTGTCGTAGGTGCCGGATTGGTCATCGCGGGCATACAGAGTGATTGGAGCAGGGGCACCACCCACTGCGCTCCAGTTGTTCAGCTCGCCGGCAAACACTGCGGCCAGTTGCTTCGTATCCAGATGCTGAAGGGGGTTCTTTGGATGCACGATGATCGCCAGGCCATCGATGGCGATCACCTGTTCGGCACTGGCGGAGCGCAGATCGCCGAAAGCCGCCAGAGCTGCGACCTCGCTGTCTTTGACCGGGCGGGAGGAAGCGGCCAATTCGGCCGTATGGGAGTGCAAGGCGGTGAAACCGGTACTGGAGCCGTGGGCGGCGATGACGACTTGCACCAGCCGCCCCTGGGGGGTGTAGGCGACCACGCGCTGTTCGTTCGCGCGGGCCCCCTGCACAGTACGGATGCCTCGTAATCCCTGTCGTTGAAACAACCCTTCGACCAGCGCCGGAGCCAGCTTGGCGCCAATGGTGTTGGAGCCCTGGATACGCAGGACGGTCTCGGTTGGGCTTTCGGCCTGTACCACGCTGGGTAGTACACAGCCGCACAGCGCGAGGGATACACAAAACGTGTGGGTGAGACGTCCGAATCGGTGTGCGACAGCGCGCGGCATGGTTACTTTTCCGTGTAAATAATGCCGCGCAGGCTAGATTCGTAATGTGTCAATCATGTGACGTTCTATCGCAATTGCCGAACAGGTCCTTTTCGGTCGGAACCTAGATAATTTCCAGCCAGACCGGTGCATGATCAGACGGTTTTTCCATGCCGCGCAGTTCATAGTCGATGCCGGCGTCCTTGATCCGCTCCTGTAAGCCCAGCGAGGCGAGGATCAGGTCGATGCGCAGGCCGCGCTTGGGTACGTCTTCAAAACCGCGGCTGCGGTAATCGAACCAGCTGAAGCGATCATTAACCTCCGGATACAAGTGGCGGAAGCTGTCCACCAGACCCCAGCCCTTCAAACGCTCCAGCCACTCGCGCTCTTCAGGCAGAAAGCTGCATTTGCCGGTGCGCAGCCAGCGCTTGGCATTCTCAGCACCGATGCCGATGTCGCAATCTTGGGGGGAGATATTGAAATCGCCCATTACCACCACCGCTTCTTGCGGCTGGAATCGCTCTTCCATCAGACGCTGCAGGTCGGCATAAAACTGCGTTTTGGCTGGAAACTTCACCGGGTGATTGCGGCTTTCGCCCTGTGGGAAGTACCCGTTGAAAACATGGATGGTCTGTCCGTCGGCGGTGGCGAAACGGCCGCCGATCCAGCGCCGCTGGGATTCTTCGCCATCGGTAGGAAAGCCCTTGTAGACCTCCAGCGGCGCCTGACGCGAGAGCAGGGCCACACCGTAATGGCCTTTCTGGCCGTGGTAGTGCACGTGATAGCCCAGTGCCTGTACATCGGCGAGAGGGAACTGCTCATCGGAGACTTTGGTCTCTTGCAGACCGATCACGTCGGGCTGGTGCTTGTCGATCAGGGCCGCCAGCTGATGCGGGCGAGCGCGCAGACCATTGATATTGAACGAAACCAACTTCATTGCGGCAGGTCCTGAGAAAACTGCGATGCTAGGGTCTATTGATGCTTCATCGCAAGCCGCGTTGCTGCGCAAAATCTCGCCAGGCTAGGCGTGGGACGCAGGCAATGGTTGTTCCCTTGCCAAGTCCCACAACACCGCATGGCGAGATTTTTCGCGCAACCCCATGGGCCGGGCCTGTTTTTCCGCGATGCAGCGTTTCTCGTCGCTCATTTGGAATGACCAAACTTTGCGCCTCGTGCCTTGCCTCGCGGACAGGCTCCGGCGCGGTCGCGATGAAGCATCAATAGACCCTGCCATGGCAGTGTCCATGGCGACCGGCTACCGTCCTTTTGCCGACTACCAACCATAACGACAAGGGGGAGACCTCCATGCCCGGAAGCCAGCCCGCCAGACCTGCCAACGTGTGCGCACTTGACCGCGGCTATGGCCCCGAAGCCAGTTCGCTGCTGTATCACGCCTACCGCGATGATCCCACCTTCAGGTACCTGTTCGAAGCCGATCGTCCCGGTTATGACCATCGGCTGCGCGCGACGATTCGCGAATTGATGCGCAAGCACGTCGGTGAACAGCGTCCTGCGCTGGGGCTGATGCTCGATGATCGCCTGATTGGCGTGGCCTTGATTTCACCGCCCCAACGGCGCCTGGAGGTCACTGAAAGCTGGCCCTGGCGGCTGCGCATGCTGCTCACCGCAGGCTTTCGTTCCACCCGGCGCTACCTGGACTATCACGAGGCGGTCATGGCCTGTGTGCCGTCGGATGCGTTTCACCTGCTGCCGCTGCTCGGCATTCAGCCCAGCCAGCAGGGTCAGCACTACGGCGAGCAAATGCTTGCTGCAGTGCATGACTGGTGTGCCCAGGATGCCCACTCGCGGGGCATTGTGCTGTCTACTAGCAACAACCGTAACCTGGAGTTTTTCCGGGGCCACGGCTATCAGAATATTGGCGAAGTGGCGCTTGGGCCGATTCGTGAACAGGTCTTTTTCCATGCCAGTCCACACGTGCTGTCCAGTTCGCAAGGATGAGCCCCAATGCCCACATTTGGTTAGAGGGGCCCCATAAACCTCGTGTTAGCATGCGCGGCCATGTCGATTCGTAGAAAAGGCTTCGGCGTGCTGCTGTTTCTGCTGGCAGCGCCGATATTTGCCGACCAATTGCGTGTGCGTGTCACGCCGAATAATGCCGCCCTCAAGGAAAACGTCGAAGGCTATATCGGTGAGCTGGAAGACCTGGACCGCGCCGCGCTGCTACAACGCAGCCGCACCGCCGCCGCTCAGGCCCGTCAGGCTGCCGAGGCCCTCGGTTATTACCAGACGCGGATTACGACCGAAGTGAGTGACAGCGCAACACCCAGGCTGACGGTACGCATTGAACGGGGAGAGCCGGTAACCTTGCGCAACGTTACCGTGCGCATCGAGGGGCCGGCTGCGCAACAACGCACCTTTACCTTGCCGGATCTTTCCGAGCTGCGGCCTGGCCAGCAGCTGCACCATGGAAACTATGAAAGCGTCAAAAGCCGCATCGAGAGCCAGGCCGCGCGCTATGGCTATTTTTCCGGCCGCTTCGACCGTCAGCAACTGCAGATCGACCCGGCAGAAGGTTACGCCGACATCGAGCTGATCTACCAGAGCGGCGAGCGTTACCGTTTTGGCGACGTCAGCTTCAGTGGCGATTCGCCCTTCGATGATGAGCTGCTGCGACGCATGGTGCCGTTCGAGCCCGCCACGCCTTACGACAGCGAGCTGATTGCCGAGCTGCACCTGAATTTGCAGTCCAGTGGCTACTTCGAAAGTGTGCGGGTCGACGCCACACCGGCCACGGCGCAGGGCGGCGTGATGCCCATCGATGTGCAATTGACCACGCGCAAACCGCGCACTTTTGGTGTCGGTCTGGGTTACTCCACCGACGTGGGCCCGCGTGGACGCTTCAACTGGACGCGTCACTGGCGCAATCCTCAGGGACACAGCTACGGGGTGGAAACCGAATTGTCTGCCCCACGGCAAAACATCGGCCTGTGGTATGACATGCCCGGCGATAAACCGCTGACCGACAAGTTGCGTCTGGCCGGCGGTTATCAGTATGAAGAATTGGCCGATACTGACAGCCTGAGCCGCTTGCTGACCGTCGGGCCGGAATGGCACAGCCTGCGCCCGAACGGCTGGCAGCGGGTGATTTCGCTGAAGTGGCAACATGAAGAATACCGCCTGGGCGATGACTCAGGAATCAGTACCCTGTTGATGCCGGGCATCGGTTATTCCTACCTGAACAGCGACAATCGGCTCGATCCCAGCCGAGGCTATCGTGTGCAGTTCGAGGTCTCCGCAGCCCAGGAAGGCATTCTTTCAGATGCCAGCCTGGTGCACGGCGAGGCGGGGTTGCGGGGCCTCACCACCTTGGCTGACCGCCATCGCCTGCTCGGACGCGTGCAGCTTGGCGGCAGCTGGACCGACGACTACACCACGGTGCCGCCCTCGCTGCGCTTCTTCGCCGGGGGTGACCAGAGCGTACGCGGCTACGACTACCAGAGCCTGTCGCCCACCAACTCCCAGGGCGATCGCATTGGCGGCCGCTACATGGTCGCTGTCAGCGCCGAGTATCAATATTCACTGACCCCCACCTGGCGCCTGGCGACCTTTGTCGACCAGGGCAATTCATTCAATTCGCTGGAGTTGCCGTCGCTGATGACGGGTGTTGGCTTCGGTATTCGCTGGGTATCCCCGGTCGGACCATTGCGCCTGGACCTGGCCACGCCTTTGGATGGCGAAAAGGGCGTACGCCTGCACTTTTCCATGGGGCCGGAGTTGTGAGGACGGGCGTGAAATGGACCTTGATGGGTCTGCTGGCGGTTATTGCCTTGCTGGTAGTGGCCTTGGCGATACTGCTGGGCAGCGAGGCGGGCAGCCGTTGGCTGATGACGCGAGTGCCGGGCCTGAGCATGCAAGGGTTCGAGGGCCGACTGGCGACCCAGTGGCGCGCCGAACAGCTGACCTGGCAGCAGGGCGAAAGCCGTGTCGAGGTGGTGGCGCCGGGCTTCAACTGGTCGCCACGCTGTTTATTGCGCCTGAGGCTGTGCATCAAGGAGTTGTCGGCCGAAGAGGTTATTCTCGACTTCCCGCCCGGTGAGCCCTCCGAAGACAGCGGCCCGCTGTCGCTGCCGACCCTGCGCCTGCCACTAGCCATACAGGTGACCAACGCGCGCATTGATCGCCTGGTGCTCAATGGCCAGGAGCAGTTGCGCGACCTGCAACTCAACGCCCACTGGACCGCGACCGGGCTGCGCATCGACAGCCTGCGCGTACGACGTGATGAGCTGCAGCTGGTTCTGCAGGGGCAACTCGACCCGCAAGGAAACTGGCCCCTGACGACGTCCGGCACACTAAAGTTGCCCGCGCCGGATGGACGCGACTGGTCGCTGACGCTGCAAGCCCGTGGCGAGCTGCAAAGAAATTTGCAGGTGATCGTCAACAGCACGGGCTATCTGCAAGGGCGGCTCGAAGGCGATGTGCAGCCATTGGTAGAAAATCTTCCAGCCACCCTGCGTTTACGCGCCGACGGTTTCAAAGCGAGCACGGCGTTGCCCGACACCCTGACGCTCGATCGACTCAACCTGCAGGCGGAGGGGGATCTGCAGGCCGGCTACCGCATCAATGGTTCGGCGCGCCTGCCCGCCCGCGAGGCGCCGATGGAGCTGCGCCTTGCCGGCCGGGTAACGGCCCAAGGGGCGACTATCGAGGCACTGCGCCTGGACGCCGGTGAGCAACAGCACGTGCAACTCGAGGGCCAGCTGGACTGGCAGGAAGGATTTGTTGCTGATGCGACACTGGACTGGCAGGCCTTCCCCTGGTTGCGGCTGTATCCCATGGACGAGCCGCCGGTGGACCTGGAGCAGTTGCACGCCCAGGTGCATTACCGCGACGGCAATTACCTGGGCCATTTTGATGCTCAGCTGCAGGGGCCGGCGGGGCCCTTCAGCGTGGCCAGCCCGGTCAGCGGCGACCTGACCCAAGTGCATCTGCCCTCGCTACAGGTACAGGCGGGGCAGGGCCGCGCCGAAGGGCAGTTGAGTCTGGGCTTCGCCGATACCATCAGTTGGAAAACCGCCTTGCAGCTGGAGCAATTCGATCCGTCCTACTGGGTTGCCGAACTGCCGGGGCTGCTGGGCGGCCCGCTGCGCAGCGAAGGTCGCCTGCAAGGAGAAGATCTGCACGCGCACGCGAGCATCCAGCTGCAGGGCCAGCTGCGTGATCAGCCTACGGTGCTGCAGCTCGAGGCCAGCGCAGCGGGGCCTTTCTGGCAGTTGCCACGACTGGATCTGCGCCTGGGCGACAACCGTATCCAGGGGCAGGGCGGACTGAATGAGCAACTGCAAGGCCAGGTGAATATCTCCCTGGGCAAACTCAACCAGCTGTGGCCCGGCTTGCGCGGCAGCGTCAATGGCCGCCTGGACCTGGCCGGTTCGCGCGAGGTGCCGCAGGCCAGACTGGACCTGCAAGGCCAGCAATTGCGTCTGGATGAGCAACGTATCGCCAGCCTGGTCCTCAAGGCGCGCCTCGATCAGGAGCAGCGAGCCCATCTCAATGTGCAGGCGCAGGGGATTCGCTCCGGCGAAACCGAGCTGGGCGAGCTGATCCTGAGCGGCCAGGGAAACCTACAGGAACAGGCCGTGATCCTGCGCCTGGACGGAGAAAACCTACAGGCCGAACTCGACCTGGCCGGCCAGTTGGAAGGTGATTCTGAGCGCGGCTGGCACTGGCAGGGTCAGCTCAGTGAAGCGCTGCTCGCTGCCGCAGGACAGCGCTGGCAACTACAGCAAGCCGCACCGATCGAACGCCTCGCCGATGGCCAGTTGACGGTCGGGGCGCATTGTTGGCGGTCCGGGGCGGCCAGCTTGTGTGGCGAAGAGCAGCGGCTGATGCCGGATCCGCGGATTCGCTACCGTTTGCGTGATTTCCCCCTCGACAGCCTGGCGGCCTGGTTGCCGGACGATTTCCGGTGGGAGGGGCAGTTGAATGCCGAGGTTGCATTGGACCTGCCGGCCCGCGGCCCGAATGGGCGGATTCTGGTCGATGCCGGGCAGGGTACCCTGCGCTTGCGCGACCCTGAACGCGAACAGGACAAATGGGTGGAGTTTCCCTATCGCCAGTTGCGCCTGGACAGCCAATTGAAGCCTGAACAGGTCGACGTGAACCTGCGTTTCGATGGCAGCCAGCTGGGTGAGCTGACGTTGCAGGCGCGTATTGACCCGCGCCAGGAGATCAAACCCCTGAGCGGTGATTTCTCCCTGCGCGGGCTGAATCTGGCTGTGGCGCGCCCCTTCGTGCCGCAGGTGGCGCGCCTGGAAGGACAGATTAACGGCAGTGGCCGCCTCGCCGGCAGCCTGCAAGCGCCGCTGGTTGAAGGCGCAGTGCGCTTGTCCGACGGCCATGTGTCCGGCGGCGAGCTCCCCATGGCCATTGAAGACTTGCAGGTGCAGGCGCGCATTGCTGGCCAGCAGATGAGCCTGAACGGCAACTGGCGCAGCGGCAGCCAAGGGCAGGGCCGTATCGGCGGCAGCATTGCGTGGCAGCCAACCCTGCAAGTGGATGTGAGTATTCAGGGCAGCCGCTTACCTGTGGTAATCGCCCCCTACGCCGAGCTGGAAGTGGCGCCTGACCTGCGTATTGCCATGACGGATGAGGCGTTGTCCTTGAGCGGCAGGGTGGAGGTGCCCAGAGGCGCCATCACCATCCGCGAATTGCCGCCTTCGACCGTGAAATTGTCTTCGGATGCGGTGATCGTCGGCGAGGAAGCACCGGAGCAGAAGGCAGCATTACCCCTGCGCATGGATATCGACGTCGTGGTTGGCCAGGAAGAACTAAGCTTTTCGGGTTTTGGGTTAACCGCAGAGGTGGCCGGTGGCATTCATATCGGCGACAACCTCGACACTCGTGGCGAGCTCAGTTTGAACCGAGGCCGTTACCGCGCCTATGGTCAGCGCCTGACCATTCGCCGGGCACGCTTGTTGTTTGTGGGTCCCATCGATCAGCCTTTCCTGGATGTCGAAGCCATTCGCCGGGTTGATGACGTGATTGCCGGGTTGAGAATCAGCGGCAGCGCCGCTGCGCCGCGCACGCAGATTTTTTCCGAGCCGGCCATGAGCCAGGAGCAGGCCCTGTCTTATTTGGTTCTCGGGCGACCGCTGGGGGGTGGTGACGACGACACGGGAGACAGCGCCTTGCTTGCTCAGGCAGCTCTGGGGCTGGGATTGGCTGGCAGTGCGGGCATCACCGGCAATATCGCGCGCCAACTGGGGATCAGGGATTTCCTGCTGGAAACTGAAGGTAGCGGTGGCAGCACCAGCGTGGTGGCCAGCGGGCGGATTTCCGATCGCCTGAGCCTGAGCTACGGGGTAGGCGTGTTCGAGCCAGTCAATACCCTGGCGCTGCGCTACCGCTTGAGCCGCCGGGTGTTTTTGGAAGCAGCCAGCGGGCTGGCCAGCTCGCTGGATATCTTCTATCGAAGGGATTTCTGATCCAGGCGGCCAACAATACTCCGGCTCGGCTTCGATCATCCGTGCGGTTACTGCTGTGGAGACCGAATGCGGCTGTTAAGCTCGTCGTCCGGATGTCTACCGGACCTGCTTAAATAGCAGGTCAGCAATTCCCATCAAGAAGGATATATCCAATGACTCAAGTGACCATGCGTGGCAATCCCATCGAAGTTTCCGGCAACCTCCCGCAGGCTGGCCAGCAGGCGCCGGCGTTCACCCTGGTGGGCCAGGATCTTGCCGACGTCACCCTCGCCAGCTTTGCCGGCAAGCGCAAAGTGCTGAATATCTTCCCGAGCGTTGACACGCCGACCTGCGCCACCAGTGTGCGCAAATTCAACGTTGAAGCCGGCAAGTTGAGCAATACAGTCGTGCTGTGCATCTCCGCCGACCTGCCGTTTGCCCAGAAGCGCTTCTGCGCCGCCGAAGGCCTGGACAATGTGGTCAACCTGTCGACCATGCGTGGCCGCGAGTTCCTGGAAACCTACGGCGTCGCCATTGCCGAAGGTCCGATGACCGGTCTGGCCGCCCGTGCGGTGGTGGTTCTGGACGAGCAGGACAAGGTCCTGCACAGCGAACTGGTCAGCGAAATCGGCCAGGAGCCCAATTACACGTCTGCCCTGGCTGCGCTGTAAGTGCCTGCGGCCTGCGGAGTCTTCCGCAGGCCGCTTTTCGCTTTCACCGCACACCGAGGATTGCAAAATGTCGCAGACCGCGTTGTTTATCAGGCACAAGACCCGTCCCGGCAAGCGTGATGAGGTACGGGCTGTATGGATGAAACACATGGCTCCCGCCATTGCAGCCAACGCCGGGCATACTGACTATTTCTACTGCTTCGATGATGCCGATCCGAACTCGATCTGTGCCTTCCAGTGCTATGCCTCGCCGGAAGCAGCAGAGGCGTTTCTGGCTCATCCCAACTATGCCGTTTACCTCGAAGCCGTCGAGCCGCTGCTGGCGGGCGCTCCCGAGGTGAGCCGGCTGACTCCGATGTGGATCAAAGAGCCTGGCTAGCCACTGCGTTCGGAAAGCCAGCGCGACCCGCACCTATTCACCCCAGTAGCAAAATCACGGCGACCCTTTAGCTGTTAGGGGTAAAGGAGCGGTAAATCTCCTTTGCTTGTCTGCCGCTTGTCCTTATCGTGCTGACTCCTTTGTTGATGATTGCCCGTCATGTCCGAGTCGAGTCTGTCTTCCTCTTCACGTTCTTTCCGCCGTTGGTGGTGGGTGCTGGCCCTTGTGGTGGCCGCCGCGCTGGTCTGGTGGTTGTGGCCGAGCAGTGGCAGCAAGGCGCCTGCCGGTCCGGGCGGCCGCTTCGGTTTCAACGGTCCGGTGCCGGTGCGGGTGGCCGAGGTCAGCCGTGGCGATTTTCCTGTCGAGCTCAAGGCGCTGGGCACTGTTACTGCTTACAACACCGCCAATGTGCGTGCCCGCGTCGGGGGTGAACTGGTCAAGGTGTTGTTTGAGGAAGGCCAGAAGGTAGAGGCCGGCGACCTGCTGGCGGTGATCGATCCACGCCCTTACCAGACTGCGCTGCGTCTCGCAGAAGGGCAGTTGCAGCAGACTCGCGCGCAATTGAAAAACGCTGAAATCGATCTGTCCCGCTATCAGGGACTGTATGCCGAAGACTCCATTGCCAAGCAGACCCTGGATACCCAGCAGGCACTGGTGGCCCAGTATCAGGGGCAGATCAAGGCCAATCAGGCGGCGGTGGAAGAGGCACGCCTGAATCTGCAATTCACCGAAATCCGCGCACCCATTCCCGGGCGTCTCGGCCTGCGCCAGGTCGATATCGGCAACTTGCTGGCCAGTAATGACAGCACCGTGCTGGTGAGCATTACCCAGACCCAACCTATTGCGGTGAGTTTCACCTTGCCGGAGGGCGACGTGCCGCAAGTGCTTGAACAATTGCGCAACGGCCGCGAGCTGCAGGTGGAAGCCTGGGATCGCAGCGAGCGCAACCTTCTGACCGAGGGGCAGTTGCACAGTCTGGACAACCAGATCGACACCGCTACCGGCACCCTGCGCCTCAAGGCACGGTTCGAAAATGCCGATCAGCGTCTGTTCCCCAATCAGTTCGTCAATGTCCGCCTGCGCGTCAGCACCCGCGAGCAGGCCTTGCTGATTCCTTCCGCCGCCTTGCAGTACGGCTCGCGCGGCACCTTCGTGTATGTGGTGGGCGAGGGCGACAAGGTACAACTGCGCGATGTGCGAGTCGGACTCAGCGACGGCGCAACCACGCTGGTGGAAAGTGGCGTCGAGCCCGGTGAGCGCCTGGTGCTGGAAGGCACCGACCGCCTGCGCAACGGTTCGGTGGTGGAGGTGATTTCCGACACCCCGGCCCAGGTAACCCATTCCGCAGCACCCAACGCATGAACATCTCGCGGTCCTTCATTCTTCGTCCGGTCGCCACCACGCTGATCATGGTGGCGATCTTCCTCAGCGGGGTGATCGCTTACCGGCTGTTGCCGGTTTCGGCCTTGCCCGAGGTGGATTACCCGACCATCCGCGTCATGACGTTGTATCCGGGCGCCAGCCCCGAGGTGATGACCAGTGCGGTGACCGCCCCGCTGGAGCGCCAGTTCGGGCAGATGCCGGGCCTTTCGCAGATGTCCTCGACCAGTTCCGGTGGCGCCTCGGTGATTACCCTGCGCTTCACGCTGGAGGTGAACCTGGACGTCGCCGAACAGGAGGTCCAGGCGGCGATCAACGCGGCCAGCAACCTGCTGCCCAACGATCTGCCGGCCCCGCCGGTGTACAACAAGGTCAACCCGGCGGATACCCCAGTAATGACGCTGGCGATCAGCTCTCCCAGCATGCCGCTGCCCCAGGTCAATGATCTGGTGGACACGCGCATGGCGCAAAAACTGGCGCAGATCAGCGGCGTCGGCCTGGTCAGCCTGGCCGGCGGGCAGCGCCCGGCGGTGCGTATCCGGGTCAATCCCGAGGCGCTGGCCGCTTACGGCCTGAACCTCTCCGATGTGCGTGCGCTGATCACCAGTTCCAACGTCAACCAGCCCAAGGGCAACTTCGACGGCCCGACGCGGGTGTCCCAATTGGATGCCAACGACCAGCTCAAATCCGTCGAGGAATACCAGCAACTGATCCTCACGTATCAGAATGGCGCCGCCTTGCGCCTCAAGGATGTGGCGACCATTCACGACGGTGCCGAGAACGAGCGCCTGGCTGCCTGGGCCAACCAGAACGCCGCGGTGTTGGTGAACATCCAACGTCAGCCGGGCGCCAACGTCATCGAGGTGGTCGATCGGATTCAGGAGCTGCTGCCGCAAATTACCGCCAGCCTGCCGGCCAATCTCGACGTCATGGTGCTTACCGACCGTACCCAGACCATCCGCGCGGCGGTCAAGGACGTGCAGTTCGAGCTGATGCTTGCCGTCGCGCTGGTGGTGCTGGTGACCTTCCTGTTCCTGCGCAAACTGTCGGCCACGGTGATCCCGTCAATTGCCGTGCCGCTGTCGCTGATCGGCACCTTCGGCTTCATGTACCTGGCCGGTTTCTCGATCAACAACCTGACGCTGATGGCCCTGACCGTGGCTGCCGGCTTCGTGGTCGACGACGCCATCGTTATGCTGGAGAACATCGCCCGTCACCTGGAGGAGGGCGAGACGCCGTTACAGGCGGCACTCAAGGGTGCCAAGCAAATCGGCTTTACGCTGATCTCGCTGACCTTCTCGTTGATCGCCGTGCTGATTCCGCTGCTGTTCATGGCCGATGTGGTCGGCCGGTTGTTCCGGGAATTCGCCATCACCCTGGCGGTGGCCATCCTAATTTCCCTGGTGGTGTCGCTGACCCTGACGCCAATGATGTGCGCCTTGTTTCTCAAGCATGAACGCGAGGAAGAGCAAAGCCGCTTCTACCGTGCCAGCGGCGCCTGGATCGATGGGCTGATTGCCCGTTACGACGTTGGCCTGCAGTGGGTTCTGCGTCACCAGCCGCTGACCCTGCTGATCGCCATCGCCACTCTGGGGCTGACCGTGCTGCTGTATGTGATTGTGCCCAAGGGTTTTTTCCCGGTGCAGGACACTGGTGTGATTCAGGGCATTTCCGAGGCGCCGCAAAGCATTTCGTTCCGCGCCATGAGCGAGCGCCAGCAGCGCCTGTCGGCGGTGATCCTTGAGGACCCAGCGGTGGCCAGCCTGTCTTCTTACATCGGTGTCGACGGTGATAACGCCACCTTGAACAGCGGTCGCCTGCTGATCAATCTCAAACCCCATGCCGAGCGCGACGTCACCGCCAGCCAGGTGATCGACCGCTTGCGCTCGGGTCTGGCGCAGATCCCGGGCATCGAGCTGTACCTGCAACCGGTACAGGACCTGACCATTGAAGATCGGGTCAGCCGCACGCAGTTCCAGTTCACCCTGGAGTCACCGGAAGACGAGCTGCTGCGGCAATGGACGCCCCGATTGGTGGAGGCGCTGAGTCAGCAGCCGGAGCTGCGCGACGTGGCCAGCGATCTCCAGAACCGTGGCCTGCAGGTGTACCTCAACATCGACCGTGATGCTGCCGCACGCCTCGGAGTGAGCGTCACTGACATCGACAACGCGCTCTATGACGCTTTCGGTCAGCGGCAGATCTCGACCATCTATACCCAGGCCAGCCAGTACCGCGTGGTGCTGGAAACCCAGGCCGCCGATCGTCTCGGTCCGGCAGCGCTACGTCAGGTACATGTGGCCACTGCTGCGGGAGGGCAGGTGCCATTGTCCTCCCTAGCGAGCATCGAGGAGCGCGCCACGCCGCTGTTGGTCAACCATATCGGCCAATTCCCGGCGGTGACTCTGTCCTTCAACCTGGCGCCGGGCGTATCGCTGGGCGAAGCGGTGGACGTCATCGAGCGGATCGAGCAGGAGATTGGCCTGCCCGGTGGCATCGTCAGCCAGTTCCAGGGCGCGGCTGAAGCGTTTCGCGCTTCGCTATCGAGTACCTTGCTGCTGATTATCGCCGCCGTGGCAACCATGTACATCGTGCTCGGCGTACTCTACGAGAGCTATATCCACCCGATCACCATTCTGTCCACGCTGCCTTCCGCTGCGGTCGGCGCCTTACTGGCCTTGCTGCTCTCGGGCAACGACCTGAGCCTGATTGCCATCATCGGCATCATCCTGCTGATTGGTATCGTCAAGAAAAACGCCATCATGATGATCGACTTCGCCCTGGAAGCCGAACGCCATCAGGGCATGGACCCGCAGGCGGCTATCCATCAGGCCGCCTTGCTGCGCTTCCGGCCGATCCTGATGACTACCTTGGCGGCCTTGTTTGGCGCTGTGCCGCTGATGCTGGCCACGGGTTCCGGTGCCGAATTACGTCAGCCTCTGGGCCTGGTTCTGGTCGGCGGCCTGTTACTCAGCCAGGTGCTCACATTGTTCACCACGCCGGTGATCTACCTGTACTTCGACCGCCTCAGCCGCCGATTCATGGGGCGCAGTGCGGCAGGGGTGGCGGTGGTATGAACTGCAAGCTTCAAGCTTCAAGCGGCAAGCTAGGGGCGAACGCCGGATTGTCGCGCGCCTGCACCTCGGTGCTTTTGTCTTGCGGCTTGCCGCTTGCCGCTTGTGGCTGCCGCTCATGAATTTGTCAGCGCCCTTCATCGTCCGCCCGGTTGCCACGCTGTTGCTCAGTGTGGCGATCCTGTTGGTCGGTGCGTTGAGCTTCGGGTTGTTGCCGGTCTCGCCGCTGCCGCAGATGGATTTTCCGGCGATCACTGTGCAGGCCAACCTGCCCGGCGCCAGTCCGCAGATCATGGCCGCCACCGTGGCCACGCCGCTGGAACGCTCGCTGGGCGGCATCGCCGGGATCAGCGAGATGACCAGCCGCAGCAGCCAGGGCAACACGCGCATCACGATCCTTTTCGATCTGGACCGCGACATCGACGCTGCCGCCCGCGAGGTGCAGGCTGCCATCAACGCGGCGCGCAACCAGCTGCCCAGCGGCATGCGCAGCATGCCCACCTACCGCAAGATCAATCCGTCCCAGGCGCCGATCATGGTGCTGTCGCTGACCTCCAATATGCTTGGCAAGGGCGAGCTCTACGATGTCGCTTCATCGATCATCGGTCAGAAGTTG
Organism: Pseudomonas sp. B392_1p; assembly: GCF_052245235.1. NCBI lineage: Bacteria > Pseudomonadati > Pseudomonadota > Gammaproteobacteria > Pseudomonadales > Pseudomonadaceae > Pseudomonas > Pseudomonas sp. B392_1p. The sequence continues at coordinate 163,152 of NZ_JBQPXM010000003.1, forward strand.
TCCCAGGTGGCCGGCGTGGGCGAGGTGCAGGTGGGCGGCAGCTCGCTGCCTGCGGTGCGCGTCGAATTGCAGCCACGCCTGCTCGACCAGTACGGCGTAGCCCTGGACGAAGTGCGCCAGACCATCAGTGCCGCCAATGCCCAGCGACCCAAGGGTGCGGTTTCGGATGATGACCGGCACTGGCAGATTCAAGCCAACGATCAGCTCGACAAGGCCGCCGACTACCGCTCGCTGGTGATTCGTTATCAGGACGGCGCCGCCTTGCGGCTGGGCGATGTGGCTCGGGTCAGCGATGGGGTGGAGGATCGCTACAACAGCGGCTTCTACAACGACCAGGAGGCGGTGCTGGTGGTGGTCAATCGCCAGGCCGGCGCCAACATCCTGGAAACCATCGGCGCGATCAACGGGTTGCTGCCGGCGTTGCGCGAGGTCATACCCGCCAGCGTGGAGCTGGAGGTTGCCATGGAGCGCTCCTCGGTGATCCGCGCCACCCTGCACGAAGCCGAACGCACGCTGCTGATTGCCGTGGCGCTGGTGATTTTGGTGGTGTTCGCGTTTCTGGGCCGTTGGCGGGCGGCGCTGATTCCGGCGCTGGCGGTGCCGGTGTCGCTGGTCGGCAGTTTCGCCGCCATGTACCTGCTGGGTTTCTCGCTGAACAACCTGTCGCTAATGGCGTTGATCGTCGCGACAGGACTGGTGGTGGACGATGCTATCGTGGTGCTTGAGAATATTTCTCGGCATATCGAGAACGGCGAAAAGCCTCTGACGGCAGCACTCAAGGGTGCGCAGGAGGTGGGTTTCACGCTGCTGGCGATGAACGCTTCGCTAGTGGCGGTCTTCCTGTCCATCCTCTTCATGGGTGGCATCGTTGAGCGACTGTTCCGCGAGTTCTCGATTACTCTGGCCGTGGCTATCCTGATTTCCCTGGTGGTGTCGCTGAGCCTGACGCCGATGCTCTGCGCGCGCTGGCTGAAACCCGCCAAAGCGAACGAGCCCGGCGCTTTGGCGCGCTGTGGCCAACGGCTGCAGGCACGGGTACTGAGTGGTTACGCGCGAAGCCTGGATTGGGCGCTGGCCCATGCCCGACTGATGCTGGTTGGTTTGCTGGCGACCATTGCGTTGAACGTTTACCTGTACATCGACGTGCCCAAGACCTTCATGCCGCAGCAGGACACCGGCCAACTGGTCGGCTTTATCCGTGGCGATGATGGCCTGTCGTTCCAGGTCATGCAGCCGAAGATGGAACGCTACCGCCAGGCACTGCTGACCGATCCGGCGGTGGAAAGCGTGGCCGGCTTCATCGGCGGCAGTGGCGGGATCAATAACGCGTTCATGATCGTGCGCCTCAAGCCCATTGCCGAACGGCGCATCGGCGCCCAGCAGGTGGTCGATCGGCTGCGTAACAGCCTGCCGAAGATTCCCGGCGGGCGGATCTTCCTGATGGTCGATCAGGACCTGCAATTCGGCGGCCGTCAGGGCCGCGCCACAGACAACGAATACACCCTGCTGGCTGGCGATCTGGACGATCTGCGCACCTGGCTGCCCAGGGTGCGCGACGCATTGCGGGCGCTGCCGCAGCTCACCGACATCGACGCCAGCGAAGGCGAGGGTGCCCAGCAGATCAGCCTGGTGATCGACCGCGAAATCGCCAAGCGCCTCGGCGTGGACATGGCGATGATCACCGGGGTGCTCAATAACGCCTTCAGCCAGCGGCAGATTTCCACCATCTACGACAGCCTCAACCAGTACAGCGTGGTGATGGAGATCGACCCGCGTTATGCCCAGTACCCCGAGGCGCTGGATCAGGTCCAGCTGATTGCTGCCGAGGGCGCACGGGTCCCGCTGTCCATGCTGGCCCGCTGGGAACGCAGCCTGGAAGAGGACCGGGTGCACCACCGCGGGCAGTTTGCCGCGGAAAGCATCGGCTACTCCATCGCGCCGGGCTACAGCGCCGATGAAGCCAACCTGGCGATTCAACAAGCGGTGGCGCGGGTTGGCCTGCCAACCGAGGTGCAAGGCCTGCTGGGTGGTACGGCCGGCGCCATGCAGCAGACCCAGGAGGCTCAGCCGCTGATGATTCTTGGCGCGCTGCTGGTGGTGTATATCGTGCTCGGCGTGCTCTACGAGAGCTATATCCATCCGCTGACCATCCTGTCAACGCTGCCCTCGGCCGGTGTTGGTGCCTTGCTGGCCATCCAGTTGACGGGCGGGCAGTTCAGCCTTATCTCGCTGCTCGGATTGTTCCTCTTGATTGGCGTGGTCAAGAAAAACGCCATTTTGATGATCGATCTGGCGTTGGAGCTGGAGCGCACGGAAGGCCTGAGTCCCGAGGACTCGATCCGCCGCGCCTGCCTGCAGCGTTTTCGCCCCATCCTGATGACTACACTGGCCGCGATCCTCGGCGCCTTGCCGCTGCTGCTGGGCATGGCCGAAGGCGCGGAAATGCGCCAGCCACTGGGCCTGGCCATTGTTGGCGGTCTGTTGCTCAGCCAAGTGCTGACCTTGTACAGCACGCCGGTGGTTTATCTGTTCTTTGATCACCTGCGCCACCGCTTCAACCGTCGGCGCGGTGCGCGCAGTGATGCGGCACTGGAGCGGCTGTTATGAAACTTTCCTTTCGCCAAGCCCCTAAAACTGAATCGGGTGTTATGAACGCATTTGCCCTGAGCCCCTTGTTTGTCATTGTTGCCCTGCTGACAGGCTGCGCCATCGGCCCGGATTATCAGCGTCCGGAAGTGGAAACGCCTGCGCACTTTCGTCAGGTCGAAGGTTGGAAGCCCGCCGCGCCCAGCGACGCCCTGGAACGGGGTGCCTGGTGGGAGCTGTATGGCGATCCTCAACTCAATGCGCTGGTATCCCAGCTGAATGTGTCTAACCAGAACCTGGCCGTGGCTGAAGCCCAGTACCGTCAGGCGCGAGCATTGGTACGCGGTGCGCGGGCGGCGTTCTTTCCCATCCTGTCCGCCGGGGTTGGCGTGAGCCGCGCGTCCTCTGGCAGCCGCAGCACGCAACTTAGCGATACGCAGCTCAGAGCGGGTCCCGGGGAGGTTTTCGATGCCAACCTCGGGCTGAGCTGGGAGCTGGATGTCTGGGGTCGCCTGCGTCGAGGTCTGGAAGCCAGCCGCGCCAGCGCCGAAGCCAGCCAGGCGGACCTGGCGGCGGCGCAGCTCAGTTTGCAGGCGGAGCTGGTGCAGAACTACCTGCAACTGCGTGTGCTCGATGAGCAGAAGCGGCTACTCGACGCCACGGTCGATGCTTACCAGCGTTCGCTGCGCCTGACCGAAAACCAGTACCGCGCGGGCATCGTGCCCAAATCCGACGTGACCCAGGCGCTGACCCAGCTGAGAAGCACCCAGGCCCAAGCCGTGGACCTGGAGTGGCAGCGCGCCCAGTTGGAGCACGCCATGGCTGTGCTCACCGGTGCGCCACCCGCCGGGTTCGCCATTACTCCCAGCGAACAGATTCCGCCATTGCCGGTCATTCCTCCAGCGCTGCCTTCGCACTTGCTGGAACGACGACCCGACATTGCTTCAGCTGAGCGCGGCGTGATTGCCGCCAACGCGCAGATTGGCGTGGCGAAAGGCGCCTGGTTTCCGGACTTGAGCCTGTCGGCCAGCGGTGGCTATCGCAGCAGCAGTTTCGCCGACTGGATCAGCCTGCCGAATCGCTACTGGTCGCTGGGACCGGCATTGGCGGCACAGATTTTCGATGGAGGCTCCCGGCGTGCCGAGCTTGAGCGCAGCGAAGCGGCCTGGGAACAGACCGTTGCGCAGTATCGGCAAACGGTGCTGGATGCGTTTCGTGAGGTGGAAGATGCGCTGGTGCAATTGCGCGTGCTGGAAACCGAGCAAGCATTACAGCAACAAGCGATGGAGGCTGCCCGCGAATCCCTGCGCCTGATCGAGAACCAGTACCGCGCCGGTACGGTGGATTTCAACAGTGTGGTCAACGTTCAGGCCAGCGCACTCAACAATGAGCGCAACAACCTGACACTTTTGGGAAGTCGGCTCAGCGCCAGCGTGCGTTTGATTGCTGCGCTGGGAGGCGGTTGGGAGAGTCGCAACCTGGCGCAAGACGAATAGTTCCGCTCCGCCCGCGGGATGAGGATGGATGGGGCAGTTATGGCTCAGCCCTGCGGCCCGGCTTCCATGCCAGGCTATGGCTTATTGCGGCTTGCGATTGGCCGCGCGAGCGGCCTTGATGATGTCCGTGCCGATCTGGGTCTCGAAGTGACGCCAGACGGGCTCCATTGCCTCGCGCCAGGCTTGCCGTTCGGCGCTGCTAAGTTGCAGTACCTGGCTGTAGCCGGATTGCTGGATTTTCTGGCGGTAGCCGATGTTGAGCTCAGCAGCCTGCTGGTTCACGGCATAGGTCACCTCATCGATGATCCCTTCCAGCTCGACGCGGATGTGATGAGGAATTGAATACCAGAAGCGGGAGTTGCTCACCAGCATGTAGTCCAGCACGCCGTGGTTGGTTTCGATGATGTAGGGCTGCACTTCATGGAATTTCTGGCTGTAGATATTCGACCAGGGATTTTCCGCCCCTTGTACCTGACCGCTCTTGAGGGCGGTATACACGCTGGAAAACGGTAGTTTGGAAGTTTTTGCGCCGAGCTGCTGAAACTGTGCTTCCAATACGGCGGAATGTTGAATGCGGAAATTTAAGTCTCTTGCATCCTGGGGCGTGCGTAACGCACGGATGGCCGAGAGCTGTTTCATGCCGTTGTGCCAATACGCCAGTCCGACGATATTGTGATCAGCCATTGATTGCAGTAGTTGACGCCCCTTGGCACGACGCTGAAAACGGTCTACCGCCGCCAGGTCATCGAACAGGAAAGGCAGGTCAAACACCTGCAGTTGCGGTGTATAGGTCTCGAATTTGGCCAACGAAGGGGCGAGCAGCTGCACCTTGTTCTCGCGCAACGCCTCCATTTCGTCAGCATCGCCGTAGAGGCTGGAGTTGGCGTATACCTCGACGCGCACTTGATCGCCGAGACGTTGTTCCACCAGCTCCTTGAACAGTCTCGCGCCTTGACCCTTGGGCGTACTATCGGTCACCACATGGGCGAACTTGATGGTGATGGGCTCGGCTAGCGCGCAGGCGCTCAGCAGCGCTGCTGCTAGGCAAAGACTTATGGAAAGGCTTTTATTCATGAGTTCCCTTTTTATAAATAGAACCTTTAGCACGAAGACGTAACCACAACATTACTGCAAGTCCTGTGCCGGCAATCGTGCACAACACAAGGTTCCGCCCATTCTCGGCTGTTTTACAAAAATGAATGAAAATAGGTGGTTGTAGCCGTGGCTGCTGCGGGGGGGCCTGTGAGGTAGGCCGAGATGGTCACGCTATGGGTACGATTTCTGAATCGCAGGGCTGATTAACAGGCATGCCCAAGCGACAAGTTGAGCACCTATCACGGCCCACCTTGCGGGTGCGCACGATCACAAAGAGTCAATCAAGCGATCGTGGAATCAGGAATTCAGCGGTTCCTCACTGGGCTTGACCTTGCCACTGCCGGGTTCGCAGGGATGGCTTTCATCCATGGGTTCATGGCTGGGCGAATGCCCATAGTCACTGGGCGTGTCATAGACGATGGGGTCCGGCTGGGGAATATCGGGATGGATAGTCATGATCATCTCCCGGCAGGTTGGGGCGGTCTCCATCACAATGGAGAGAGTCAGTGTGAGGAAGTTCCGGGAGTGTTGATCAGTGGTGATCGCGGGGATAAACGACACGAGCGTCAATCAGAACAGAATGACCGCCCAGATCAACGCGATCAGCGACAATGATAGAAACTGCGCGCCGCTGCCCATGTCCTTGGCGCGCTTGGCCAGCGGGTGGATATCCAAGGACACACGGTCCACTGTCGCCTCGATGGCCGAATTGAGAATCTCCACGATCAGGCCAAGAAACACCACAGCGATCAATATCGCCCGTTCTGCCTTGCTGACGTCCAGGTAGAAGGCCACGGGGATCAGAATCAGGTTGAGCATGATCAATTGCCGAAATGCTGCTTCGCCGGTGAACGCTGCCTTGAGTCCGGCCATCGAGTAACCCGTCGCTTTCAGAATGCGGGCCATGCCTGTTTGCCCCTTCAGGCTTTCGGCGCTGGGGGTTATTCCTGTATCCAACGGCTGTTTCATAGTGTTCTCCATAAGGCGGCATCTAAAAAGGCGCGCAGTTTAGCGTTTGATCGTCGGTAAGGCACCTGGCGAAGATGGCAATAAGACAGCCATGCTCGATCCCCAGGCGGGTTAGCCACGATCGCACTACGTAAGAAGGGAAAGCGAAAAAGGAAAGACTGCCTGGCGCAGGCAAAAGCTCAGACGAAGAATAGCTCCCAATGCAGCTGTAACTGCTCGCGTTCATTGGTGTTGCGGTCGACGGTCTTGGGGGCCAGACAATGACTGGCCTGGGAATTCATGGCATGCCGTTTGCGCGCCAAGGCCGTAATGTCGAGTGCCAGCTTGCGGGCCCGCCACCAGGGAATACGCGGATCATCCACTGACGTGCCGCGCCATGCATTGAGCGGCATTTCCACTTGCTGGGCGCCGAGTAACACCGTGCAGCTTTGCGCGACCCGGCCAACCGCTTCATGGTCTGCGCTACTGTCGCTACGCCAGGGTGAGAAGACCACATCATTGGGGCGCAGGTGGCGCATCAGGAAATCCAGCAGGGCGTTTTCTTGGTTTTCGATGTCGCCGGCCTGAAAACGGCCGCGTATGGTTTTCAACTGGACCAGCGGAATGCCAAGACGGCGTAACGAGTCCGTGCTTTCCATTGCACAGGCCACGCTGTGTCCTTCAGGCGAGGACTGCCTGCTTGGCGCAGCCTGGCCATCGGTGATGGAAATCAGCTGCAAGGCATGACCGCGATGGCTGAGAAGCTGCAAAAGCCCGCCGCAGGCCAGCACTTCATCGCCTGGGTGAGCCGCTAGGATCACTGCGCGTCGGCCGGGAGGCACCAGTGCATCGATATTAACGTCTTCAATCAGGGCAAGTTGACGGCATGGGCCGCCCAGCCGGGGTTGCATCTCACTGGCAGTCTTCGCGTCCATATCCCTACGGCCTCATGCAAGCAGTTTTTGAGAATGGCGTGTGACGCACCGCGTAATGAAACTGTGCTTCAGCCATCCTTTACTTATTAACGGCAGAACAGGGTTTTCCTTAACCCAGGCTGCACAATGAAATCGACACAATGTTCAGGCATTGGGTGCTGAATGAAGTTCAATGCACGCCAAGGCGGTGCCAAAGGTTGTGGGCGGGGTATCAAAAAGGTCAGTGCGAAGAATCGCCGAGGAACTTGTGCAGGAATTGGCGGGTGCGTGCGTGCTGCGGAGAGGCGAACAGGGCTTTGGCTTCGCCTTGCTCGACGATGACACCCTGGTCGATGAAGATCACCCGGTTGGCCACGTCGCGGGCAAAGTTCATCTCATGGGTGACGATCACCATGGTGCGTTTTTCAGCGGCCAGGTCGCGAATGGTCGCCAGCACTTCGCCGACCAGTTCCGGGTCCAGCGCTGAGGTGGGCTCATCGAACAGAATCACATCGGGTTGCATGGCTAGCGCACGGGCGATAGCGACGCGCTGCTGCTGCCCACCGGAAAGGCTCCTCGGGTAGGCGTCTTCCTTGCCCGCCAAGCCGACTTTTGCCAACAACTGAAGGGCACGTTCAAGAACGCTGCTGCGTGGTTCTTTCTTGACGACCAGCGGGCCTTCCATGATGTTTTCCAGCGCGGTGCGGTGCGGGAACAGGTTGAAGTTCTGAAAGACGAAACCGACATGCTGGCGCAGCGTGCGGATCCGTTCTTTCTGACGGTGGAGAGGTCGATTGGCATCGATCTGAATGCTTCCTACCCGAATACTGCCGCCATCGGGTACTTCCAGCAGATTCAGGCAGCGCAGCAGCGTCGTTTTGCCCGAGCCACTGGGGCCAATGATCGCTATCACCTCACCAGCCGCCACCTTAAGGTCGATGCCCTTGAGTACCTGCTGCCCCTTGAAGCTCTTGCTCAGTCCATGCACGTCGATCATGGCGTCAGGTATCCCGACTGTGCCGGTTGACCCGGGCTTCCAGGCGGTTCTGCACGCTGGAGAGACAGGTGGCGAGCACCCAGTAGATCACGGCGGCAGCCAGGTACATGGTGAAAATTTCGAAGGTGCGCGCGGTGATCAGTTGCGCCTGACGAAACAGCTCCGGCACCTGGATGGTGGCGGCCAGAGAGGTATCTTTCACCAGGGAGATGAAGCTGTTGCCCAGCGGGGGCAAGGCAGTGCGCGCGGCTTGAGGCAGGATTGCCCGGCGCAGGGTCTGTGCCGGGGTCATGCCGATGCTGGCTGCCGCTTCCCACTGGCCTCGATCGATCGAGGCGATGGCGCCGCGCAGAATCTCGGAGATATACGCAGCCATATTCAGGGAAAAACCGATCAAGGCCGAGGGGAGGGGATCGAGTTGCAGGCCCAGTTGCGGCAACCCGTAATAGATCATGAACAGCTGCACCAGTAACGGCGTGCCGCGAATGAACGACACGTAGATGCGGGAAGTCCACGCCAGGGCCTTGAAGCGCGACAGGCGCATCAAGGCCAGGACAAAACCGAGGAGTAACCCTAAGAACATGCCGCCGAGGCTGAGAAACACGGTGTAGCCAGCGCCCCGAAGCAGAAAGGGCGCTGAATCCCAGACCAGCTGCAACGGCTCGATCATTGCGTGACGTCAGCGTCGAACCACTTCTTCGACAAGGTCGCCAGGGTGCCATTGGCGCGCAAGGTGTCGATGGCTTGGTTGAGTGCGGCCAGCAATTCCGGCTCGCCTTTGCGCAGGGCAATTCCGGCTTCCTGCCGTGCGAAGGGTTCGCCAGTTATGGCCAAGTCGCCGCGGGTCTGCTTGATCAGCTCGAACGCGGCCAGGCGGTCGATGAGAATGACATCGATGCGGCCGACCCGCAGGTCCTGATACTTGGTGGGGTCATCGTCATAGGTGCGGACATCGGCTTGCGGAACGTTTTCCCGCAGCCACTGTTCATAGTTGGTGCCCAGGCCGACGCCGACCTTCTTGCCGGCCAGATCCTGCGGCGAGGCGAATTGTGCTTCTTGCCCCTTGCGCACCAGCGCCTGCACCCCGGAAACCGTATAGGGCGTGGAGAAATCGTATTTCTGCTTGCGCTCCTCGCTGATGGTGACCTGGTTGATCACCACATCCAGTCGTTTGGATTCCAGCGCCGCAAGGATGCCATCCCATTTGGTCGGCTGCAGTTGCGCCTCCACACCCAGTTCCTTGGCCAGTGCGCGGGCGAATTCGACTTCGAAACCATCCAGCTGGCCATTGGCATCCTGAAAGCTGAACGGCGGGTAGGTGCCTTCCAGGCCGACGCGGATCTGGCCGTTGGCCTGGATCTGCTTGAGCAGTTCGCCGGCACTGGCCTGGCCGGCGAAGCCGGCGGCAAGTAGCAGGACGAGAAAGAAATCGCGAAACAGGGTCAGGTTCATGGCGCACTCCATCCAAAGGAAGTCAGTCGAGTACTGCGGGGTGATAGGCGAACAGCGCAGGGGCACCGCCGGTGTGCAGGAACAGCAACGGGCCGTCAGCGAAGCGCTGCAGGCCGATGCCATCCAACAGTCCGTCCATGGCCTTGCCGGTATACACGGGGTCGAGCAGGACGCCCTCCATACCTGCCAGCAGGCGGATCGCGGCCCACGTGGCCTCGTTAGGCTCACCGTAGCGCGGGATGAAATAGTCGTCCCAGAGTGTTACCTGGCAACGGGCCGGCAGCTCGACGCCCAGCAGGGCGGCGCAACGTTCCAGCAGGCTTTGCACCTTGGGTTGCTGCTCTTCGGTGCGTCGCGACACGGTAACGCCGATGACCGGCAGCTGCGGAAACGTATACGCCAGCGCCAGGGCCAAGCCGGCATGGGTACCGGCACTACCGGAGGCCAGCACCAGGGCGGCAAAGGACTGGCCACTGGCAGCGATCTGTGCGGCGAGTTCCAATCCGGCGCGGACATAGCCCAGGGCGCCCAGCGCATTGGAGCCGCCCACCGGGATCACATAGGGGCGCTTGCCATTGCTGCGCAGCCGTTCGGCGAAGGTGTGCAATTGCGCGTCGGGCTCATCCAGCATAACTACTGGCTCGACCTGGGCATTGAATAGGTCGAGCAGCAAACGATTGCCATTGGTCAAATAGTTGTGGTCAGCGCTGTCGATAGGGTTTTCCACCAGCGCCGTGCAACTCAGCCCCAGTCGGGCGGCCAGCGCGGCCGTCTGGCGGACATGATTGGACTGAATGGCGCCGGCGGTGACCAGGGTATCCGCACCGGCGCGCAGTGCATCGGCGGCCAGGTATTCCAGTTTACGTACCTTGTTGCCGCCCATGGCCAGCGGCGTCAGATCATCGCGCTTGATCCAGATATCGCGCCCCATGTGAGTGGATAAGCGTTCGAGTTTTTCCAGCGGGGTGGCCACTCGAATCAGATCCAGACGGGTGAAGCGGCTCAGGTGAGCATCAAGTGAAGACATGGGAACGTCCATCAGCGCCGATGCCTTTGAATATAGGCAGGCACTGGCGAACCTGCTTGCAGCCAATCGACGAACAAAGCGGGGGTTGTCAGGGTCCGTAAACTAAGCGGCGGGAATGCTGCTGACCTGACCATGCCCTCGGTTCGCAGGGCGATTCGACTGCTTCATCAGGAGGCGTCCATGGCACAAACGCAACGGCGCTTGGTGCTGACCTATTCACCCAACCCCCAGGCGCCCCGGCATGGGGTGGAAACCCAACAGACCCTTGCGCGCTGGTTGGCGGATATCCAGGGACTCGAATACGGCGGCCGTTACGACCCCCAGCAACATGCAGGCCGCCCCTGCTATCTGGTGCCCAGCCGCTGCATCGTCGGCCGCGAGCAAGCGCGTGAAATGAATGTGCAAGGGCCAGACGATCTGTTCGGTGGTTATGTAGATCATGCTTTCATTGCCACCAAGGCAATTACCCATCCGCTGGTGTCGGAGGATGCTGTCGCCCCCACGGGCTGGGTGCCGGGCTTTGCCGAGCAGATTGCCGGGTTGGTCCTCAGGGGCTTTACCGTGTTTTCGCCACAGGATGCAGAACGTGCCGCCCGCACACTGCTGGCGACGGGCCCGTTGCGCTTCAAACCTGTACAGGCCAGCGGCGGGCGTGACCAGCGCGTGTTCAAGGACCTGCATTCCTTCCAGCCTTTTATCGGCGCTCCGGACGTGGCGGCGCGCTTCAGTGAAGGCGTCGTGCTGGAAGAGGAGCTGAGCAATGTCAGCACCCACAGCGTTGGCCAAATCCGCGTGGGCGAGCATCTGCTCAGTTATTTCGGCACTCAGCACCTAACCGAAGATGGCCGGGGGGCACAGATGTATGGCGGCTCGGATCTGGTAGTGGTGCGCGGGGATTACCCGCGTTTGCTGCAACTGGACCTGGCCGGCCAGGTGCAACAGAGCATTGAGCAGGCCAGAGCTTTCGATGCCGCAGTCAGTGCAGCCTTCCCGTCATTCTTCGCCTCGCGACGCAACTACGACCTGATTCGCGGCACCGATGCCCGCGGCGAGACACGCAACGCAGTGCTCGAGCAGTCCTGGCGACTGGGCGGGGCCAGCAGTGCGGAAGTGGGTGCCCTGCAGGCATTCATCGACAATCCCTTGCTGCAAGTGGTGCGCGCCTCCTCGTTCGAAATCTTTCATGACAAGGTGCTGCCAGCCAACGCCATCGAGGTGTTTCGCGGACACGACGAGGAATTGGGCTTCCTGATCAAATACGCAATGGTTGAACCCTATGACGGCGAGAACTGAGAAAACCCGTATCGAAATCGATAACGAACACATGGACGCGACCTTCCTGAGCCCCAAGGCCAAGGTGCCGGGGGTGCTGTTCGTGCACGGCTGGGGAGGGAGTCAGCAGCGTGACCTGATCCGCGCCAAAGGAATTGCCGGGCTGGGCTGTGTGTGCCTGACGTTCGATTTGCGCGGCCATGCGGGAGCCGAGGCGCGACTGGGACAGGTCTCGCGCGAGGACAATCTGCGCGATTTGCTGGCCGCCTATGACCGACTGCTTGCTCATCCGGCCATCGACACGGAGGCGGTGGCCGTAGTCGGCACCAGCTACGGCGGTTACCTGGCCGCGATCCTCACCAGCCTGCGGCCAGTCAAATGGCTGGCGTTGCGCGTGCCGGCGATCTATCGCGATAGCCAGTGGCAGACGCCCAAGCGGGAATTGGACAAAGCCGACCTGGCGCGTTATCGCAGCCGTCTGATTCCGGTGGAAGACAACCGCGCCTTGCGGGCCTGTGCGGAATTTCGCGGCGATGTGCTGATTGTCGAGTCCGAGCATGACGAGCATGTACCCCACGCAACGATCATGAGTTACCGGGCGGCTTTCCAGAGCACGCATTCATTGACGCACCGGATTATCGACGGCGCGGATCACTCGCTGAGCGAAGACGTGTCTAGAGAGGCCTATACCACGCTGCTGGTGGACTGGGTGACCGAGATGGTGGTGGGCGAACGGCTGAGTCTGATCCAGGCGCCCTGAAGCGGATTGTGCACCGCCAGTCCTGAAAACTGAATTCCGCACCCGTTCGGGCAGTCAAGAAATGGAACCCCTACCAAGACCATACCGGGAGAGACGTTTCGTATGATCACTACTGAAAATGCTAAAGAAGTCATTTCCGTACTCAACGACCTGATTGAGACCAGCAAGGATGGTGAGGCCGGTTTTAAAGTGTGTGCCGAAGATGTGCAACGGGCGGACCTGAAAACGCTGTTCAATAATCGCGCCCGGGATTGCGCCGCGGCGGCGGCAGAGTTGCAGGGTTTGGTCCGTCAGTTGGGCGGTGATCCGGAAAGCAGTACCAGTGTCGCAGGCGATCTGCATCGGCGCTGGGTTGACCTCAAGTCACTGGTCACCGGCAAGGATGAAGAGGCGATCCTCAACGAATGCGAGCGTGGCGAGGATGTCGCCAAGAAAAGCTACCGCAATGCCCTGGACAAAACGCTGCCTGCGGAGATTCGTGCCGTGGTCCAGCGCCAGTACGACGGCGTGCTGCGCAATCACGATCAGATCAAGGCATTGCGTGACGCTGCTCGCGCTCGCAGTTGATAGACCACTAAGCAAAGAAGGCCGTCGCGCGGATTCCGCTCGGCGGCTTTTGCATTACGAATAAGGAATTATCGATATCTTGCCGTTCTTTTCCAGAATGGCGTACTTGATCTGATCCATCCGCTCCAATCCCTGACCCTGGCGAGCAGCCTGCAAAATGTCCGCTTCCTGCAGACGCGCTTCAGCAATCCGTCCCCTCATGGGTTTCCCGTCCTCAACAATGATGGTCGCCGCGCCATCCAGTAATAAATCGATTTTGCGACTGCGTAACTTGAGCAAGGACAATCCGACATCAATAGCGATCAGCGTGACGATCACCACAATGGCGTTGGTGAGCGAAAAATCGTCGCCCAGCAAGGCTTGCTGGGTCGCCTCGCCAATGATCAACAATAGAATCAGATCGAACGAGGTAATTTCCGCCAGCGATCGCCGTCCAGCCACGCGGAACAGGATCAGCAGGGCAAAATAGATGGCAGCGGCTCGCAATACGGCATCCATGCAGCGTCCTCCTCACGGGTAGATGAATTGGAAAAACTCCACCTTTTGCTCGTTCAGGCGAACGCTTTGCCGAATGCTGCCCAGCCCCTCAGGGCGCAATGCCAGATAAAATTTCAGGGCACCCTGGGTGTCGGCACGGCTCTCCAACAACAAACCGCCTTGCTGCGTGGAGCTGTGTAGTGGTTCGGGATAGATACCTTCCAGCGTGAAGTTTTCGAGCAGTTGCGGTGAGAACCGCACAGCGGCGCTGCTTGACGGTGCGACATGCACGGTAACGACCAATTGACCGTGCGCCCCATGGCGCTGAAACCGCTGGTACTCGACCCGCAACGCGCCATCGAAAGTGCTGACGTGACCGGTACTCAGTGGCCCCTTGGAGAACAACCCGAGCAGGGTAAGCAGCACGATGAGAACCAGCAAGAACCACCCGATGCGCTCGAAACGCCAGCTCTTGCGCTGAAAGGCTATTTCATCGTTGATCGGATAATTGCGCGAAACGAACTCGTCGGGTGGCGAGGCACTGGCTCGTTGCTCGGGTTGTTTCATGGCAACAGAATGACCTTGCGGCATTCGTTCTGATGCTTGTCGAACATTTCATAGCCTTCGGCGGCATCTTCCAGTGCCAGGCGATGGGAGATGATTGCATGGGGGGCCAGTCGGCCTTGCTCGATGTGTTCAAGCAATTCCGGCAACAGCGCCTGTACGTGGGTTTGCCCCATCTTGAAGGTCAGGCCCTTGTCGAAGGCATCACCGAACAGGAACCCATGCAGGTAACCCGCATACACCCCAGGAACACTCACGGTGCCGCCACGTCGTACGGCGGCAATGCATTGACGAAGCACCTTGCCCACACTGGTTTCGATCTTCAGCGTGGACAGAACCGTTTCGGTGGTGCTGCCCTTGGCCTCGAAGCCGACGGCATCAATGGCGGCATCGACACCGCGCTGCCCGGCAGTTTGTCCGATGATAGTCGCTGCAGGGTCGTCGTCATCGGCAAAGTTGACAGGGATTACGCCATAAGCGTCACGGGCGAACTCGAGTCGATGGGCAAACTGATCGACCATGAAAATCTGCTCGGCGCCCACTAGGCGCGCGCAGGCGGCGCTCATCAAGCCCACCGGGCCCGCCCCGTAGATAGCGACACTGGAGCCGGGACCTATTCCGGCATTGAGCACGGCTTGATAACCGGTGGGGAGGATATCGGTAAGGAACAGAACATGTTCATCCGGCAGGGCCGTGGGGACCTTGAACGGCCCGGTGTTGGCCTTCGGCACCCGCACAAACTCCGCTTGCCCACCTGGTATTCCGCCGTACAAGTGGCTGTAACCGAACAAAGCGGCTCCGGGTGGGATCTGCTTTTTATTGAGGATCGCACCACGCCCTGGGTTAGTGGTTTCGCAGGAGGCATAAAGATTCAGCTGACAGAAAAAACAGTCACCGCAGGCAATCACGAAAGGCACGATGACCCGATCGCCGGTTTTCAAGGCTGACACAGCGCTGCCAGTTTCTTCGACGATGCCCATGAACTCATGGCCGAAGATATCGCCGTCCCGGGTTTCGGGAATCTTGCCGTGAAAGAGGTGCAAGTCAGAACCGCAGATCGCCGTGGCGGTAACCCGAAGAATAATATCGTCCGCCTGCAGCAGTTTGGGATCGGGAACATCTTCGACCCGGACATCGCGGGCGCCGTGATAGGTCAATGCTCGCATTAGGTTTCTCCGCGTGAGGGAACATTTATCCCTGCTCTAGATATCCTTTCTGATGGGGCACTCACACGGGCTGCAGGTTCGCAAAGAAGGATCAGCGGTAATGCCCAGACGAAAAAAAAGCGCCCGGCTAGGCGCTTTTTTCAGAACTAAAGAGCTTTAAAATAAGGTAAATGCAGTTTTTTTCGAAAATAACCAATCTGACTCTGTTGTAGCGGCCCTTGCTGGACAAATAGATCGCGACGCATTCGCTCGAGTACATCATTAATAAGAACCGGGGATTTAAGCTCCGCAGCGGTGATGACCCTATGTAGTACGTGACAGCCGTCCGTGCGGCGGCTCAAGGATAATACCAAGGCTGAATCGGGTCGGAATTCGCTTTTTATCGTGTAATCCTTGGCGAGTTCCTTGATCAGGTAATCGACGGGACTGTCTGATGCGCTCATATCATCCGTTCCTGATGTGGGTTGAGATCCCTTCAGTACAAGCATTATTCGTTCCAATCCGTGAGCCCTGCAAGCGCTTGATTTAACAGGGTTAATGCAGGGTTAATGTTAAAGCGATACTTGCATTTTGCACGGTGGGCCTTGTTAGGGTTTGCTCTTTGCAAGCCGATAGGCAGGTTTGGCAGGTGGCCGAGTATGGCCAGCCTGCCGCTCCGCTTAATTACCTGTGGCCAGTTTTTTGGCCATTTCCAAATGCTCTTTCAGTTCGGGAAGTCGATCTTCGGCAAACTTCTGCACATCGCTATCAGTGCTGCCTTGTGATGCACGCGTAAAGAGTTCAATCACCTGTTCATGGGCTTTGACTTGATTGTTGGCGTAGGCTTGATCAAAGGATTCACCCTCGCGCATTTCCAGGATCATCGCCTTGGCCTTGTTCATCAGGTCCGCTTCGCTGGCTACCTCCAATTGCTTGTTCATGGCCAGCTCTTTCAAATCTTCATTGGCCTTGGTGTGATCTTTGATCATTTGTTCCGCAAAGTTGTGCACTTCAGGCGACTGGCTCTTTTGCAGGGCCATTCTGGCCGATTCAATTTCGGCCACACCAGCAGCAGATGCCTGATCGACGAAATCTTGGGCGCGAATTTCATCCGCCGCCCAAGCAGCCGGAACCGCGGCGATCAGTGCTGTGAAAAAAAACGAGCGGAGCAGCGTGGTAATAGGCATCGATCGATCTCCTGTAGATGAAGGGTGTGCGCCATGCAACTCATGCAACTAAGGTGCAGCAGCGCGCTGGCTCCTTTAAAGGACTCGTCTTTATCGGGGAGGGTTCAGAAAAACATGCAGACGGCACGTTTTCAGCCGTTTGGAAGAACTCTGGAACTTGTACATAAATCTTCATTCCATTGGTATACGCCTGCAGGTAACCAAGCGTTTAGTAGGAGGATTAACACCATGGCTGAATCCAAGTGCGCCTGCCCCGGTTGCACCTGTGACGTTTCGGGAAATGCGGTCAGCCGGGACGGCCAGCAGTTTTGCAGCCAGGCCTGCGCTGACCGCCATCCGAACGGAGCGCCGTGCCCCAGCGCTGACTGCCACTGCGAAACCAGTGTGCAAGCGCCCACGGCGGGACTTTGACATCCCGTGAACACAGCGCCGCCGCTTGGCGGCGCATGTCATTAGCGTCCGCGCCATTAATCCAAAAGGCCAGAACCAAGCAAGCCCCGCCGGGTCTGCTTTAAACAAACCGGATCAGCCCAAGGATGCCACCATGAATGCCCTCGACCTGCTCAAACAAGATCACGAAACAGTTCGCGAGCTGCTTGATCGTCTTGAAAAAACCACTGAGCGCGCGGTAAAAAGTCGCGCGGAAATGCTGCAGAAACTGCAGCTCGAATTACAGATACACACCACCCTCGAAGAGGAAATCTTCTACCCAGCCTACACCCAGGCGGGAGGCAAGGAAGAGGCGGTCATGGCGGCCGAAGCTAAGGAGGAGCATCGCACGGTCGATTCCCTGGTGCTTCCAGATCTGCTGAATACCGACCCGGGCAGCATTCCGTTCACCGGGCGGCTCAAGGTGCTCAAGGAATTGCTGGAGCACCACATTGAAGAGGAGGAAGAGGAGCTGTTCCCGCAAGCCCAGAAACTCTTCGATAAAGCCCGTCTGGATGAGTTGGGTCTGGAGATGAAAAGCCGCAAGGACGAACTCAAGAAAACCCTCGCCGCCCAAGAGGCCTGACGTAGGTCCGTACTTTAAACGGCCTGTTACGGCTCGCTGCTGGTGTCTTCCGCCAGCAGCGATTGAGCTTCGCTCAACCAGCCCAGCAGCGCGCCATCGCCAACCGCTAAAGCGCCAGGCGCGTCAACTTTATCCTTGGACAACGCTTGGGACGCTCGGGATAGAAGCGCGCTCAACGTCTGCAAGCGCTGTCGCTGCGCAGCGTGGTGCTGGTAAAACTCAAGGCGCTCATCGTGCAGCATGGCTTGGGCTGTCGCCATGGCCTGTTGCTGTTCAGCATATCTGCTGTCCTGACGCTGGGTTTCGACTTGTTGGGCCTCAAGACGCGCCTGCAATACCTGATTACCTGTCAGAGCCTGGATGAGTTGTTCCTTCACCTCCGCCATTTCCATTGTCTGGCGTTGTAAAGCGTCCTGCCGGGCATGATTTTCACGGCGCAATTGCCCTGATTCGCTGGTCAGGCGTTCGTTGTCGCGATTCAGGCGCGTCAGTTCGTCCTGCTTGACGATCAAGGTCTGTTGCAACTGACGCATTTCCATCTGCAAGTGCTGGACCTCGGCGGCATGGCGGCGCTCTTCCTGTTCGCGCCGCTCCTTGCTGGCCTCGCGGTAATGTTGCAGGGCATCGCGGGCATGCTGATGCTTTTCTTCCAGGGAGCGAATGTGTTCATCCCGTTCCAGCACGCGTGTCTGCAGGTCCTGGCAGGCTTGCAGGGCGCGTGCATTGTCCACTTGCAGGCGCTGAAATTCCTCACGCGTGTGTTGGTGGGCAAGCTGTTCCGCCTGCAACTGTGCCGTCAGCGCTTCGCATTCGGCGCCGAGTTGCTGAATGCGTTGTTCCGCCTCCCGCAAGCGTTGCTGCCAGGCCAGACGATCGCGCGCCAGCTCTGCGCGCTCATCACTCACGGTTTCTTGCGCCTGCTCGGCCAACTGTTCGGCCAGTTGGTTGACCAAGCCGGCAAGCTGCTTATTCAACGGCTGGTCGGCGCGCAATGCAGCGGCTGGCTGGTCGTCCAGCTCCTTCAGATAACGATGAATGGTGGTTTTCGAGCCGGTATTACCCAGTTCGACGCGTACCGCGTCGATGCTGGGATGCTCGCCGCGATCCAGCAGAGCCTGACGGGCCCGCTGCACGATTGCCTTGTTAACGCCGCCACGGGCCATGCTTCGCTCCTACTATTTCGTACTGGATTACATACCACGTAATTACATACTAGTACGTATATAATTTCATCTCATATTTTGTGATTCATGAGATAGAATAACGGCGCATTATCCCGTGTCATCACGCAAATCGGTGTCTGGGGGATGCAATTCAGTACGCCTGGGCAGGCGGGAGTAGACCATGAGCGATATCGAGCGCTATCTGCAGGCGAGTACGCGGGAGAACACGCGGCGTAGCTATCAGTCGGCCATTGAGCATTTCGAAGTGAGCTGGGGCGGCTTTCTGCCGGCCACCAGCGAGAGCGTCGCGCGCTACCTGGCAGCCCACGCGCAGACGCTTTCGCTGAACACGCTCAAGCAACGCCTGGCGGCTTTGGCGCAGTGGCATGTCAGTCAGGGCTTTCCCGATCCGACCAAAGCGCCGCTGGTGCGCCAGGTGTTGAAAGGTATCCGTACCTTGCATCCAGCCCAGGAAAAACAGGCGGCGCCGTTGCAGTTGCAGCATCTGCAGCAGACCGTCGCCTGGCTGGAACAGGAGGCGGACGACGCCCTGAACGCAGGAAACAGCGCGCGACTGTTGCGCAGCAGGCGCGATGCGGCGTTGGTGTTGCTGGGTTTTTGGCGGGGGTTTCGCAGCGATGAGCTGTGTCGCCTGCAAATTGAACACATTCAGGCCGAGGCGGGGAGTGGCATGACGCTCTACCTGCCGTTCGGTAAAGGTGACCGGCAAAATCTCGGCACCACCTACCAGGCGCCGGCGTTGAAACAGTTGTGCCCGGTGCAGGCCTATCTGGCCTGGATTGGTGTCGCGGGGATCAGCCAGGGCGCGGCGTTCCGGCGCATCAGCCGTTGGGGGCATTTGGGCGAGGAGGGGTTGCACCCCGGCAGCATGATCGCGCTGCTGCGGCAGATTTTGCAGCGCGCCGGCGTGCCGGCCGAGCTGTACACCAGCCACTCGTTGCGTCGCGGCTTCGCGACCTGGGCGACCGCCAATGGCTGGGACCTAAAAACCCTGATGACCTATATCGGCTGGAAGGACATGAAATCGGCGATGCGTTATGTCGACCCGTCTGTTTCCTTTGGCGGCTTGGCAGCGAAGGCGCCGTTACTGAAGGCTGACAACACACAGCGCCTGGCCACGCCGGAGGCGGATCAATAGCGTGGGGTTCTTGCCGACCCGTTATAAATTCGGCGTAAAACTCCCGCTGCTCTAAGGCGGCGGGAATGTGCATGTGATGTAATCAATAAGTTGTACACCGACCGGAGAATCCCGCACGGACTGGGAAAAATCGCTAAGGCCCGCAGATGGTGGGGAGCGTGGATAACGGTTCAACGTGGTTGGAGCGACCCTCGCGGTGCAGGAAAGCAGGCCTGGCGACCAGGCCGGGGTATTCAGGGGTTGGTCGTGGAACGTAAGGCGATATCGAAGCGTTCTTCCACCAGATTGACATCCCGGTCGCTGGCGTCGATCACCACGGCAACCTTGGGGTGTTCCGCAGAAAGTCGGGAATATGCGTCAGGTAGCTCTGGGCAACCAGAAGCGAACAATTGATGCGCACCGTGCCCGACGGCTCGCTTTGCAGCGCGGGCAGGCTCTCGTGCGTACGCTCTCCAGAGTGGACTGGCGATGTAAGTAGAAGCGTTCACCTGCTTCGGTCAAGGCCAGGCTGCGCGTGGTGCGGTGCAGCAGACGTGATTTTTCAATCCCCGTAGCGCGTGATGTGGTGGAAAAACCGCCATGGGCCACTGTGACAGCGGAATAGCGCAGATCGTTAGCATCGTCCATGAATCTTGCCGATTGTTGCATGTGTGCAACGAAGAATAGCAAATTGCCCGGATTGTTGAAAATCGGCAGTTAAGTATAGTCATGACCTGATCTGGCCGCAGCGATAAAGACGCTCCTCATTATCCATTCACACACATGTATGTTGTGAAATTCTTATACAAGTGGTTGGCTTATCCAGAAATTAAGTCATCAAGTTGCGATTACGTTCCGTGCTGCCTGCTGGCAACTTCTTTAAATCACTTGGGCAATTTTTTGCTGCACCTGGCCGTTTTACGCTTTTTTTTAAAGTAAACTCAACAGGATAACAAACGATGTTTAAAAAGCTTAAGCTCAATATGGCGAGCACGCTGATACTAAGTGCTTTTCTAATATTATCCTTATGGGCCTGCCATGCTGTATTTGTTAATAACAACGTCACTGTTTATGACGAAAATGGTCCTATTGAAACGCTGCAGGCCGGCTTGCTAGCTATGGCCAGTTTTGTCTACCTTATGGCGGCTTTTTATGGAAAGCGCCCGGATCGACTAGTGCTACTGTTCTGTTCCTTGCTTTGTTATGGGTTTTTCCTACGAGAGCTGGATGTCGAGGATTTTAACCTGCCGGATATAGTCATATTCATTGGGGCCGGTATCGGCCGTAACGTGTCGCTGCTGCTCGCGCTTTTAGTTATATGTGTATACGCCGGATTGAGTGGGTTTTCCCGTCATTATAAGGCGGGCATTCAGTTTGCCCGTTCGAGAGGGGGTGCGCTGCTGGTGGCTGGGGGTGTTTTTATGTTGCTCGGAGATGTTTTCGAGAAAACCAGCGCGCTTGAACATTATGTGTTGTTTGAAGAGATAGCAGAGCTCTTGGGATATACCTTGATCCTGTTGTCAGCGCTTGCGACCCGCCCCGTGCTCAAAAGGATGAGCGTTCGTTCCCGCGCAAATGGCGCGCTCCGAGCCGGCGAGGCGTGAGAGTCGCTTATATTCAGCCAACGATAAGATGCTGGTAGCGCCTCTGTGAGCAGGCTGTGGGATGGTCAGGCTTCCTGAGCCTTTCAGGAAGCCTTTCGCAGCGCCTCGATCAGCTCCTGCTTACGCATGGTGGAACGGCCGGGAATATTCTTTGCGCGGGCTTTTTCCAGCAGCTGCGCCTTGGTCTGCTCTTCCAGGCTGGCGGACTTGGAGCGGGGCACGCCGTGCTTGGTGGCCACCGCGCGACGCGCTGATTGCTGGCGATCCTGAGTCTTGGCTGTCGACGACTTCTTCTGACCAGAGCCACCCTTGCGCTCACCGCCACCGGACTGCTTATTGACCGTCGCCCAGGCGCGCGCCTCGGCTTCATCCTCAGAAACGCCCTTTTCCTTGTAGCCGTCCTCGATATGCTCGGCCTTGCGCTTTTGCTTGTCGGTGTATTTCTCTTTGCTTCCGCGAGGCATGGCGGCACTCTCCTAAAACCCACACAAAATGCACAGCGTCATCCATGTGGAGCGGCGGGCCAGGAATTGGTTCGAGGGAACTCCCGCCCGCTCGCGGCAGCCTCACGCTTAGTCATCCAGTAGGCATCACGGCATGAAGGTGCTCAATGCCACGACTAGAGAGAGGCGTCCTCATGTCCCGGCCAGAATGTTCCAGCCTCGAGAGTGTCGCGGTGTTCCGCGAGCGCATTCTGTCAAAACTCAAATATGCGACCGGCAAGGACCTAACCTCGGCCTGCAAGCATGACTGGTTTGAAGCCGTGGCCCTGGCAACCCGTGATTATCTGATTGACAACTGGGAAGACTCTTCTGCGCAAATCGACCGCAGCGAGCAAAAGCGCGTCTATTACCTGTCGCTGGAATTCCTTATCGGCCGGTTGCTGATCGACAATCTGAGCAATCTGGGCCTGATGGAAACGGCCCGCGAGGCGCTGGCCGAGTTGAATGTCGATTTGCAGGACATCAGCGAACTGGAGCCCGATGCCGCGCTGGGCAACGGCGGTCTGGGTCGCTTGGCGGCGTGTTTCATGGAGAGTATGGCGACCCTGGGCGTGGCCGCCCATGGCTACGGCATTCGTTACGAGCATGGCTTGTTCCGCCAGGTGATCATCGACGGCTGGCAGCACGAGCACACCGAAACCTGGCTGGATTTTGGCAATCCCTGGGAGTTTGAACGTTCGGAGGTCGGCTATACCATCGGCTTCGGGGGCAGTGTCAGCACGGTTCAAGCTGCCAGTCACGGCCTCGGCCGGCAAAGCTGGCAGCCCACCGAAACGGTGCGGGCCATTGCCTACGACACGCCTATCATCGGCTGGAAGCGCGCCAGCGTGAACACATTGCGTTTATGGCGATCGCGGGCGGAACGTTTTCTACAGCTGGAGCGTTTCAACGCTGGGGATCACCTCGGTGCCGTGGCCGAAGCGGTCAAGGCCGAAAGCATTTCCCGGGTCCTGTACCCTGCGGATATCACTGAGGCCGGCCAGGAATTGCGCCTGCGCCAGGAATACTTTTTTGTTTCCGCCTCGCTGCAGGACTTGCTGCACCGGCATGTCAAACACCATGACATCCAGCGCCTGCCCGACATGGTGGCGATTCAGCTCAACGATACCCATCCAGCCATCGCCGTAGCCGAGTTGATGCGCCTGCTGGTGGATGAGCATGGGCTGGCCTGGGAGCAGGCCTGGCAACTGACTGTAGCCACCCTGGCCTATACCAATCACACCTTGTTGCCCGAGGCGCTGGAGTCCTGGCCGGTCTCGTTGATGGAGCGCCTGTTGCCACGGCACATGCAGATCATCTATCTGATCAACGCGCACCACATCGACATGTTGCGCGCCAAGGACATTCACGATTTTGCGCTGTTGCGCTCCGTGTCGCTGATCGAAGAAGACCAGGGCCGCCGTGTACGCATGGGCAACCTGGCTTTTCTGGGCTCCCACAGCGTCAACGGCGTTTCCGCACTGCACACCGAACTGATGCGCGAGACCGTGTTCCGCGACCTGCATCGCCTGTACCCCAACCGCATCAACAACAAGACCAACGGGGTGACCTTTCGGCGCTGGCTGTACCAGTCCAACCCACAACTGACCAGCCTGCTGGTCGAGCACCTGGGGGATGAACTGCTGGATTCCCCCGAGCGGTTGCTGCAGAGACTGGAGCCTTGCGCGGAGAAGTCCTCGTTTCGCAAACGCTTCATGGAGCAGCGCCAGCACAACAAGCAGGCGTTGGCCAACCTGGTGCAGTCGTGGCTAGGGATCACGCTGGATACCGAGGCGATCTTCGATGTGCAGGTCAAGCGCATCCATGAGTACAAGCGCCAGTTGCTCAACCTGCTGCACTGTGTGGCGCTGTACCAGGCGATCCGCAACGACCCGGCCACCGACTGGGTGCCCCGGGTAAAGATCTTCGCCGGCAAGGCGGCGGCCAGCTATTACCAAGCCAAGCTGATCATCAAACTGGCGAACGACATCAGCCGCACGATCAACCATGACCCTACCTTGCGCGGCCTGCTCAAGGTGGTGTTCATTCCCAATTACAACGTCACTCTGGCGGAGGTGATCATCCCGGCCGCCGACCTGTCCGAGCAGATATCCACCGCCGGCATGGAGGCCTCAGGCACCAGCAACATGAAATTCGCCCTCAATGGCGCCCTTACCATCGGCACCATGGACGGCGCCAATGTGGAAATGAGCGAGCGTATCGGTACCGAAAACATGTTCATCTTCGGCATGTCCGCTGAGCAAGTCGCCATGCGTCGGCTGGCCGGCCTGGACATGTCAGCGGAAATCGCCCACTCGCAGCGCCTGGCCAGTGCTCTGGAAGCCATTCGCAACGGGGTGTTTTCCCCCGACGACCCGAATCGCTATGCCGGCTTGGTCGAGGGGTTGCAGTATCACGATCGCTTCCTGGTTTGTGCCGACTTCGAGGCCTATTGGCAAGCGCAACTGCGGGTCGAAGCGATGTGGAAACGTCCCATGCACTGGTGGAAATCTTCGGTCTTGAATACCGCGCGCACGGGCTGGTTTTCATCGGATCGCGCGATTCGCGAATATGCGGCCGACATTTGGAACGTCATGCCAGGGGGTAGTGGAAAGCTTGGCGAGTAGTCACGAAGCGCACCTGAATAAACAGGTCGCATCACCAATTCAGCGCTTCGCCATGGCCAGCTGCCTTGTTCCATCCTATGCCTGAAACACTGTTATCGATGCAATGTTGCTCTTAAAAAGAGGCGAACTTCCTCATGAGAGGGGCATCCATGGATATAGGTGCGTAACGCGCCTGTTTACCAAACCTGAAAAGAGGCATTTAGAAATGGCTGACCGTCAAGGTGGTAAAGGCAACTTCGCTGAGGACCCGCAACGCGCTTCCGAAGCGGGGAAAAAAGGGGGCCACGTCAGTGGTGGCAATTTCAAGAATGACCCCGAACGTGCCTCTGAAGCAGGCAAGAAAGGGGGTCAAAGCAGCAAGCGCAACTAACCTGTAAGTTGCGCGCGGCGGAAGCGGGAAGCTTCCGCCACCCGCTGAGGGGGGTGTCATGCCCCGTAAGCGTATTGATCCCGCCGACAACAGCGCAAATCAGCAAAACGCCAACCAGGGAACGAAGGGCACCAATCGGCAATACGATCAAAACCAACGGAACAGGGGTAAGCAACTAAATCCCAACCGGCGAGAAGATTGAATGAGGCCTTGGCTGTTGTAAGCCACCGCATTCTCCGGCGTTTCTACCCGCGCAAAACCTCAACGATTGTCCCCCTGCGTTCGCAAGGGCTGCACAAAATGGTTTTTTTTCAGATTACTGTATAGATATACAGAGTTTGAATTTTGCCATGCGCGTTTTCCTCTTTGGGCCAGCCGCCGAATCATCGATTTCGCAGCCGTTTTATTCCTTTCGCATTCCCGCCAGATTTCCCAGCCCGGCGCAGGCCTCCCCGTGGGAGGGCGGAAATGATGAGCCCAGGTCATACGACTCGCCTGGACCCGTTATGGGAGGTGAAAAGCAAGCAGGCTGGCTGGGGCATTCTGCTCCTATGTTTTCCTCCGCATCGCTGAAGTCTCGCAAGTTTGTGCTCGGTTTCGTCTCTTGAGGCAACCATCGTTTGCTTTTCGCAGTCGAAACCTTGAGCTCTAATCCTGCGGTGAACCCGCATAAGGAGGCGTTATGGTTTTCCGTTGCCTGTTGGCTGGATGCAGCTGGACACAACCCATTCAGGTGCGCCTTGGTCAGGAAGATATGTTTTGTCAGCGCTGCCTTCGCTGCGCCAGCACTCGCTACAGATCAGTGGGGCAGGAATTGTCGGGATGAGCGCATGGGCGGTAATCGTCGAAACGCTTACAGATGAGTTTTCCGATATCGCCGAGCTGGACCAGGCCGTTCGCGTCACCCTGCGTTTGTTTCTGGCTGCGTTATTGGGCGCCTTGCTGGGCTATGAGCGTGAGCATAGTGGCAAGGCGGCCGGAGTGCGTACCCATATGCTGGTCGCGCTGGGCTCAGCGATGTTCGTGCTGGTACCGCAGTTGGACGGTGCCCTTGAGGACGCCATGAGCCGAGTCATTCAGGGTGTCGTCGCCGGAGTTGGATTTCTCTGCGCCGGAACCATACTGAAAAACGACCACATCAATGAGGTCAAAGGACTGACCACGGCGGCCGGCATCTGGCTCACCGCGGCCATTGGCATGTCGGTGGGCATGGGCAGTGAAGCCACAGCCGTGCTGGGTACCTTGCTGGGCTTGATTGTGCTCAACCTGGTGCCGCACCTTGTCGATCGTCTGGAAAAGAAAACCAAGGAGTAAGCGGTCACTTTTCAGGAATTTGGAGGATCGCAACAATGCCTCGATCCATCTGGAAAGGCGCAATCAGCTTCGGCCTGGTACACATCCCGGTGGGCCTGGTGTCGGCCACTTCCAGCCAGGGCGTGGACTTCGACTGGCTGGATAAGCGCAGCATGGACCCGGTCGGTTACAAGCGGATCAACAAGGTGACCGGCAAGGAAATCACCTCGGAAAATATCGTCAAGGGCGTGCAGTTCGAGAAGGGGCGTTATGTGGTCCTCAGCGAAGAGGAAATCCGCACGGCCCATCCGCAATCGACGCAGACCATCGATATCTTCACCTTCGTCGAACGCGAGCAAATCCCGCTGCAGAACATCGACACACCGTATTACCTGAGCCCAGAAAAGCGTGGCGAGAAGGTCTACGCCCTGTTGCGTGAGGCCTTGAGAGGCAGCGGCCGGGTGGCCCTGGCCCGCGTCGTGCTGCATACCCGGCAATACCTGGCGGCGTTGATGCCCCTGGAAGATGCGCTGGTACTGGTCAAGCTGCGCTGGCCCGCCGAGGTGCGCAGCTTGGCGATCCTCGAACTGGGCGGCGCGGTCAGCAAACCGGACCTGGCCAAGGCGGAGCTGGACATGGCCAAGCGCCTGATCGAGGACATGAGCGGCGACTGGCAACCCGACGACTACCGCGACACCTTCCAGGAAAAAATCATGGAGCTGGTGGAAGAGAAGGCCAGCGCCGGCAAGATCACCCATGTCGAAGGTGTCGAGGCAGGCGAGGCGCGGCGCAGCGCCGATGTCATCGACCTGACCGAACTGCTCAAGCGCAGCCTGAGCGGCAAGCGCGGGGAAAGCCCCAAGGATGACGAGGCCGACACGGCAAAAGAGAAACCCGCGCCGCGCAAGAAAACCGGCAACAGGCCGTCGAAAACGTAGGCGAGGCAGGCAAGACGAGGCAAAACAGCCGAAGAAGCGCAGTTTAGGTGTTCTAAATGAGCATGACTCACTGCGTTTCGCCCTTCGGGCCGCGCTAAAGCGCGTTAGCCGCAAGCGGCTTGCTGAGGCTGTTTTACCAACGTCTTGCCAACGCAGGTAGTTTTCGACGGTCTGTCCAGACCGCGCGCAAGTGAGGATCATCCATGGCCGACTCGTTGAGCCATTACCAGCGCAAGCGCAACTTCGCCGCCACGCCTGAGCCGAGCGGCGACACGAAGCGAAAAAAGAGCCGCAACAGCGACAAGGCGCTGAGTTTCGTGATTCAGAAGCATGATGCGCGACGTCTGCACTATGACTTTCGCCTTGAGCTGGACGGCACCTTGAAAAGCTGGGCAGTGCCCAAGGGCCCCAGCCTGGACCCCAACGACAAGCGCCTGGCCGTCCACGTGGAAGATCACCCGCTGGAATATGCGAGCTTTGAAGGCAGCATTCCCGCGGGGCATTACGGCGCGGGTGACGTGATCGTCTGGGATCATGGCATCTGGCAGCCCCACGGGGATCCGGTCGCGGCGTACCGGGACGGCAAGCTGAAGTTCACCCTGGTGGGCGAAAAAC
This sequence comes from Pseudomonas sp. B392_1p, assembly GCF_052245235.1. NCBI lineage: Bacteria > Pseudomonadati > Pseudomonadota > Gammaproteobacteria > Pseudomonadales > Pseudomonadaceae > Pseudomonas > Pseudomonas sp. B392_1p. Next base: position 190,884 of record NZ_JBQPXM010000003.1, read on the forward strand.
TCAGCGGCGACTGGACGCTGGTACGCACCCACCTGCGTGGCAGCGGCGACAAGGAGCAATGGCTGTTGATCAAGGAGCGCGACAGTACGGCGCGTCCCGCCAGCGATTACGACATCGTGCAGGCGCGCCCGGAAAGCGTGTTGAGCAGCGCGCGGATCACGGAGAAAAAGCCAACAAGCAAGACAGCCAAATCCACTGCAGCCAAGCCCCGCAAGGCAGCGGTCGCGGTACCGGACAGCCTGACCCCGGAACTGGCCACGCTGGTGGACCGTCCGCCACCGGGCGACTGGCTGTACGAGATCAAATTTGACGGCTATCGCATGCTGGCTTGCATTACCGACGATGGGGTGCGCCTGTATACCCGCAAGGGCAACGACTGGACCGAACGCTTGTCGCAGCAGGCCGAAGCCATTGCCGAGCTGGGCCTGCCCAACAGCTGGCTGGACGGGGAAGTGGTGGTGCTCAACGAGAAAGGCTTGCCGGATTTTCAGTCACTGCAGAATGCCTTTGACCTGGGGCGCAGCCAGGAAATTGTGTATTACCTGTTCGATGCGCCCTTTTTGAATGGCGAAGACCTGCGTGAACGCCCCGTAGAGGAACGGCGCGCGGCGCTGCAACAGGCGTTGATGGACAAGCCGCAGCCATTGCTGCGTTTTTCCGAAGCCTTTCAGGCCAGCCACCACGACATCCTCGCCAGTGCCTGTGCCATGTCCCTGGAGGGCGTAATCGGCAAGCGCGCCGGCAGCACTTATCAATCAAGACGCAGCCCCGACTGGATCAAGCTCAAGTGCCGCTTGCGCCAGGAATTCGTGATTATCGGCTACAGCAAGCCCAAGGGCAGCCGCAGCGGGTTCGGTGCGCTGTTGCTGGCCGTCAATGACAAGGACGGCTTGCGCTACGCCGGACGGGTGGGCACCGGGTTCAACGAACACAGCCTAAAAGCCCTGCACGCCCAGATGCGCAAACTGGAACGTGCCGACGCACCGCTCGCCAACCCACCGCGTGGCGCCGCCATCAAGGACGTGCACTGGATCGAGCCCAAGCTTGTGGGCGAGGTGGAATTTGCCGAATGGACCCGTGAAGGAATCGTGCGCCAGGCGGCGTTCATCGCCCAGCGCAGCGACAAACCAGCCGAGGAAATTGTTCATGAACGGGCGGTGAAACCTGCCGAGCTGAAAAGCAGCGCCACTAAGGCCGCGCCCACCGGCAATCCGGTGGCCGGCAGCCCGGTGGCCGGCAGCCCGGTGGCCGGCGATCTGGTGGCGGAGATCCGCATCAGTAATCCGCAGCGGGTGATTGACCCCGAAAGCGGCGCGACGAAACTCGACCTGGCGCGCTTCTACGCCAGCATTGCCGAGTGGATTCTGCCCAAGCTGGACAACCGTCCGGTGTCCCTGTTGCGTGCCCCGGACGGGGTAGGTGGCGAACAATTCTTTCAGAAACACGCGGTGCGCCTGGCCATCCCGCACATCAAGCACCTCGATCGCGCGCTGGACCCCAAGCACGATCAGCTCATGGAAATCGACAGCCTGCAGGCGCTGATTGGCGCCGTACAGATGGGCACCATCGAGCTGCACACCTGGGGCGCCACCCACGACCGCATCGAAACGCCGGACCACTTTGTCCTCGACCTCGACCCGGACCCGGCGCTGCCCTGGCGCAGCATGCTGGAAGCGGCGCAGCTGACCCTGACGGTACTGGATGAGCTAAAACTTACAGCGTTCCTGAAAACCAGCGGCGGCAAGGGTTTGCACATCATCGTGCCCCTGGCTCGCCGCGACGACTGGGACGCCGTGAAACGCTTCAGCAAGGCGATTGCCCAGTTCCTGACGCGTCAGTTGCCGGAGCGTTTTACCGCCACGTCGGGGCCGAAGAACCGGGTCGGCAAGATCTTTATCGATTACCTGCGCAACCAGCGCGGCGCCAGCACCGTGTGCGCCTACTCGGTACGCGCCCGACCGGGCCTGGCGGTGTCAGTGCCCATCGCCCGTGACGAACTGACCGAGCTACACGGCTCAAACCAGTGGACGATTCACAACCTGCACGAGCGGCTGGACAACATGAAGGGTGATCCCTGGAAGGGCTATGCCAATCGCCAGCGGATTACTCGGGCGATGTGGGAGCAATTGGGCGTGGAAGAGAAGTAGCGGGCTGTGCGTCTGGTGAGCTGAACCCTTGGTCCTCCACTCAGTCGGCTTTGTATGTATCACCTATCCACCGGAGACCATCATGGCCGAGCAAGACAAGAAAACCCTGCCGTCTCAGCACCAGGACCATCGCCCAGGCTCGGAGGAGGAAATGATCCCGCAGCCTGTCTATCTGGCAAAAACCTACAAGCCTGCCGGCAAGCTTGAAGGCAAGGTCGCCATCATCACCGGAGCGGACAGTGGCATTGGCCGCGCCGTGGCCGTGCATTACGCCAGAGAAGGCGCGCGCATCGTCATGCTCTATCTGAATGAATATGAAGATGCCGACCTGACCCGCAGCGAGATCGAGCAGAGCGGCAGCGAGGTCATCGGTTTTGCCGGCGATGTTGCCGGCGAAGACTTCTGCGACAAGGTGGTCGAGGAAACACTTAAGCAATGGGGACAGATCGACATCCTGGTCAACAATGCCGGTGAACAGCATCCCCAGGAATCCTTGGAAGACATCACCGTGGAGCAGTGGGAAAAGACCTTCCGCACCAATATTTTCGGCATGTTTCTGCTGACCAAGGCGGTGCTGCCGCACCTGAAGCCGGGGGCGACCATCATCAACACTACCTCGATCACGGCCTACAAGGGCAATCCGAAACTGTTGGATTATTCTTCCACCAAAGGCGCGATCACTTCATTCACCCGTTCCTTGGCCATCAACCTGGCGTCCCGGGGTATTCGTGTCAATGCGGTGGCGCCGGGACCCATCTGGACGCCCTTGATCGCCTCGACCTTCAGCGCCGAACAGGTGGCCAGCTTCGGCGCCGAGACTCCGCTCGGTCGTCCCGGACAGCCGGCCGAGGTGGCACCGGCTTATGTCTACCTGGCCAGCGACGACTCGTCCTATGTGTGCGGGCAGGTGCTGCATGTCAACGGCGGCAGCGTGGTGAATGGGTGATCGCCGCGCGCTTAGGTTGAGTTGAAGCGCTGCGTTCGCTGAGGCGCGGAGCGTGGAACGATCAGCAAGGCCAGGTGCTGGACTTGTGTAGGGGCGAATTTATTCGCCGGACACTGCGCACCCAGCACATCGTTGCGGCGACGAACATCGAAGGTATGGATGACAGCCGAACATCTGCCATCCGTCACCGCCCAACGGACATCGGATGGCTTGTGCAATGGCGAATGAATTCTCCCCTACAGGTACGCTTGCACACCTCTGCTGAATCATTCGGCCCATCAGCGTCACAAGCCCACGCGACGGGTATCGCTGCGCTCAACGCCATCCTACAGATGTGCTGTCACTCGATACATTCACCAAAGCGTTGCAGCTGCATTTCCCGCAGGCGGCTCAAGGTGCGGCGAAAGGGAAACGCCAGGTAGCCTTCGGTGTACAGCTCATCCAGCGGTACCGCCGCTTCCAGATACAGCGGGATACGTCGGTCATAGCACTCATCCACCAGGGCAATAAAGCGCCGCACGCTGTCGTCATGCACCGACAGTTCCGGCAGTTGACGATCACCGGCCGCGACCCGTTCCACCCCGTCCTCGGTGCCACGGGCGATGCGACCTTCGCGCGGCGCGGCGCTGAGATTCGGCACCTCGCCGATCAGAATGGCGCTGAAGCGGTCGCCCAGGGCAATGAAGTCCAGCGCTGACAAGGGATGCTCGCACAGGTCGGCGAACCGGCACCAGAGTACCGACTCGCTCTGGCGTACCACGGCAATGGAGCGGTGGCCGATCGACAGGGCTTCGCTGCACGCCGGATCGGTGCCGGCCAGTTGCTCGAACAAGACGGCCAGCGCGCTGGGCTGACCGGCTTCGGTAACCCAGTAGCGCTGTTGCGCAGCGCCCGGATGCAAACGGTGATCCTGGCCACCGTCCACGCTGACAATCTGCATGTGACGGTCGATGGCCTCCACGGCGGGAAGAAAACGCTCGCGGTTGTAGCCCTCGGCATACAGCTGGTGCGGGGGCTGATTGGAGGTGGCGACCAGCACCACACCTTCCTCGAACATCACCCGCAGCAGCCGGCCCAGCAGCATGGCATCGGCGATATCATTGACGAACAGTTCATCGAAGCACAGTACCCGCACCTCTTCGCTCAGTTCCCGGGCCAGCGACTGCAACGGATCGGGCGTGCCGGTCAGCTGAAACAGTCGTTGATGCACCCAGCGCATGAAATGGTGGAAATGCTGTCGCCGCGCGGGCACTCGCAGGCTGCGGTAAAAACTGTCCATCAACCAGGTTTTGCCGCGCCCGACCGGGCCCCACAGGTAAATCCCTGCAATGGTCTGCGGTTTTTCCGACTGACTGTGCAGAGTGCGGTGGCAATCATCCAGTGACTGCGCAGCGTGCCACTGGGCGGGATCGGAGTGAAAGCCGTGCTGTTCGATGGCCTGGCGGTACAGCATCAGCGGGGTAGGGACGTCCGTCATGGAAAACCGGCTCATGGCGCTAACAAGGGCCGCGAGTATACGTCTTCATCCGCGCATGTTGCCTGGCGCGGCACCGCACCACCCGGCTTGAGGGCTGAACTTTGCCTTGGGCAGGGGCTCGGAATAACAGGTCGGCTGTTGCTTGATCCAGCATGCCAGCCTGCTCGAGTCGCTCGCAGCACCAAGGAATCGTCGATGCCCCTAGACACCCCCCATGAGCCTTCCTGGCGCCTGAACGGTAACGTCGGCCTGGAGGAAGCGCTGACCTTGCCGCGAATCGCTATCGAATCGGTCGAGCCTGTGGTCGACGCCGGACGCTTTGCCGCCAAGGCCATCAGTGGTCAGCCCGTGACCGTATCGGCGGTGATCTTTGCCGATGGCCATGATCAGCTTGCCGCCGAGCTGCTCTGGCGACCGGTCAACTACACCCACTGGCAGCGGGTACCGCTGACCTTCATCACCAACGACCACTGGCAGGCCGAGCTGCTGCCGGCCCATCCGGGGCGCTGGGTGTTTGCCATTGAAGCCTGGTGGGACCAATACGGGTCCTTCTGTAACGAACTGCAAAAAAAACACCGCGCAGGCGTGCCGATCAGCCTGGAGCTGACCGAAGGCGAAAACCTGATACGTCGCGTTGCGCACACAGCGCCCGCCGAACACCGTACCGAGGTGCAGCAGGTGCTCGATGAGCTGCGCACGGCGCGCAGCGATGACGCGCGAGTCGCCGTGATGCTGGCCAAGCAGACGATCAGCACCATCGCGCTGGCCGCCGAACATCCGCACCGCACCCGCAGTCCGGTATTTCCATTGGAGGTGGAGCGACCGCTGGCGCAGTTCGCCAGCTGGTATGAGTTGTTTCCGCGCTCGGTCACTAATGACCCGCACCGCCACGGCACCTTCAAGGATGTGATCCGCAGGCTGCCGGAAATTGTCGCCATGGGCTTCGATGTAGTGTATTTCCCGCCCATTCATCCTATTGGCCACACCCACCGCAAGGGCCGCAACAATGCCCTGTTGGCCAAGGAAGGCGATCCCGGCAGTCCGTATGCCATCGGCAGCGAGGAGGGCGGTCACGAGGCCTTACACCCGCAGCTGGGCAGCTTCGAGGATTTCCACGAGTTGGTGGCCGTGGCCCGTTCCCTGGGCCTGGAAATTGCCCTGGACTTCGCCATCCAGTGCTCCCCGGATCATCCCTGGCTGCGCGAACATCCTGGCTGGTTCAGCTGGCGACCGGACGGCAGCATTCGCCATGCGGAAAACCCACCGAAAAAATACGAAGACATCGTCAATGTCGATTTCTATGCCGAGGGGGCGATTCCCGAGCTGTGGCTGGCACTGCGCGACGTCGTGGAAGGCTGGGTCATGCACGGCGTCTCGCTGTTTCGCGTCGACAACCCGCACACCAAGCCGTTGCCGTTCTGGGAATGGCTGATCGCCGATATCCGTGGCCGGCATCCCGAGGTGATCTTCCTGGCCGAGGCCTTCACGCGCCCCGCGATGATGGCGCGCCTGGGCAAGCTCGGTTTCAGCCAGAGCTACACCTATTTCACCTGGCGCAACACCAAGGAAGAACTGCAGACCTATTTCACCGAGCTCAACGAGCCGCCGTGGCGGGACTGCTATCGACCGAACTTCTTCGTCAATACGCCGGACATTAATCCTTACTTTTTGCACGAATCAGGGCGCGCGGGTTTTCTGATTCGCGCCGTGCTGGCCACCATGGGTTCAGGACTGTGGGGCATGTATTCGGGCTACGAGATCTGCGAGTCGGCGCCTATCCCTGGCCGCGAGGAATACCTGGACTCGGAGAAGTACCAGATCAAACCGCGCAACTTCCGTGCGCCTGGGAACATCGTCGGCGAAATCGCCCAGCTGAACCTGATTCGCCGGCGTAACCCTGCCTTGCACACGCACCTGGGCTTTCAGGCATACACCGCGTGGAACGACAACATCCTGTATTTCGGTAAACGCACGGCGGAACTGGATAACTTCATTCTGGTGGCGGTCAGTTTGGACCCCCACCATGCCCAGGAAGCGCATTTCGAATTGCCGTTGTGGGAATTCGACTTGCCCGACAACGCCAGCCTGCATGGCGAAGATCTCATGAGCGGCCATCGCTGGACCTGGCATGGCAAGGTCCAGTGGATGCGCATCGAACCGTGGCACCTGCCGTTCGGGATCTGGCGCATCCGTCCGGCCAGTTGATAGGGAGATATGCATGGCGAGGAAACCCAGGCCGGCCGCCTTTCTCAACGACCCGCTGTGGTACAAGGACGCCGTCATCTACCAGGTGCACGTAAAGTCCTATTCCGACACCAATCAGGACGGAATTGGCGATTTTGCCGGCCTGATCAATAAGCTGGATTACATTGCCAGTCTTGGCGTGAACACCATCTGGCTGCTGCCGTTCTATCCCTCACCGCGCCGCGATGATGGTTACGATATCGCCGAGTACCGGGGCGTCCATCCCGATTACGGCAACCTGGCCGATGTGCGCCGTTTCATCAGCGAGGCACATAAGCGCAGCCTGCGGGTCATCGCCGAACTGGTCATCAACCACACCTCGGACCAGCACCCCTGGTTCCAGCGTGCCCGCAACGCCAAGAAAGGCTCTCGCGCCCGCGACTTTTATGTGTGGTCGGACAGCAACAAAAAATACGCCGGCACGCGCATCATCTTCCTGGACACGGAAACCTCCAACTGGACCTGGGACCCCGTGGCAGGTCAGTACTTCTGGCACCGCTTTTATTCCCACCAGCCGGATTTGAATTTCGACAATCCGGCAGTACTGCGTGCGGTGATCAGCATCATGCGTTACTGGCTGGACCTGGGTGTCGACGGCCTGCGCCTGGATGCCATCCCGTATCTGATCGAGCGCGACGGCACTAATAACGAGAACCTGCCGGAAACCCATGTCGTTCTGAAAAAAATCCGCGCCGAGATCGACGCCAATTATCCGGACCGCATGCTGCTCGCCGAAGCCAACCAGTGGCCGGAAGATACCCAGATGTATTTTGGTGGAACGGAAGGGGGGGACGGCGACGAATGTCATATGGCGTTCCACTTTCCCCTCATGCCGCGCATGTACATGGCGATTGCTCAGGAAGACCGCTTCCCGATCACCGACATTCTCCGCCAGACTCCGGATATTCCCGCCAACTGTCAGTGGGCGATTTTCCTGCGCAATCACGATGAGCTGACCCTGGAAATGGTCACCGACCATGAGCGCGACTACCTGTGGAATTTCTACGCCGCCGACCGGCGCGCGCGGATCAATCTGGGTATTCGCCGGCGCCTGGCGCCCCTGGTGGAGCGCGACCGCCGGCGCATTGAGTTGCTGCACAGCCTGCTGTTTTCCATGCCCGGTACGCCGACGCTGTACTACGGCGATGAAATCGGGATGGGCGACAACATCTATCTGGGCGACCGCGACGGCGTCCGCACGCCCATGCAGTGGTCCAGCGACCGCAATGGCGGTTTCTCCCAGGCGGACCCCGCGCGCCTGGTGCTGCCGCCGATCATGGACCCGCTGTATGGCTACCAGACCATCAACGTCGAGGCACAGACGCGCGATCCCCATTCGCTGCTCAACTGGACGCGGCGCATGCTCGCGATTCGCAAACAGCAAAAGGCGTTCGGCCGTGGCACTTTAAAAATGCTCGCACCGGCCAACCGGCGCATTCTGGCCTACCTGCGCGAATACACCGGTGTCGACGGCCGGCACGAAATCATCCTGTGCGTCGCCAACGTGTCGCGGGCGGCCCAGGCCGCTGAGCTGGATTTGTCCGCCTATGCCGGCAAGGTGCCGGTGGAAATGCTCGGCGGCAGCTCATTCCCGCCCATTGGCCAGCTGAATTACCTGCTGACGCTCCCCCCCTATGGTTTTTACTGGTTCTTGCTTGCCGAGGAGGCGCATATGCCCAGTTGGCATTCCCCACCGGTCGAACGCATGCCCGAGCTGCCGACCTTGGTCATCTCGCGTGATTTGCTCGAACTTCTGCAGCCGCCGGCCCGCACGTTGCTAGAGAAGGAGTCACTGCCGGCGTATCTGCCCAAGCGGCGCTGGTTCGCCGGCAAACAGGCAGAGGGCGTATCGCTGTTGTACGCCATTCCATTCGGTGCACCGGAAGATCTGTGCGTGCTGAGCGAAGTGCAAGTCACCAGTAACGAAGGCCCGATGCACTATCAACTGCCGCTCGCCTTCGTGCCGGAGTTTCAACCCGGCAACACGCTGCCACAGCAACTGGCCCTTGCGCGCTTGCGTCGCAAACGCCACGCCGGGCTGCTGACCGATGCACTGACACTGCCTGATTTCACTCGACAGGTACTGCATCAGCTTAGAAACCCCAAACCCTTGATTGGTAACGGTTTTGAAATTCAGTTTTTACCCAGCTCTGCGTTTGCAGGTGTGCAGGACCAGCCCGATGAAGAGATCGAACTGGTTGCGGCTGAGCAATCCAATACGTCGGTGCTCATCGGTGAACGGATGATGCTCAAGCTGGTACGCCGGGTCATGCCGGGCATTCATCCAGAAACCGAGATGGGTGGTTTCCTGACCGAGCGAGGCTTCACCAATATCGCGCCGCTGCTGGGTGAGGTACGTCGAGTCGATGAGCAGGGCACGCCGCATACGTTGATGGTTCTGCAGGGCTATCTGAGCAATCAGGGCGATGCCTGGCAATGGACGCAGAACAATCTGGAGCGCGCCATTCGCGATGAGTTGACAGGGGGATTGTCCGAACAGGAAAACCAGTACACCGCCCTGGGCGAGCTGCAGTCCTTCGCCACCTTGCTGGGGCGACGCCTGGGCGAAATGCACGACATGCTCGCTCAACCGTCGGATAACGCGGATTTTGGGGCGTTGCAAAGTAACGAGCAGAACTGCGCCGAGTGGAACAGAAGCATTGCCGCGCAGGTGAACGATGCCCTGGACGCCGTGGCGCAGCGACGTGATGCGCTGACCGGCGCAGCGCGCAAGGCCGCTGACTGGCTGGTGGGGCAACGTGATGCGCTACTGCGCCAGATTGAAACGCTGGCCGGGAGTCTGCGTGGTGGTTTGCGCATTCGCGTGCATGGCGATTTGCATCTCGGCCAGGTGCTGGTGGTGAAGGGCGATGCCTATCTGATCGACTTCGAAGGCGAACCGGTGCGCAGCCTGGAAGAGCGGCGCGCCCGACACAGTCCCTATAAGGATGTCGCCGGCGTGCTGCGCTCCATCGACTATGCCGCCGCCATGGCCAGACGCAACGCCCACGGCAGTGACAGCTCCGCCGAGGCCGAGCAGGCTCGCCGCACCATTGCCGAGCTGTACCGCCAGCAGGCCCAAACCGCCTTTCTCGACGCCTACCTACACGCGGCCGCGCCGGTGCCCCATGCCTGGGGAGACGATGCCGAAGACGCGGCGCTGGCGTTATTCACCCTGGAAAAGGCCGCCTACGAAGTCTGCTACGAGGCCCGTTTCCGTCCCGACTGGCTTGAGGTGCCCTTGCACGGGTTAGCGGCCTTGGCGCGCCAGACGTTGGGAGTTCAGAGCCATGAGTGACGTACACGGCTGGTCGGCGGGAGAACGTGCGGCCATTGATGCGCTGGTACGGGCCGAGCACGGCAATCCCTTCGCCTTTCTGGGCCCCCATGCCACCGTGCAAGGTACGGTGATTCGCGCCTACCTGCCCGGTGCGCTGCGCGTCGAGCTGCTGGATGCGCAGAGCGGCGAAGGTCTGGGGGACATGCAGCAATCCACACCGGGGCTGTTCTGCCAGCACCTCGACACCTTTCGTGCTTATCGATACCGCATTCACTGGAGTGGTGGAGTACAGGAAACCGAAGACTCCTATGCCTTCGGCCCCTTGCTTGGCGAGATGGATATCTACCTGTTCAGCGAGGGCAACCACCGCGAACTGGGCCAGGTATTCGGCGCCCAACTGACCCGGCATGAAGGCATCGAGGGTGTGCGTTTCGCGGTCTGGGCGCCGAATGCGCGGCGCGTGTCGGTGGTGGGAAACTTCAATGCCTGGGACGGTCGCCGCCATCCCATGCGCCTGCGCCATCCTTCCGGGGTCTGGGAGCTGTTCGTGCCGCGCCTGGGAGCCGGCGAAGTTTACAAGTACGAAATCCTCGGTCAGGGTGGCGTGCTGCCGTTGAAGGCCGACCCCATGGCGCTGGCGAGCGAGCCGCCTCCTGCAACCGGGTCGGTGGTGTCGGCACCTCTCGACTTCGACTGGCATGATGATGACTGGATGCAGCGCCGCGCCACGGTGCAAGGCCATCAGCGCCCGCTGTCCATCTACGAAGTGCATGTCGGATCCTGGCGGCGCGAGGGCGGTCGCGATGGTCGCTCACTGACGTGGCCCGAGCTGGCAGAACAGTTGATTCCGTATGCGCTGGACCTGGGCTTCACGCACATCGAACTGCTGCCGATCATGGAACACCCGTTCGGTGGCTCCTGGGGATACCAGCCGCTGGGGCAGTTCGCACCCACCGCACGTTATGGCAGCCCACGCGACTTTGCTGCCTTTATCGACGCCTGCCACCAGGCAGGGCTCGGCGTGATCCTGGATTGGGTCCCGGCACATTTTCCCACCGACCCCCACGGTCTCGGGCGCTTCGACGGCACCGCGCTGTACGAGTATGCGCACCCGTTCGAAGGCTTTCATCAGGACTGGGATACCTATATCTACAACCTGGGCCGCACCGAAGTGCATGGCTTCATGCTGGCCTCGGCGTTGCACTGGCTGCGCGTCTATCACGTCGACGGGCTGCGCGTCGATGCGGTGGCCTCGATGCTCTACCGCGACTATTCACGCAACCAGGGCGAGTGGATTCCCAACCGCCATGGTGGCCGGGAAAATCTCGAGGCCATCGATTTTCTCTGCCACCTCAATGACGTGATCAACAGCGAAGTACCCGGTGCGCTGGTAATTGCTGAGGAGTCGACGGCCTGGCCGGGCGTAAGCCGGCCAACCGGGGAAGGCGGCCTGGGCTTTGCGTACAAGTGGAACATGGGCTGGATGCACGACAGCCTGGCCTATATCCAGGAAGACCCGGTGAACCGCAATCATCACCACGACCGCCTGACCTTTGGGCTGATCTACGCGTTTTCCGAGCACTTCATCCTGCCGATTTCCCATGATGAAGTGGTGCACGGTAAACGCTCGTTGCTGGACAAGATGCCCGGCGATCGCTGGCAGCAATTCGCCAATCTGCGGCTGTATCTCAGCATCATGTGGACCCATCCGGGCAAAAAGCTGTTGTTCATGGGCTGCGAGTTCGGCCAGTGGCGCGAATGGGACCATGACCATGAACTGGACTGGTACCTGCTGCGTTACGGCGATCACCAAGGCGTGCAGCGGCTGGTCCGCGATCTGAATTACCTGCACCGCCACGAGCCGGCCCTGCACCAGCTGGATGGGCAAGAGGAAGGTTTCCAATGGTTGATTGGCGATGACCGCAGTAATAGCGTTTACGCCTGGCTGCGCAGCGGCGCCCATGGCGCACCGTTGCTGGTGGTGCATAACTGCACGCCGGTACCACGCCCCAACTACCGCATCGGTGTACCGCTACCGGGCACCTGGTCGGTGGCCTTGAACAGCGATGCCGAGGAATATGCCGGCTCCGGTGCGGGCTGCATGGGCGAAGTCGCGACATTGGACGAAGTCAGCCACGGCGAGGCGCAGTCGCTGTGTCTGGACCTGCCGCCGCTAGGAAGTCTGATTTTGCGGCCGCAAGCGCTCTAGAGCGATACACCAATATTCGCTTTTTTGCGGGCCATGACGCTCGGTATACTTCGCGCCCTTCGCTTTTCTACCGAGTTTCATTGCCCGTGAAAATGATCGAATCCTTTCTGGAGAATCTGCTCTACACCGCCCGCTGGCTGCTCGCGCCCATCTACCTGGGCCTTTCGCTGGCGCTTCTGGCCTTGGCCCTGAAATTCTTCCAGGAAATATTCCATGTGCTGCCCCATGTGTTCGAGCGTAGCGAGGCGGAGCTGATCCTGGTGGTGCTGTCGATGATCGACATGGCCCTGGTCGGCGGGCTGGTGGTGATGGTGATGATTTCCGGCTTCGAGAATTTCGTCTCGCAACTGAACATCAAGGCCGGCATGGAAAAGCTGGAATGGCTTGGCAAGATGGATTCGGGCTCACTGAAACTGAAGGTTGCTGCTTCGATCGTGGCGATATCGTCCATTCATTTGCTGCGCATGTTCATGGATGCCCAGAAGATCTCCAACGACAAGCTGATGTGGTACGTGATCATCCACATGACCTTCGTGGTCTCTGCCTTTGCCATGGGCTTTATGGAAAAGCACGTAAAACACAAAGGAGCATAAGGCGTGTTAGAGAGACCCACACTTCGCTAACGTCCAGCCGTCTGCGCTTGCATTTTCTTGGCGCGTTTCTCCAGCACCAGATACGCCGCGCAGGCGATGCCCAGCGGCACCAGGAAATACAGCGCCCGGTAGCCGATCATGGCCGCCAGGATCGTGCCCTTGGAAAACTGGTGCTGAAGCATGGCCATGAACACGGCCTCGGTAACGCCGAGACCGGCGGGAATATGGGTGATGACGCCGGCGATGCTGCTGATCAGCAGGATGCCCAGAACCGAGAAATAAAAGGCCTGTTCCGGCAATAGCAGATAAATCACCCCAGCCATCAACATCCAATTGAGGGCGCCCAGGCCAGCCTGGAGCAGGGCAAAGCGCAGCGAAGGCAGGCTGATGCGGTGGCCGCGCCAATGCCAGGTGCGCTTCGGAGCAAACGCACATGCCGACAGATAGGCGAAAGAAAGGAGCAGCAGCAGGACGCCGCACAGGCGCAAACCCTTCGCACCGATGCTCCAGCTCTCCGGCAGTTCAAGCAGACCCAGACAGAAAATAACCCCACCCAGCACGAAAAAGCCCAGCCAGTTGGTGATCAGGCTCATGCTCAAGATTCGGGTAATGGTGGCGATATCCAGCCCCAGTCGGGAATAGAGCCGATAGCGCAGCGCGACTCCGCCCACCCAGGACCCCAGGTTGAGGTTGAAGGCGTAGCAGACAAACGCCAGCGGCAGCACCTGACGCGCGGGTAGGGTGTGGCCGGTATAGGTTCGGCTGAGCAGGTCGAAACTGCTGAACACCACATAACTGGCCAGGCTGATGCCGATCCCAGCCAGCAAAGTGCCAGGGCTGTAGGCATAGAGCGCCTGCTTGACCTCTTGCCAGTCGAGGTTCCTGACCAGCAGGAATAACATCAACGGCACCAGGATCAGCAGGCCCAGCGACAAGAAACGACTCAGCAGCCGCCATTTGCGCGCGACGGGCTTGCGGGTGGCGTCTGACGTGCCGACCGTGGTCATGAGGTTTTTTCCTGCTTGTACGGATGCTCGACAGGAGTTTCCGGATGCAGGGATTTTAGGCGCGGCTGGTGCGCCGGGAGCCAGCCGACGATCGCCGGAAAACGACGGGTGAAGTGATAACCAAGAAAAACCAGCGGAGCGCGCCACCAGTAGCCGCGCATGACCCGCTGCAAGGTCACCTGCTTGCAACTGCTTATGGCCAGTTGTTGCAGATGCTCGTAAAGACGCTGGTTGAAGCCCGCATCGCGGATGAACAGATTGGCTTCCAGGTTCAGCGACAGGCTGAGCGGGTCAAGGTTACTGGAGCCCACCGTCGACCATTCCCGGTCGGCTATGGCCACCTTGCCGTGCAGCGGTTTTTCACAATACTCATGGATCACCACACCGTCGCGCAGCAGGTAGTTGTAGAGCAAGCGTCCACAGATTCGCGCCCAGGGCATATCCGGTTGGCCTTGCAGAATCAACGTGACTTGCACGCCGCGCTGGGCGGCATTGCGCAGTTCGCGCAGCAGCCGATAACCCGGAAAGAAATAGGCATTGGCCACCAATAAACGCTGCTGGGCCCTGCGGATGGCGCGCAGGTACTGTTCCTCAATGTCGGTGTTGTGATCCTCGTTATCGCGTATCGCCAGCAGCATGGCGACCCGGCCGGCCGGTTGGTCATCGCGCGGTTGAACGACGCCCGGATAGCCCTCAGGGGTGTGTTCGAGCAGCTCGCGACTAGCCGAATGAATGTCGGCAACGATGGGGCCACGCACCCGAACCGCGTAATCCTGCTTGGCCATCGGCCCGAATTCAGCCAGGTGGTCGATGCAGAAATTGATCCCGCCGATAAAAGCCAGCTCGCCGTCAATAACCACGATCTTCCGGTGCAGGCGCCGGAACAGGTTAGTGCGCATGCCTAACAGCCGAGGACGGGGATCGAACATGTGCACTCGGATGCCGACCCGGGTCATAGCCAAAATATACTCGGAGCTCAGGTCCGCGGTGCCATAGCCATCGACGGTCACTTCTACGGTCACACCGCGTTCGGCGGCCTCGATCAGCGCTTTTTGCAGCTTGATACCGACCTTGTCCTCGAAAATGATAAAGGTTTCCAAGAGGACTTCCCGGCGTGCCGCACGAATGCTCTCGAAGACGCTGGGGAAAAACTCCTCGCCATTGATCAGCAGCTGTACGTCATTACCGCCGCGCCAGGCAAAAGTCATAGTCGTACCTCTACAGCCAGCGGCGCATGGTCCGACAAGTGGGACCAAGGCCGGTGGCTCAGCACTTGCGGATCGTGCCCGGTGGCATTGCGCAGGTAGATACGGTCCAGGCGCAGCAAAGGGTGTCTGGCTGGGAAGCTTTTCGCCGGCGTGCCTTGAGCGCGGGTGAACACTTCTTCCAGGCCACAGCGTGCCAGTAGCTGATCAGCACGCAGGCGCCAGTCATTGAAGTCACCGGCAACGATCACTGCGGCATCCTTGGGCAAGCCCTCCAGCAAGCGACACAGCAGCTTGAGCTGCCGCCGCCGATGGCCTTCGCGCAGGCCGAGGTGCACGCAGATGGCATGCACTTCCCTGGGGCCCGGCACATCCAGTTCGGAATGCAGCAAGCCACGCTGTTCATGGCGACCGATGGAGACATCGTGGTTATCGAACGCCAGTATCGGAAATTTCGACAACAGGGCATTGCCGTGGTCGCCGTGGGGGTACACGGCATTGCGTCCGTAGGCGTACTCCGGCCACATGCTGTCGGCAAGAAACTCGTACTGCGGCGTGGGCGGCCAATTGCTCAGCCGCGCGGCATGGTGTTCATGGGTGCCATGGACTTCCTGCAGAAACACCAGGTCGGTGGACAAGGTGCGCACCGCCTCGCGCAGCTCGGGGAGAATGAAACGGCGGTTGAACGGAGTGAAGCCCTTGTGCGTATTTACGGTGAGAATGTGCAGTCGCTGCACCGCGGGCAGCGCTGCTTGCCGGAGTCGGGCATCAGGATGAGTCATGAGGCGCCTCCTGTCCCGGTACGGTTTCCAGCCCCTCGGCCAGCCCGAGCTTTTCCAGCAAGCGCCGGGCGTCGTAGGGTGCACGCACCTTGATGTCATTATCAAAATAACAATAGAGATCACGAGACGCACGCGTCTGGTCCCGCTCCTCGCTGATCAGCTTGGCATCGGCCGGCTCGCGTCCCTGGGTCCAGGCTTCGATGCGTTTTTGCCAGCGTGTCAGAGCCTCTTCGCTGTAGCCGCTGGCATACAGCTCGGCATCCCCGTGCAGGCGCATGTAGACAAAGTCACCGGTCAAGTCTTCGGCATAGGGCCATTTGCCCGCTGTGTCAGCCACCACCAGGGCGACACGATAACGGCGCAGCAATGCCACGAAAGCCGGATCCACGAAACTTTTGTTGCGGATCTCCACGGCATGGCGCAGTGGGCGCTTTTTATCGTGGTCCAGATAACCGGGCTCGCGCAGTTCAGCGTTGCAGTGCTGCGCAGTTTCTCTAGCTGAATCGGTGGATTGCGGCAACAAGCTAAGAAAATGCTCGAACTGCTCGGCGTCGAATTTGAAGCTGGGCGGGAACTGCCAGAGGATGGGCCCAAGCTTGTCTCGCAGGCTAAGCACCCCGGATGCAAAAAAATTTGCCACTGGGGTTTCTACCTCTCGCAGGCGCCTTACATGTGTGATGAAACGCGGCGCCTTGACGCTGAATACGAACCCGTCGGGGGTGTCGGCGTACCAGCTTGCATACCGCTGCGGCGTCTGCAGCGCATAAAAGGAGCCATTGATTTCGATGCTCCTGACGGCGCGCGAAGCAAAATGCAGCTCGTTCTTCTGGGCGAGGCCCTTGGGGTAGAAATCACCCCGCCAGGGCGCGTAGCGCCAGCCGGAAATGCCGATGCGAACTTCAGTCATAGGCCTTTTCGTCTTTTTTGCGGTCACGAACGCTTGGGCGAGGTCATCGAAGGAGGGTCGCTGGCAGGAAAAGAGTCCTCGATGGCATCGTCGAGTTGTGCCTCACCGGGGGTTATCTGTTCATCACCGCTACGCGATTGTTGTCGCTGGGGATGCAGCTCCACTTTCACCCAGCCGCTGTCGCGCCGGTCGAAGGCCTCGAAGGCGGCAATGGCATCGCTCATCGGCTTGATCTGGGTGATGATCTTCGCCGGATCGATACGCCGGCTCTGCACTAGCTCAATCAGGCGTGGGATGTATTTGCGGTGATGACAGTTGCCCATGTTGATGGTCAGGTTCTTGTTCATCGCCAACCCGATGGGAAAACTGCGCGACTGCTCTGAATAAACGCCGATGATCGACAGCGTACCGGCTTTGGCCAGCGCTTCTACGGCCCACTGCAGGACCTGGCTGGGGGCCGTGCCCGGGTGCCAGTTCGCGCCGTCCGGGTGGGTATGAGGCGTGATGTCGGCCATTTCCTGATGGAAACGGTTGTCGTCCGGCTGCGGCGTTGCGCTATGGGGGTGTTCGGCGTCCACGCCCACCGCATCAATGACGCGGTCCGGGCCAATGCCATCGGTCAGGCGATGCAGCGCTTGAACCGGGTCTTCATGTTCAAAGTTGATGACTTCGGCGCCTTGCTGACAGGCCATGCGCAGCCGGTCATCCAGCCGGTCGATGGCAAAGATGCGCGCAGCGCCCAACAGTTTGGCGCTCGCAATGGCGAACTGGCCGACCGGGCCGCAACCGAAGACGGCCACGCTGTCCCCGGGGGTGATTTCAGCCATTTCGGCGCCGAAATACCCAGTGGGGAAGATGTCCGAAATTAGAATCGCCTGGTCGTCGCTGATTTCGCTGGGCAATTTGACCAGGCCGATGTGCGCGAAAGGAATGCGTGCCTTCTCAGCCTGCAGGCCCTGAAAAGGACCGGTTGAGGCCGGGCCGCCAAAGAATGCGGTACCGGCTTGCGGGCCGTTGGGGTTGGCCACGTCGCATTGCGCGTAATAACCGGCCCGGCAATAGACGCAGTTGCCACAGGCAATGGTCGAGGCGATGACGACCCGGTCGCCAATCTGCAGGTTGCGCACGTCCTCGCCCAGCGCCTCGACAATGCCGACGCCTTCATGCCCGAGGATGGTGCCTGGTTGCATACCGGCCACGGTCCCCCGCACGAAGTGCAAGTCCGTGCCGCAGATGGCCGATGCCGTTAGCCGCACGATGGCATCAGTGGGTGCTTGCAGGGTGGGTTCAGGAACGTCGTCGAGTCGGATGTCGCCTACATCGTGAAAAACCACAGCTTTCATGGCACCTGTCCTCTGGCTGAATGTCTGACCGGCTAAGGGGCGGTAGGCTTTTGGAGCGAAGCGTTACCACGGGCTTCGACCATGCCTTTGCCTTCGCGGCGCGACCGCCGCTCCCCCACGCGCATCCACCGACGGCTGCCCGTAGCCGGATCACCTTGGCTATCAATGCGCCTCGGTTACGCCTTGCAGCACGGTGTCGCTGGTCTTGGCATCGTTGGAGCTGGCGATGTTGCCCAAGGACACCACACCGATCAGGCGTTTCTCACGGTTGAGCACCGGCAGACGACGTACCTGGATATCCGCCATGTTCTGCGCCACGTGCTGCACGTCCTCGTCTTCGAAGCAGTAGCGAATATTACCGGTCATGACCTTGCGCACCGGCGTGTCACTGCCCAGCCCCTGGGCCACCGCACGAATGGTGATATCGCGATCGGTGACCATGCCCACCAGGCGATCACCTTCATTGACCAGCAAGGCACCGCTGTCGATGCGCGCCATCAGGTCGGCGGCTTCGCGGATGCTCTGCTCGGGCGAGATGGTTTGTGCATTGCGGGTCATGACGTCGCGAATCTTCATGGGATCCTCCACTGGGGTAGCTGTACGGTGGCCGATATAACGTCCGACTGAGGGAAGGGAGGGGGGTTCAGATCGCCAGGGTCCGTCCGTCCATTGATACGCCCGCTACGCCTCGTCCCGTTGCAACTCGAACAGCAGCAATGAACGGTTGGTCACCAGGAACTCACTGCCAAAGTCATGCAGCTCACGGGGACGCAGGGTGGGCCGGTAGGTGTCAAGCAGACATTCCCAGGCAGTGCCCTGGGTGACTCCCGGCAAATGGAAGTTCACCACGTCGTCATGGGCGTTGAGAATCAGCAGCAGGGTGGCATCGTCGCCACGCCGGCGGATACCCGTGGGCTGAGCGCGGCCGTCCAGAAGCATGCCGAGACAGCGGGCATTGCCATCGTGCCATTGCTCTTCGCTCATTTCACTGCCGTCCGGGGACAGCCAGGTGACGTCCTTGACGCCCAGCTCCTCGTTGTATTCACCCACCAGGAAGCGGCCACGATGGAGGATCGGGTAGGCTCGGCGCAGCTTGATCAGCCGACGGGTGAAATCCAGCAGGCTGCGGCCTTCGTCGTCGAGGTCCCAGTCGACCCAACCCACTTCGTTGTCCTGGCAGTAGACATTGTTGTTGCCGTGCTGGGTACGGCTGAATTCGTCGCCGGCCAGCAGCATCGGCGTGCCTTGGGAAAGCAGCAGTGTCGACAGCAGGTTACGCATCTGGCGCAGGCGCAGGGCACGAATATCCGGGTCGTCAGTCGGACCTTCCCAGCCGTAATTGGAGGAAATGTTGTTGTCGTTGCCGTCCTGGTTGTCCTCGTTGTTGGCTTCGTTGTGCTTCTGCTCGTAGGAAACCAGATCACGCAAGGTGAAGCCGTCGTGAGCGGTGATGAAGTTGACTGACGCGTAGGGCCTGCGCCCACGCTGATTGAACTTGTCGCCCGAGCCGGTCAGGCGGCTGGCCAATTCGGGCAACTGTCCCTCGTCGCCGCGCCAATACCCCCGTACGGTGTCACGAAAACGGTCGTTCCACTCCATCCAGCCGGGCGCGAAACCACCGACCTGATACCCCCCGGGGCCGCAATCCCAGGGTTCGGCAATCAGTTTGACCTTGCTCAGGACAGGGTCCTGGCGACAGGCGACGAGGAAACCATGGCGTTCGTCGAAGCCGTGGCTATGGCGGGCGAGGATGGTTGCCAGATCGAAGCGGAAGCCGTCCACGCGCATTTCCGTCGCCCAGTAGCGCAGCGAGTCGGTGACCATTTGCAATACGCAGGGATGGCTCAGGTCCAGCGTATTGCCGGTACCAGAGTCATTGATATAAAAGCGACGCTCGTCGGGCATCAGCCGGTAATAGGTGGCGTTGTCGATGCCGCGCATGGATAGCGTGGGGCCCAGTTCGTTACCCTCGGCGGTGTGGTTGTAGACCACATCGAGGATGACCTCGAGACCTGCGTTGTGAAGATGCGCAACCATCTCTTTGAATTCATTGATTTTACCGCTCGCCAGATATGACGCCTGGGGAGCGAAAAAGGCGATGCTGTTGTATCCCCAGTAATTGCTCAACGACTGTTCGAGCAAATGCTGGTCGTCCAGATAGCCATGCACGGGCAGCAGTTCGATGCTGGTCACCCCCAGCGAGCGCAGGTGCTTGAGCAGTGCCGGGTGCTTCAAGCCGGCGCAGGTTCCGCGCAGCTCCGCAGGCACCTCCGGGTGGCGCATGCTGATGCCACGCAGATGCGCTTCATAGAGGATGGTGTTTTCCCAGGGCACACGCACCGGGGGTTGCTCACCCCAGGTAAAGGCGGGGTCGATGACCTTGGCCTTGGGCATGAAACGGGCGCTGTCCCGGGTGTCGAAACTCAGGTCCGCATCGTGGGAGCCAAGGGTGTAGCCAAACAGGGCCGGCGACCAGGTTAAGCTGCCCACCAGCTGCTTGCTATAGGGGTCAATGAGCAACTTATTGGGATTAAAGCGATGGCCGTTTTCAGGCTCGTACGGACCGTGTACTCGGTAGCCGTAAATCAGGCCCGGATGGGCATCGGGCAAGTAGCCATGCCAGATTTCGTTGGTGTATTCAGGCAACTCGATGCGCTCGAGTTCAGTCGTGCCCTTGTCATCGAACAGGCACAGTTCCACGCACGTAGCATGGGCAGAAAAAAGGGCGAAATTGACCCCCAGACCGTCCCACGTGGCGCCAAGTGGGTAGGGCTGCCCTTCAGAAACCCGCGAGCGCTGTAGAACCTGCGGGGCAGGGTGGTGCAGTCCAGCTTTTGATCTTGGCATAGGGTTTCCCCTCTCAAGGGCGGCGGGCTATAGGCGGGCTATAAAGGTGTCGCGCCAGGCTTTTGTCGTGGCTTTCTTGGTTCCTTGACCACGGCGGCTTTTTCTTCGGGCGAACTGGGCGGCACCATGGTGGCTTGTGGTTTGCCGGCCCGTCGGGAACTCAACTTGGGCTTGCCGGCGGGCACGCTTTCGGTCTGGACCAACTTGCTGGCCATGGCCCAATGGCGGTCTTCCTGGCCCGCGGGTTTACCTTCCGATTCCCAGATCTGATAGGCGAGTTCTCGAATGCGCTGTTCATCACTCATGACGCAGTCTCCAGGGCATGCAGCAGATTGAGGGAAAAGTCGGCGAGTATGTGTTGCGCGGCAAGACAGCCTTGCTGTGGCATGAGCCGGGCGGGCGTGAGCAGGCTGACCAGTTCCGTGGCCGCCAGCTCTGCGGGCAGATGGATCTGCGTGTCACCCCAGCGCAGCGGATCGATATGGGGAACCTGCCGGTCGCCGAGCAGCCCGGCCGCCTGCAGCGGCACCACGACAATCACCCAGGTGTTCCGCCAGACACGTGCGAAGGCCATGACCTGGTCGGCCTGGTCGCCGCTGATCCGCAAAGGCTGGTAAGCGCCGTGGCGAAACAGCGCGTCATGGGCCTGGCGAAAACGCAATACCTCTTGGATCAGGCGCTGCTTGATGCGCCCGTCGCGCCAGGCCTGCAACAGCACGGGAAGATCTTCCGCAGCGGAAAGCGCCTCCTGGCGGGCGGCAAAATCCACCGGCTGGCGATTGTCAGGGTCCACCATGCTGAAGTCCCAGAACTCGCAGCCCTGATACAGATCGGGCACGCCTGGCGTGGTCAGGCGCAGCAGGCATTGCGCCAGGCCGTTCAGGGCACCGGCCGGCGCCAGGCTGTTCGCTGCGGCGGCGATTTCACGTCGCAACGGCACGCCGGCGGCGTCAGTCAGCAGGCGGGTGAGGAACTCGCGACAGGCCCCTTCATAGGCCTGATTGGGAGCGCTCCAGCTGCTGTGCAGCTTGGCTTCGCGCAAGGCTTTTTCCTGCCAGCTCAGCAACCGCTGCAAGTAGCTTTGCAGCGCGGCGCCATCGTCTTCCTCCAACTGCAGCGGCCAGCTGCCCAGCAGGGTCTGGTACAGCATCAGCTCGTCGGCGGGCGCCGGCGCAACCAGGGCATCCGTTCGGGTGCGCAAGGGTTCGGCCAGTTGCAGCCAATGGCGGGCTCGCTCGACAAACCATTCGGCCCGCTCACTGATCACTGCCAAGCGTGCGCGGTTATCCTCGCCGCGCTTGTGATCGTGCGTGGCGGTGGCCAGCAAGTTGCCCGGAAAACGTTCCGCTCGCTCGGCGCAGGCGGCATTGAACGCTGACAGTGGCGCGCTGAAATGCTGCGGATCGAAACCGACGTCATTGCGCGACAGCAGCACCGCCGAGCGGTAGCAGGCAGTGTCTTCCACGGCTTTGGCGGCCGCCGGGGCGGTGAGTTGCTGAAAGCGGGTGAGCACCTTGCGGCGCTCCTTTCGGGCCTGGCCGGGTGGCAGTTCGCGCAACGGCTGGCCACCCAGCCAGCGATCCAGATGCTCCAGCAACGGCCAGTCGGTTTTCGGCAGATCCTCGCGTGCGCCGTCCAGGGCCTGTTGAAAAACCTCCCGGTCCGCATCGGATCGCCCGCAGACGCCGACATAGGTGCGATAGACGGGAAAGTGCATGATCAACGCCAGCAAGGCCCGGCGGATTGCGCCGAGTGTCAGGTCGCGGGTCGCAATGTCCTGACGCGCCACCTGCAGCAGCCCCTGGGCCACGGTTTCCAGATCACCGGCCAAGGTAGTGCTGAGCATCAATTGCCGCGCTTCGACGACCTCTTCGAGAAAGGCTGCGGACCTGCCGCTGATGTCCTGCCAGAACGCCGTTAGCAGCGGCTCGCCACGGGCGTCGTGCTGCAGCAGCGAAACCTGGTTCATGAACTCGTAGCCCGTGGTGCCATCCACGCCCCAATCCTCGCGCAGCCGTTCGCCGGCACCGAGGATTTTCTCCACATAGATAGGCAGGTGTCGGTCGGGGCACAATCGGTCGATGCGCCGGCGCAGCCGCCGGCAATAGGCGCGAGGATTGGCCAGGCCATCAACGTGGTCGATGCGCAAACCATCGAGCAAACCCCGCTCGACCAGCTCGAACACCTTGGCGTGAATGGCCTCGAACACTTCAGTGCGCTCCGTTCGCAAGCCGCCCAACTCATTGATGTCGAAAAAGCGCCGCCAGTTGATGTCATCAGCTGCGGTGCGCCAACTGGCCAGCCGATAATGCTGGGCTTCGAGCAGGGCATGCAGGCGTTCGAAGCCCCGTTCCGCGTCCGGGCGAAAACTCTTCATGGCGTTCTGCAGGCTGGCCAGCGCCTGTTCATTTTCCAGGGTGTCGGCCAGTTGCGCCTGTAAGGCCTTGGCTTTGTGCCGCGCCTGGCTGCGCTTGGACAACGCCTCGAAATGTGAGGCAAGGGCGCCTAGCGCCGGGTGGTCGCAGCGCCGCAATACCCGCGCGTAGGAGGCGGGCAGCAGGGGGAAGCGGTGATCAAAATGACTGACGTAGAGCTGGCCGGTCTCGGCCTGCAAGTTCAGGACGATTTCACCAGCGGCGAGCACTTCGCCGTAATCACTGCGCAGAAAGGGCACCAGCAGCTGGCCACGCAGCAAAGGGTCGTGGGAGCGCCACTGAATGTCGAAAAACTTCGCATAAGGGCTGGCTTGGCCCCATTCCAGCACGTCCAGCCACCAGGGATTGCCGTCGCCGCCCACGGCCATGTGGTTGGACACGATATCCAGAATCAGGCCCATGCCCCGCTGGTGCAGTGCCTCTACCAGGCGTACCAGCGCCGCTTCGCCGCCCAGTTCGGGGTTGATGCACGTCGGGTCCAGCACGTCATAACCGTGCAGGGAGCCAGGACGCGCCGTGAACAGCGGGGACGCATAGAGATGGCTGATGCCCAGCTCGGCAAAATAATCCACCAGGGGCAAGGCGTCGTCGAGGGTAAAACCACGGTGAAATTGTAAACGGGCAGTGGCGCGCACATCAGTCATTGAGGGCGTTTTCCGTATCGGGATCATCCTGTTCCAGGCGGGTGCGCTCGAGCAACTGCAAGCGGGCACCGGCCTTGGGTCGTTCGAGCAGATCGCTTACGTCCCAGGGCCAGCGCCGCCGCCAGTTCGGATGGCGGTCGCCGGGACCGGGCAGGTTGGGTTGTTCTTCGCTGGCCAGCACGTCTTCCAGCGGCAGGAGCACCAAGGGCGCAGGCGTGCGACCGAGCAGCTGAATACAGGCGTCCAGCTGCGCGTCGGGGCGTTCGACGCCCTCGTCGAGCAGGCCCCGCTGGCGCAACAGTTCGCCCAGGGCGTGTTTCTCCGCTTCGCGTTGCTCCAGGTCGAGACGGGCGCGCTCGGCGTCAATCTGACCATTGTCCTGGCGATGCTGGATATCCCGGCCACCCAGCCAGCCGGTGACACTCGGCAAATCATGGGTGGTGGTGGTGGCCAGGGCGTCGGCGGACCACTTTTCGGGCGGGGTGAAGCGTCCCTTTTTCTGCTCGAAATACAGCACGCGCATGCCGAGCACGCCGCGCCGCGCCAACTGTTCGCTCAGGCCTTCGGGCACCGTGCCCAGGTCCTCGCCCACGATCAATGCTTGATGCCGTGTCGCTTCCAGGGCGATCAGGCGCAGCAAATCCTCACAGGGATAACGCAGGTAGGCGCCATTTTCGGGCGAGCCGCCCTGGGGAATCACCCACAAGCGCTGCAGGCCCATGGCATGGTCGATGCGTAACCCGCCGGCATGGGCGAGGTTGGCGCGCAGCATCTCAATAAAGGCGCGGTAGCCATTCTGCTGCAGACCCTCAGGGGAGAACGCGGCGATGCCCCAATTCTGACCCGCGCGATTGATGATGTCCGGCGGCGCGCCCACGCTCAGCGACGGCAACAACTCGGTCTGTCGCGACCAGCCCTGACTGCCGCCCGGCTCCGCGCCGACCGCCAGGTCGGCAATCAGACCGATGTGCATGCCAGCGCTTTTGGCGGCGCTGTGGGCGCGCTGCAGACAGCGGTCGATCAGCCATTGAGCGAAGGCGTGAAATTTCACGTCATCGGCATGTTCACTGGCGAACTGACTGACCGCCGGGTGTTTTGGGTCGTGGTACTGCTCGGGCCAGACACGCCAGTCGCCAGGCTGCCCCTGGCCAATCATGTGAGCATGCAGCGCTTCGAAGCGGCAATGCTGCAGCAAGGCCTCGCCGCCATGGGCGCAGAAACTGTCGAAATCCGGGCTCAGCAGATTTTCCGCGCCACTGAAGCTGGTATACAGCTGTCGTAAAACCTGCAACCGGGCCCGGCTCACGGCCGGCCAGTCGATCAGCTCAAGGGCTTCCAGGCGCTGCCATTCAGTCTCAAGGCCGCAGGCCTTGATCGCCTGGGCGGCGGCATGTTCGCCGAGAATGCAGCCTGGCGAGGCATGCAGGACATTGAAGAACAGCCGGCTAGAGGGCGAATACGGGCTGTAGTGCTCGGGGAGCGCCGTAAACATGGCATGCACCGGGCTGAGTGCCAGGGCATCGGCGCCGTGATCCGCGGCCTGGCGCACCAGGGCTTCCAGGGCCAGCGTGTCGCCCAAGCCGCCATCGCCCGCACGGCGCAGGGCATAAAGCTGTGCACCTATGCCCCACACATGCCCACGTTGGCCATCGCTCAGGCTGCGTACGCTAGGACAAGCCGGAGGCGCCACCGCCAGGGTCAGTTGCTCGTCGCCGATCATCAAGTTGTGATAACCGCAATCGTCGAGCGGCGGCAGGCAGATGTTGGCATCCAGGCGGCCTTCGATGCGCAGATCCCCTTCGATTTGCAGGCGAAACGGCGTGTTGGCCTTGAAATGATCTGCTAGAGATACAGCCTGTCCCTGATCGACAAGGATCAGCGGGCCGACGCTGCTGTTGCGGTGGCGTTCGGCCAGGGCGGCAAGGCTTTCCTCGATCTGCTCGGGACTCTGTGCCGGAAAACCCAGCGCTTCCAGTAATGCGCGTTGGGCCTCCGGGGTTACGTGCTGCAGCTTTCCGTGGGCATCCTGCCATTCCAAGTTAAAGCCTGCTGCGCAGGCCAGGTCAGCAAGACGCCGATCGCTCATGGCATGGGCTCCAGGGTCGCCAGCAGACTATGTGGGGGCAAAGTGCCAGGCTGCTCGGCATCGATACGCAGACCAAACAACAGCTGCGCGCGCTCGCTCAGTGGACCGGTGCTGGCGTCGGTGTCGGAAAAATTCAGGTCGATGCGCAGGCGCACGTCATCGCCCATGCGCCAACGGGCCGAAACAGCCTGTTCGGCAAGGATTTTCACGTCAGCCGGGCGAGTACCGCGCAATCGCGGCACGATATGCCTATGCCGCAAATCCAGCAGGTCGCGGTAGAACGCCCACCAATGATGGTGCTCAGGCTGTGAGGCGCTGAGTTCTGGCTGTGAACTGACAAAGGTACTCAGTGCGTTTGGGTCGGGAAGCTGCTTCTGCGCGCCGGACCCTGCAAAGGCGGTGAATTCGGCGAATTCGCTTTGGCGCCCTTCACGTACGGCACGGCCGAGTTCGTCGTGATAATCGGTGAAAAACAGGAAGGGATGGGCCGAGCCCCATTCCTCGCCCATGAACAATAGCGGGATCATCGGGCTGAGCAGCATCAGCGCCACGGCTACCTTAAGGGCGTCCTGATCGGCCAGTGTTACCAGGCGGTCGCCGAAAGCACGATTGCCGACTTGATCGTGATTCTGCATAAACAGCACGAAGGCGTAGGGCGGCAGCTTCCAGCTCGGTTCGCCGCGTGCCCGACCGCGGCGGTCGGTTTCGCCCTGAAAGACGAAGCCTTCGCTCAGCACGCGAGCCAGTTTGGCGGTGCGCTCTTCGCAGAAATCCGCGTAATAGCCTTCACGCTCATCTGTCAGCAGGCTGTGCAGCACGTTGTGGCCGTCATCATTCCACTGCGCGGTAAAGCCTTGCTCCAGCAAGCGCACCTGGTTGTCCTCGTTTTCCAGTACCAGGTGAATCTGACGTTCGACACCCACGGCCACGCGCGCCCGATTGGCCAGTTCAACCAGAAATTCCTTGTCGAGAATCGCGTGTACGGCATCCAGGCGCAGGCCATCCACCCGGTAATCCAGCAACCACATCAGGGCGTTTTCGCAGAAGAAATCCCGCACCTGAGCGCGGCGAAAATCGATGGCGGCGCCCCAAGGTGTCTGAATATCGTTGCGAAAGAAGGGGCTGGCGTACTGATGCAGGTAATTGCCCTGCGGGCCGAAGTGGTTGTAGACCACATCGATGAACACCATCAACCCCAATTCATGGGCGGTGTCGATCAGATGCTTGAGTTGTTCGGGCGTGCCGTAGGTGGATTCCGGCGCGAACGGCAGTACACCGTCGTACCCCCAGTTGCGCTGGCCGGGAAATTCGCCGATCGGCATCAATTCGATGGCCGTCACCCCCAGTTGTTGCAGCTGCGGCAAGTGCGCTTCGACGCCCGCATAGCCACCGAGCAGGCCGACATGCAGCTCGTAGAACACGCATTCGTGCCAAGGCCGGCCTTGCCAGTCGGGAACGTTCCAGCGATAGGCCTGGTGGTCAACCACCAGGCTCCAACCCTCGACATCTTCCAACTGTGCCCGCGAGGCTGGATCGGCCACCGGAAGGTGGCGGTCGATCCAGTAGCGGTAAGCGGTGCCTGCGGAACATTGCAGGTGCGTGACAAACCAACCTTCGGCCTGTGCCTGCAAACCGTGTCGTTCGCCATCTCCCAGTTCAAGCTCTACATCAGCGGCGTCCGGCGCCCACAAGGCAAAGCGGGTCATGCCATCGCCTTGCATTACCGCACCGTGTAGCAAGGAACCATGCATTCATCGGCCCCTCACGCGAACGGCGGCCTGCTCCTGAAGCAGCCGCTTGTAGAGGCGATCGTAAGGCTCTACCGATTGCGCCCAGAATTGCGGCGCTGCCATGGCCTGGCAGCGCATGGCGTTGAGCAATTGGGGGTGTTTGAAGACATTCAGCGCACGCTGCACAGCCTCAAAGTAGCTTTCGGCATCGCCATGCTGGAACAGGAAACCGGTAACGCCATCCTCGATGCTATCGGCCAACCCGCCGGTGCGGCGGGCAATCGGCAGCGAGGCGAAGCGCTGGGCATACATCTGACTCAGCCCACAGGGCTCATAGCGCGAGGGCATGAGCAGGAAATCGCTGCCAGCAAACATGCGCCGCGCATCGGTTTCGTTGAAGCCAATGTGTACACCGATGTGCCCAGGGTGCCGTCCGGCCAGCGCAAGCAATTCAGCCTCCAGTGCTGGCTCACCCTGGCCGAGAATGGCCAGGCGACCGCCACCGGCCACAATGCTGTCGGCGATTTTCAGCGTCATATCCAGGCCTTTTTGATGCACCAGGCGCGAAACGACGATGAACAGCGGTCCTTCGCAAGGCAGCAGGCCAAACATCTTGTCCACATGGCGGGCATTGCGCCGTTTCAGCTCCCATTCATGGATCTGAAAACCTTGCAGCAAGTGCGGGTCGGTTTTCGGCTGCCAGCTTTCGTCAATGCCGTTGGTGATGCCGCTGAGCTGGCCTTGTTCTTCCTTACGTTTGAGCAGGCCGTGCAAGCCGCAACCAAAAGCCTCGGTGGTAATTTCCCGTGCGTAGGTCTGACTCACGGTAGTGATGTGGCTGGCATAGACGATGCCGGCCTTGAGAAACGACAGCTTGCCGTAGAACTCCATGCTGTCCGGTGAGTGCGCTTCGGCAGGCAGGGCGAGTTCCGGTCCGCAGGCCGGGTCGCACAAGCCCTGGTAAGCCAGGTTATGAATGGTGAAGACACTCGGCGTGCGCAGTCTTTTCCAGGCTATATAGGCCGGAGCCAATGCGGCCGGCCAGTCGTTGGCATGTACCAGTTCGGGCTGCCAACTGAGGCAGCCGGCGGCGATTTCCGCGGCGGCAAGGCCCAGACGGGCAAAGCGAATGTGGTTGTCGTCCCAATCCCGGCCATGGTTATCGCCGTAGGGCTTGCCGTCGCGCTCATAAAGCTCCGGGCACAGCAGGACGTAAATGATCAGACCATCATCCAGGTCCATACGCCCGATACGGCAGGGCGGCAAGGCGGCCTGGCCTGGCAGTTGGGCAATGATGCGGATGACATTGCCACTTTCGAGTACTTGCCGATAACCGGGTATCAGTACCCGGATGTCGTGCTGGGCGCGCAGGGCCCTGGGCAGCGCAGCGGACACATCGCCCAGCCCACCCACTTTGACCAGTTCAGCGAATTCCGAGGTGACGAACAGGATTTTCTTCGTATCGGTGTGCAGACTTTCAACGCTGAGCCTGGGAGGGCTCAGCAGCGTGGCGGCCTTCTCAGATTCAACAAGACGAGCGGTTGCAACAGCGTTTCCCATCTTCTTTCCCCCAACAAACCAAGCGTATGACGGCGCGCTTCCAGGCGTGACATCGCAATGAGGAGTCTCCCCATCCTCAGTCCTGACTGGCCAGTCGTTGAGAAAGTTTCGCTGCCCTCCCCAACGGTAGTGGCGTCTGTCGGGTGAACTTGCCAGGCCTGCTGGGCATCCATAGCCCATGCCACCCAATCACCGGGAGATCTCGTATGCGCAGCCTTGAGAACGTGGTCGAGTTTCTGCAGAGAAATCAGCTGATGCTGACCACGGCCGAATCCTGCACCGCAGGCCTGATGACCGCGATGCTGGCGGATATCGCTGGCTGCGGTCGGGTACTGGAAAGCGGTTACGTGGTGTATTCCGTGACGGCTAAACGCGCCTGCCTGGGGGTCAGTCTGGAGACGATCAAGACCTTTGGCTTGACCAGCGAAGAAGTCGCCCGGGAAATGGCCGCGGGTGCCTTGCGTATCAGTAGCGCAACCATTGCGCTGGCCAACACCGGCCTGGCTGAAGCCGATGATGAGTCGATGGACGGCGTCGTGTGTTTTGCGTGCGCCATGGGTCTGGAGGAAAACATCAAAGTGGTCAGTGAGACCGTCAAGTTCGACGCCCCGCGCAATGAGGTGCGCAAGGCTGCGGCGCGCCATGGGCTACAGCATTTGCCGGCGTATTTTCAGCGCCTGCAGAATGCCGGCCGTGGACCGCAGGATGATTTAGGGGTCATTCCTTAGGAGTCTTCCTTGATGCGCAGATTTTTCACCGAATGCGCCCGTTGCTCATCCAGGGAGTTGTAATAGGTGTTTTGCGTAGTGCTCAGGCTGTTGTGACGCAGGTCGGCCTGGAGATCCTTCATGTCGCGACGCGGCGCATCGAAGGTGGCCGAGGTATGCCGCAGCCAGTGCAGCGAAGCTGAACGCAGGTGATCGACTTCATCGTTACTCCATCCTTCGGCAAGCATGCGTTCCAGCGACCGGTCGAACACCTCCTGCAGTAACAGCCTCAGATGCCGGTCAGAAAGCCCGCCGCGGCCTTTGAGGGTGGTCAGTAGCGGGTGGGTTTCATGGGGCGAGGGCAGGGCAGGCAGCCCCAGGTGGCGTCGATAACGGGGCAGGTAATTCTGGATATAGTCATCGCGCACGCTGATTTTGGCCGCTTTATTGCCTTTACCGACCACATTGAACCACCAGTTGCCCTGCGTATCCTTGCGAAAATCACCCATGGTTGGCTCCCAGTTGTCCCGGCCCACCAGGTCGGACACGCGCAGATACATGGCAAACAGCGTCGTAAGGATGAACAGGGTGCGCTCGTAGGTTTCATCCTCATCGGCCATTTTTTCCGCCGTTTCGATCACGTAGCTCCATTGCAAGGGCGTGAGCGAGCGTCCGGCGACATCCAGAGTATTGCGTTGTTTGTACACCGATTTCTGCTTGACTGCGCGGAACGGGTTGACCTCGGTGAGGCCCTCATCAATGGCGTGCTGGAAGAAGCTACCGCACACGGCAAACACCTGAGCCACGGATCCTTGGGACATTTTATAGGGGCGTTCGGCGAGATCCTGGGCGGCTGTGCCATCCAGGGTCCGATTGCGTTTGGGCACAGTGACACTGAACGGGCGCCAGGCTTCGTTGACTTGATAGGTGTCCGATTCCAGCTTCTTGCGACCGCCAATGCGCACAAAACGTGACTTGACCATGGGGCCGACCCAGTCCTTGGGAGGCCGCAGGCAGAATTCCATGAATGCTTCGGCATCGCGTCGGCGCAGTTCCAGCAAGGGCTTGTTGGCCACCAACAGTGCCCATAACAGCAAGCGCTCGACATGGGTCCGGTAAGAAGTAAACGTCGTCTCGTTGCCTGCATACGACTTCAAAAAACCGCGAACGGCCTGGTAACCCTCGAACGCCAGCAGCTCGGGCGCAAAGCGGCCCAGATAGTCACGCACAATGGGCAGCTCTTCGGTGAACTGTTGAAAGTTCAGCTCCAGGAAGCGGTGGTAGGTTTCGAATAAGGGAAACGGGACTTTGGGCATGGGGCGTTTTTCTGGCAGTGGCTGGCTTTGGATCACGCACCGCATGGTACGGCAAAACACGCAATATGCAATATCCGGGTCTGGTGATTATCGGATATTGCATATGCTTTCTTTAGTAACAGTCTCTTAACAAACGCCTCTTCTCACGGCTGTCGTTCTTGTCAGCGCACTTTCATGACTACGGCTCCGCGTTTCGCACTGCACGCATCATTGACCGTAGCTGCGCGCCGCCAGCACCACCGCCGGCGGCGTCCTCGCATTACGCTTCGCTCATGCCCGCGGCTGGTTCCGCCGCCGCGCCGGTTCGAACCTTCTCCTCGATACGCCGGCCCACATCAGGATCGATGTGCTTCCAATAGTCCAAGGCGCGTTCGAGCACTGGGCTGCGTACGCCTCCCAGCAGACTGCCCGACACCGTTTCCACGAGGCGGTCCCGTTGCGCAGCGTCAAATACCTCACGCACCAATGCGCCCGGTTGTGAAAAGTCATCGTCTTCGGCGCGTAACGTATAGGCGTCACGCACCATTCCACCATCAGTCTCCCAGCCGTTGTCGACCTGTCCCGTTTCATCGGCCCAGGATCGCCCGGCCGAATTCGGCGCATACACGGGTTGGTTGCCGCTGTGCGCGTAGGTCATCTGCCCATCGAACATATAGGTATTTACGGCAACCTTTGGCTGGTTGACCGGAAGCTGGTGGAAATTGGTCCCAATGCGGTTGCGTTGCGCATCGTTATAAGCGAAAGCACGGCCCAGCAGCATCTTGTCAGGTGATAGGCCAATACCGGGAACCAGGTTGCCCGGCGAGAATGCAGCCTGCTCGATCTGGGCAAAAAAGTTATCGGGGTTGCGGTTAAGCGTCATGACGCCGACATCAATCAGCGGGTAATCGCTGTGCGGCCAGATTTTGGTGAGATCGAAGGGATTGATGCGGTAACCCTTCGCATCCTCGTATGGCATGATCTGGACCCGCAGGTTCCAGCTGGGAAAATCGCCCTGGGCGATGGCTTCGAACAGGTCACGGCGATGATAGTCGGCATCCCGACCGGCCATCTCCATGGCTCCGGCGTTGGTGAAGAACTCCATGCCCTGCCGCGTATGGAAGTGATATTTGACCCAGAACCGCTCGCCGGCCTGGTTTACCCACATGAACGTATGCGAGCCATAGCCGTTCATGTGCCGCCAGGTGCGGGGTAGCCCGCGATCCCCCATCAGATAGGTGACCTGATGGGCGCTTTCCGGGTTGAGGGTCCAGAAATCCCATTGCATGTGGTTGTCGCGCAGGCCTGAGCTCGGTAGCCGTTTCTGACTGCGAATGAAGTGAGGGAACTTCATCGGGTCACGCACGAAGAAAATAGGCGTGTTGTTTCCCACCAGGTCGTAGTTACCTTCACTGGTGTAAAACTTCAGTGAAAAGCCACGCACGTCACGCCAGGTATCAGGGCTTCCGGCCTCCCCCGCTACGGTCGAAAAACGAGCAAGCATTTCGGTCTTGCTGCCCGGCTGGAAAAGCGCGGCCTTGGTATAGGCACTGATGTCACTTGTGGTCTCGAAGACGCCGAACGCACCGGCGCCTTTGGCGTGGGGCTGGCGCTCGGGCACTTTTTCTCGATTGAAGTGGGCCATCTGCTCAAGGAAATGTACATCGTGAAGCAGGATGGGACCGTCGGGATTAATGGTTAGAGAATGGCGGTCACTTGGGGCCGGGGCGCCCGCGCCGGTTGTTGAACGTGAGCCTTCGTATTTCTGTTGACCCATCTCAGATTCTCCTGAGTAGTCCAGAGGATTGGCCAGCGAAGCGCAATCACAAAAAAGCATCGCGTGCCCTGATTACCCATGCATCAGAGTCATCATCTTAGACCCAACAGTCGCGATCTCGGCAAACCACCCTAACTGCATTCATTCACTGCTACCGTTGATCGGCTGAAACGCAATCAAGCCGTTTCGTTGCGGTCTGCTAAGTGCCTCCTTCCTTCTGCATTGCTGGATGGCATGGTTTTGAGTCGGGTGCGGCTTCGCCAGCGAAGCTCGACTTACCCGACCGGCTTGGGCCGAAAACCGCCGTAAGCAGCAGTTCCCGTTTTTACCACCCCGTTCTCAGGGATCAACGAGCAACCTTGGGGCGGTAGCGTGCCCGGCGGCACGCAGTCAGTTTCAACGACTTGCAAGGACGAGCCGACAGGACTCAAGCAATGGATATGCTTATGAAAAAAATCAGGTTCCCATTCGTGTTAATGATGCCTGTGCTGCCTTTGACAGCCTGGTCCCTAGAGCCACAGCCAATCAACGTATTGGGCTTTCAATTTCTGCCCACGCTCAGTCTGGCTGAAACCTACGACGACAATTTTCGCGAACTGGCTTCTGACGAAGCATCCTCGTGGATCACCCGCATAGCCCCGGGTTTTCAGTTGATCGCCGAAGATCGCAACAGCGCTCATCGCCTGATTTACGCCGGTGTTCGCAACAGTTACCACGATGCCGATGGGGCCAGTCATACCAATCACCTGGCCCGGCTCGACAGCATCATGGAGTTCACCGATCGCCACCGCCTGGACCTGGAAGCAACCTACCGCAAGGCTGAAGAAACCACCTCCACCGCGGCACGAACCGAGAACGACAAATTTCACAGTCGCTCGCTGCACGGCCTCTATGCCTTTGGCGCACAAAGCGCACGCAATCGCTTGAAGTTTGGCGCGAGCTACTCAGAGTTGCGCTACGACAATCGCGGCTTGCTCAACGCCGACAAGGAACGGGACACCACGGGTCTGAGCACCGCCTGGTTTCACCGCCTTGGTGGCAATACCCGCACACAGGTTGAGGTCCGCCACACCGATTACGACTACAAGCTCGCCAACAATCCGCGCAACAGCACTAACACCGCCATCCTGGTTGGCGCCACGTGGGAGGCTACGGCCAAAACCACCGGCAAGGTGCTTGTCGGTTATGAGCAGAAGGAGTTCGACGACGATCGACGGGACGAGCTGAAAAGCCCGATGTGGGAAGTGGGTATCGATTGGGAGCCGCGCAGTTATTCAACCTTCAGCTTGAAAGCCCGGCGGGCCTTCGACGAAGGCGACGACGGCTCCGATGCCATCCAGGCCAGCAGCGCCTCCCTCGCCTGGCGACACCAATGGATTGAGCGCGTGACCACCAACCTCTCGCTGGGATTGGCCGAGTATGTATACGAAGGCCAGGACCGCGACGACGATCTGCTCAGCGCCGGCCTGGAACTGATTTACAGCCCGCGACGCTGGCTCGATGTATCGCTGGGATACCGCTATCGCGATAACGATTCCACCGTTCCGGACGAACGCTACCAGCGCAACATCTACAGAATCAGCGTTGCTGGCAGCCTTTGAGCCCCTCTTGCGGAGCCTCTCATGCTCATGATCAGCCGAATTCTACTCACTCTCCTGATGGCCCTGGTGCCGGTACACACGGGCCTTGCGGATGGCGACGCGCAATATCGGCTGGCTTCGGGTGACGTGGTACGCATCAGCGTATACGGCGAGGCGGACCTGAGCTTCGACCAGGTTCGCCTCAACGATGCGGGCACCTTTTCGTATCCCTTTATCGGTCAGGTCAAGGCGCGTGGGCTAACTCCCAACCAGATCGAGCAGCTGATCACCGACAAGCTCAAGGAGGGCTATCTGGTCGAACCCAGGGTAACGGTCAGCGTGATCACCTACCGGGAGTTCTACATCAGTGGCGAGGTACAAAAACCCGGCGGTTATCCCTACCAGCCTGGCCTGACGCTTGATCGCGCCATCGCGCTGGCCGGCGGCCTGACGGAACGGGCTTCGCTCAAGCGCGTGACCATCGTACGTGGCCAGGGCGAAACCCGAATCGCCGAGAAAGCCACCATCGACACCGCCATCCTTCCCGGCGACACCATCACCATCGCGCAGGGCTTCTTTTGATGAACAGTGTTCAAGGTTTCAGCGAGGACCATCGTGGGCTGGCACGCATTGCCAATGAAGACGATGACG
Organism: Pseudomonas sp. B392_1p; assembly: GCF_052245235.1. Taxonomy (NCBI): domain Bacteria; kingdom Pseudomonadati; phylum Pseudomonadota; class Gammaproteobacteria; order Pseudomonadales; family Pseudomonadaceae; genus Pseudomonas; species Pseudomonas sp. B392_1p. Next base: position 226,336 of record NZ_JBQPXM010000003.1, read on the forward strand.
TCATCGATGTGATGAAGATCTGGAATGTGCTGTGGCAGGCGAAGCTGTATATCGCGGCCCTGGTCGTCATCGTCTGCCTGGTGACGGCCGCAGTGCTCGTCAACCTCACGCCCCTCTACAAGGCCACCGCCACGCTGCTGATCGAAAAAAAGACGCCCCAGGTCCTGACGTTTCAGCAGCTTTATGATCCTTCCGCCAGTACCAGCGAGTACCTGCAGACTCAACTGGCGCTGTTGAAGGCCAGGGCCTTGGCCGAACGTGTCGTCAAGGGCTTGAACCTGACCACCCACCCGCTGTTCGATCCAAGGCAGCAGCCCGCTCCGCTCGTCGATGTACGGGGCTGGTGGCGTAACCTGCGCACCGACATCGATGAGCCTGTTGTTGCACCGGACGAAGCCGCCATTGCAAAAGGCGTTACGCACCGTGTGATGCAGAGCATGAGCGTGCAAGTACTGGACAAGAGCCAGTTGCTGGCCGTGCATATCGAAATCCCCGACCCTGTTCTGGCCGCCGAGATGGCCAATGCGTTTGCCGAAGGATTTATCGCCAGCCAGTTGGATGCCTACATGAGCCAATCATTGTCTTCGGCTGACTGGATGAACTCCCGCCTTACCGAGTTGCGCGACACGCTGCGCAGCGCCGAAAGCCGCTTGCAGGCTTACCGGGAAAGCGAAGGCCTGGTGGACGTGGACGGTGTGGCCACGATCAGTGCGGATGTGCTGTCCATGACCGGCAATCGCATGATCGACGCACGCCGGCAGCGCGCCGAAGCGGAGAGCCAGTATCGCCAGGTGCAGGCCATGAGCGCCGGCGGACTGCAGCGCCTGGCCAGCGTGCCGGCGGTGTTGGGCCATCCCCTGATTCAGCAGTTCAAGGCCGAAGAAGCCAAGGCCCGCGCCAAGGTGGAGGAGCTGTCGCGCCGCTACGGCGACAAGCACCCGAACATGATCTCCGCCCGCACGGAGCTGGCTGCGGCGACTGCCAGCCTGCATGCCCAGGTGCAGCAAGTCGTGGCCGGCATCGAACGCAACTATCAATTGGCCCAGGCCAACGAGGACTCACTGTCGCAGTCGTTTACCGACAACAAGGAGCAGATCCAGGAAATTTCCCGCAAGGAATTCCGCTTGCGCGAGCTGCAACGCGAGGTCGACAGCAACCGCGTGCTCTACGAGACCTTCATGACGCGCCTGAAGGAAACCGCCGCCACTTCGGACATCAATGCCGCCAATGCGCGCGTGGTTGACCGGGCCCTTCCTCCCGGCATTCCGAGCAAGCCGAACAAACCCCTGATTCTGCTGATCGCTGCCGTGGCCGCTACTGCAACCGGCATCGTCCTGACCTTCGTGCGCGAGGGCCTCAACAACACGTTCCGCAGAACCGAGGAAATCGAGACCAAGCTCAACATTCCGGTGCTCAGCATTATCCCCTTGGTGCCGAAAAAGACCCGCCACCAGCTTTCTCACATGTTCGAACGTAACGAGGACAGACGCTTTTGCGAGGCCATCCGCAACATGCGCACCGGGCTGGTGCTGGCTGACCCCGATACTCCGCGGCAGATCATCCTGGTCACCTCGTCCGTGCCGAACGAAGGCAAGAGCACCGTGGCCAACAACCTCGCCTTTGCCGTCGCGCATATCGAACGTGTCCTGCTGATCGAGGCCGACCTGCGCAGCCCGACCCTGGCGCGCAACTTTGATTTCCCGGTTGGCGCCCCAGGCCTGGCGGATCTGATCGCCGGCACCGCCAGGTTCGAGAATTGCATTCGTACCATTGGCAAAGTCAGCATGCTGCCTGCCGGGATGATTCCGACCAATCCCCAGGAACTGCTCTCCTCGCCGCGACTGGTGAAAATCCTGCGCACTCTGCAAAACCGCTATCAGCGGATCATCATCGACTCTCCGCCGACCCAGGTGGTCAGCGACTCGATGCTGCTGGCCACCCTGTCCAGTGCTGTGCTCTACGTCATTCGTGCCGAGAGCACGCCCGTCTCGCTGGTTATGAAAGGCGTTACGCAGTTACAGGACAAGGCGCCCATCGTGGGTGCCGTACTGAATCAGATCGACCTGAACAAGGCGCGCAAGTACGGCTACTACTACGAAAACTATGGCTATTTGGCCGCAGCGGAAAAAATCACTCATCAACCCTCGCGGATTTGATATTCGATGGCTCCGCAACACCGCAATCTGATCGCCAAGCGCCGCGGGCTGACCTTCTGGACTCAGTGGGCTGCGGGTATGCTGCTGGTGTGCTTGTTGCTGACTCTGGTGGTACAGGCGCGTTACGGCACGCTCCTCAGTCAGTACCGCGTGCTGGGCATCCTTACCCTGCTCGGCTCGGTGCATGTCTATGCGTTGCTGCAGGTTTATCACAAACGACACCGGCTTCTTTCCGGATTGCTGCGTCTGCTGGCGGGTTGGTTCTTGTTGATCGGGAGCCTGCTGGCAATCGCAGGTGTAACCCACACCCTGCATCACTATTCGCTCGATCTGGTGTTCAGCTGGGCCGTCCTGGGCTTCGTTGCCCAGGTGCTGAGCTACGTGCCGCTCCATCTGATGAATCGCCTGCATGCCCGCAAGCTGCGTAACGAAAGGCGCTCGGTAATCGTTGGGACCGGTCCCCTGGCGCAAGAACTGGCGAGGAACTTGAGCAAGCCGCACCGGGTGCCGCTGGTGGGCATGATTGCCACGGAAAACACCCAAGACGGTGTTGGTCTGCCAATTCTCGGCGAGCTGTCCGATCTGAGGGACATTCTGCAACAACAGCACATTCGTCGTGTTTACATCGCCCTGCCATTGAATGAAATGCCGCGCATCGAGAGCATTTACATCGACCTGTTGGATTTGCATGTCGATGTGGTCTGGATACCTGATTTTGGCAGCATGCTGCTGCTCAATCATTCGATCGCAGAAATCGGCCCCATTCCGGCTATCTACCTCAACGAAACGCCCCTCAGCTCACATCCGGGCGCCCAGCTAGGCAAAGAGATTTTGGAGCGTAGCCTGGCGGCGCTCGCCATTCTGCTCCTGAGTCCCCTGCTGCTGGCTGCCGCCCTTGCAGTCAAGCTGTCCTCCCCCGGCCCGGTGTTGTTCAAGCAAAAACGCCACGGCTGGAATGGCGAAGTCATCAACATCTGGAAGTTCCGCACCATGCGCGAACACCAGGACGATCAGGTCAAACAGGCGACCCGAGGCGATCAGCGTGTAACTGCCGTAGGCCGTTTCATGCGGCGCACTTCGCTCGATGAACTGCCGCAGCTGTTCAACGTGGTGGCCGGGGAAATGGCCTTGGTGGGGCCGCGTCCCCATGCGGTGCCCCACAACCTGTATTACATCGGCAAGATCCGCGCTTACATGGCTCGCCATCGAATCAAGCCGGGTATTACCGGCCTGGCGCAAATCACCGGCCATCGCGGTGAGACCGAAACCGTGGAAAAGATGCAGCAGCGCGTCAATCAGGACCTCCTCTACATAAACCAATGGTCGTTCTGGCTGGATTTCAAGATTCTTCTCAAAACGCCCTTCACGCTGCTTTCCAAGGATATTTACTGAGCGCAGATGTTTACACTCGACATTCTCGACAGCTATTCGGATTGCCAGCTGGACGGTGCCAGCTCGTTCTCTTTTTTGAATTTTGCATCCATCGGTGTCTTGTTCAACGCTACGCAGGAGGATTCCATGGCCTTCTTCTGCGACGGAATGCTGCTGTCATATTTTCTGTCGAAAGTAACGGGCCAGAAAATCGTCAGGGTCAGCTTCGACTTTACCTCCATAGCCCAACAGGTGTTTCAGCGCGCCGAATCGCAGCAAAAGAAGGTTTATCTCGTTGGTGCTCGACCTGCAGAGTTGGATCGCTTTATCGACAAGCTCAAAAAGCGTTTTCCCGCCTTGCTAATTGCCGGATACCACCATGGGTATTTTGAAGAGCAACAGGCAAAGAGAGTTTGCGCAGAAATTCGTGATGCTGGGAGCGACATTCTTATTGTTGGGCTGGGTGCGGGGCATCAAGAGCGCTTCATTCGTCAAGCACGCGCAAACGGTTTCACTGGCGTGGCTTTTTCATGCGGTGGATTCATTCGTCAGGAAGCCATGACCCCTGGTTATTTTTATCCGACCTGGGTGGATCGCTATAACCTTCGGGCCTTCTATCGCATGTACAGGGAGCCCCACACTATCAAGCGTTACCTGCTCGATTACCCCAGGAACTTCATGCATTTACTGGCCATGCTCGCCAGACGAAAAGTAGCCATCAACATTGTGCAATCAACTCCGGCCGTGGCCAGGATGCGCATCCTCTTCGTATTCAAGGATTTCAAACCCGACGGTGGAGTCGAGCGGGTTCAGCGGCAGTTGGCCAACCAGTTCTGCCTCGATGGCCAGCAGGTCACTTTTTTCATCATGAATGGCGAGCGGGCGGATACCGCTCCGACAGACACCATCAGGCAAATCGGCGAGCCCTGTAGTTGGGGAGTTTTCTCGGTTCTCAATTCCGCACTCAGTCTACGCAGGATCATCCGGCAACAGCAGGTCACCCATGTCATCGCCGCAAAGGAGTTGGCTAATCTCTGCACCCGGCTCGCCACCCTTGGCGGCAACTGCCGAGTCATTTATACCCGCCATGCGGCACTCGACAGCGCCGAACAGACGCTCAACCCGGCCTTGCTCGCTATTTTGTATTCCTTCTATCTGCTGGGGCACGGTCAGGTGGTCACCGTTTCCCATGGCCTCAAAGCGGGGCTCACACGGAGGGTGCCGTGGGGAAAAACGCGCATCAAACACTGCCCCAATGCAGTCGTCACTGAACAGTTGTCGGCCAAGGCCGCCTGCCCCCTACCCGCCCACCTGCCTTCAAACTACCTACTGGCGGTGGGCAGGCTTACCGAAGAAAAAGGCTTCGATCTTTTGCTGACCGCCTATGCCAAGGCGCTGAGCCAACGCCCACTCCCAGACCTGGTACTGGTGGGTGCGGGGCCTGAGCATGGCGCTCTGCACAAGCAAGCCGATCAGTTGGGTATTGCTGGTCGCGTGCATTTCACCGGATTTCTGAGCAACCCCTATCCCTTGATCAAACAGGCCCGGTTTTTTGTACTGAGTTCCAGGCATGAGGGATTGCCGACCGCTCTAATCGAAGCCATGGCGTTGGGTACACCGGTGCTTGCTGCCGATTGCGATACCGGCCCGCGTGAGCTTCTCGACAATGGCCGCTTGGGCATCCTGGTAAAAGCCAATGATGTCGAGGCCTTGGCGGAGGGGATTATTCAGGCCCTGAACCACAGCGACGGGCTCCGTGCTGCCCACCTTGAGGTCATACAGCAATACACAAGCCAGCAGGCGGCGCAGGCGTATTATCACGTGTGGAATCAATGAGAAAAAAACTGCTGATTATCTTGCAGGACTTGCGAGGTGGCGGCGCCGAGAAAATGATGGTGCGCCTGGCTGGCGCGCTTGCCGAGTTCGGGCATGACGTCACCCTTCTGACCTTGACTGCTGAAGGCGTCAATGCCGCTCACCTTTCACCTAACGTAAAGCGGGTTCATCTAGGCAGCTTACGTACTGCCAGTGCTTTGCCCGATCTGGCACGCTATTTACGAGCCCACCGGTTTGATGCACAACTGGCGGCTCTCACCCATGTCAACGTCGTCGCCATCCTGGCCGCGCTTTTCTCCGGGACCCTGGCCCGTCAGCATGTCAGCGAGCGTAATGCCTTTTCCCATGACAAATACGTCAATCCATCATTCAGTGTGCGCCTGTCTTATTGGCTGGCGCCGTTGTTATATCGGCTGACGCCCAACCCGGTCATTTGCGTATCCCGGGGCGTGGCTCAGGACCTGGTGCGCACCACAGTCGCCCGTGAGCGGGATGTCACGACGGCGGACAATCCGGTGCTGGACGATGATTTTCGCCAAACGCCGCCGCTATCGCCCGCGCACCCCTGGCTGGAGCATAAAGCCTGCCCGGTCATCGTTGCGGTAGGTCGGCTCGTGGAGCAAAAGGGCTTCGATACATTGATCACTGCCCTCGCCCGGCTCTCCGACCGCACGGTACGCCTGATCATCTTTGGCGAAGGTCCCTTGCGACAACAGCTGATTAACCATGCTAAGGCCGTCAGCGTTGCCGATCGACTCGATCTGGCGGGTTATAGCCCTGCCCCCCTGGCTGAAGTCAACGCTGCCGATTGCTTTGTCCTGTCTTCACGTTTCGAGGGCAGCCCCAATGTTCTGGTGGAAGCCATGTCCACGGGCGTTCCGGTGGTCTCGACACGCTGCCCCTACGGGCCTGAAGAAGTGCTGGTAAGCAGCCAGCTGGGAATTCTGGTGCCCGTCGATGATCCAGCTGCAATGGCCAGGGCAATTGATCAAGCCCTGAACCACAGTTGTGAACAAGCACGGCGAGCACGCATTGAAGCAGCAGCCCGCTTTACGTGTTCCAACGCGGCGAAAACCTATTTATCTGCCTTGTTCCGTAAAGAACCACGCGATGAAAACTCTTGAGATCAGACGTTCGACCTTGCGCGATGCGTTCGCGCTATTCGGACTGATTTTTTATATGAATGTCATTTATTTTTTCATGGCATTGAGCAGCAGCAGCCGATTGCGTGGCATGCAGAATGACAGCGAAGGAAATGTTGTAAACCAGGTGTGCGGACTGATTACATTTGCGGTTCCCTTATATCTCTTTATTAAGCATAAAATTTATTTAAGGAAAAGTTTCTACCAGCAAAACCTGGTGTTCATTTTTTTTCTGTCTACCGTGCTGCTCTCCGTCTTCTGGTCACATGAGCCTTCAATCAGTCTCAAGCGATTCATAGCCATGCTGAGCACGGTTTTTTTTGCTGGATTCATTGTTTATCACTACAGGGTTCAGCAGATAGCTTTTACCGTAGGTTGCATGATCGGGCTTTTTTCCTTGATGGGCTTGGCGCTGGCGCTGGTTTTTCCCGAACATACCTTTGCGCAGGAAGGCGCCCGCCAAGGCGCCTTCAAGGGAATCTTTCCTGAGAAAAACGCAGGAGCCCGGATCAACGCAATAGCCATTCTGCTGCTTCTGCCTTATGTCTATCGTCAGAACCGGCTGGCTCTGGTCTGCGCTTTCTTTTCTTTGGTAGCTGTTATCTTGGCAAAGTCAGCCACCGGACTGGTCTTGATTTTCGCGGGAGCCGCCAGTTACTGGTACTTCCTTACCTTGGTGAAACTACGCATCAATAAATCGCGCTCGGTCTTTTTAATTTCGACGCTGATTTATATTTTGATTTTCCTTCTTATATATGCGAATTATGAGCTTTTCCTTTCTACCTTGGGGCGAGACAGTACGCTCACAGACCGTACGCGCATTTGGGAGTTGCTGGCTCCGTCGATAGATGCGGAATATATCAAAGGCTATGGATTCGGTGCGTTCTGGTTCACACCCAGCGCCGACTACTTTCTCCAGCGCTGGGGCTACATCGGCAACGCACATAGCGGCTATAAAGAAACATTGCTTAACGGTGGAATCATTCAGCTGGTTGCTCTGATAGCTCTTTTTTTCCACGCTTTGCTAAAACAATACAAGATCATCAACTCCAGCTTCGCCACCCAATACCATGTAGGGGCCTTGGTGATTATCGCACTGATGATCATCTCAAACTACGTCGCGTATGTAATCCCCAACTACCGCTCTACTGAGTTCCTCATTTTTTGCATACTGATCATTTCGTTTCGAAACCCGTCTTCCGTCAGGAATGCGTACCTTGATGCCCAGAGCGTCCGGCTTTCTTCACCTCTGAGATAGGCCTTTTTATGAAGGGAGATCAATTCGAGCCTACAGTTTGCGTGATCATTCCCATGTTCAACGCAGCCGCCACGATTGGCAAAGCCTTGGAGTCACTGGCGCAGCAGACACGCCTGCCTGATCGCGTCATAGTGGTGGATGATGGCTCTACAGATAACAGCGCACAGACGGTCGAACGCCTTACATTCCCTTATGAATTGCTGTTGATACAGCAAAAAAACAAGGGCCCTTCGGCCGCAAGGAATGCCGGCCTATTCCGCGCCCATGAGACGCTGCTGGCTTTTCTGGATGCTGATGACTATTGGTTTCCGGAAAAACTGGAAAAACAGGTGAGCCTCTTCCAGGCACTCTCAAAGACCAATCACAACGTGGGGATGGTGGACTGTTTTGGATTGAGTCTGTTTGACGATGGCAGGAAATTACTGTTTGGCCACATCAAGAAGGGCAAGCATTTTTTTAGCTTCGTGAATAGCAACGTCATGAACGGAACATCGTCAGTATTGGTACTTCGACACGCTGTTGTAGAGTGTGGTGGTTTTGACCCCCATATACGCTTCGCTGAAGACAGGTGGCTGTGGACGCAAATTGCTGAACACTATGAAATCCACACCGTAGCGGAGATTCTCTACCACCGCCTCGTTGGCAAAAACAACATTACTGCCCATCCTGAAAAGACCTACGAGCACAAAACCCGTTTTATTGAGCTCTATCTTCGGCGCTACGGGAGCCTATTATCGGGTCAGCAAAGGCTTCAGTTCATACTTTCTAATCATGCAGAGTTTCTCGATGCTTTTTCACGAGCTGGCGCTCACCACAACGTCACAAAAGTTTACAAGGAAATGCTCAAGCATTCCTGGAAAACACTTTTCTTTCTAAAAGGTAAGAGCACACTTCGTTACATTCATTCAAGGACGATACTTCTAATGAGTCCATATTCGAGTGGATAGCGTGTAAGGTCTTGAATACGGGCTGCTGATTTTTGAAGGCCGCCTTATGAACACGTCAACTTACAAGGACACAAGGATTGAGTCTCTACGAGGTCTCGCGCTGATATTGATGGTCGCCGGCCATGTCATTGGCAGTTCTGCCTATTCGGGTATGAGGGTACCCGATGATTCACTATTACGTTACCTTTATGACTCTTTCGTTTATATACGAATGCCACTCTTTACAGCTATCTCTGGCTACGTTTATGCCTTGCGGCCCGTGACCACCTCCGGCTCTGTCCAACGCTTCTTGAAAGGTAAGACCTACCGCATTGCGATTCCGATGATTGTTGTCTCTTCACTGTTCTTCTTGGCGCAATCATTGATTCCAGGCACCAATGAAAAGCCTGACCATGAAAACTTCTTCGGCATATTTTTTTACGGGTACGCCCATTTCTGGTTTCTGCAGGCCATTCTGCTGATTTTTCTGGGCGTGATAGTGCTTGAGAAAGCTCGTATAACAAAAGGTTTTGCAGGCGCTTTACTGGCGCTATTCGCCTCGCTGCTTATTCCCGAGATATTTGAACAACCAATAAAACTTTTTAGCTTTTATAGAGCACTTGACTTGCTTCCTTTTTTTCTTCTCGGCCTCATAGCGTGCAGATTTCCTGAAAAGCTGGCCGGCATAATTCCACGTTTGATTTCAACATTTGCCCTGGCATTGATCACACTCCATCAGGCTTATCTATTTGGCCTGCATAACCTGCCCAATCATTGGATTGATCCACTGGGATTGGCATTAGGTCTTTGCGCCATCCACACCTTGATTCATTACAGATTCAACTGCATCCCTTTGATATTTTTGGGAAAATATTCCTTTGAGGTGTATCTGTTCCATGTGTTTGGAACAGCTGGCACAAGAATTTTGCTGAACAGGCTTGAAATATACTCAACCGTAACGGTGTTTACGGTCAGCCTGGCAGCGGGTTTGCTGATGCCGATTGCACTGAAGCTTCTGGCGCAACAACATGCCCTGTCTGATCTGCTGCTGTTTGGTAATAAACACGCAGTGACGGTGCCGCTTAGAAAAGCTGTATCAGGCTCTTAAGGTCTGAACGAAACGTCGGCAAAGATAGGCACTCTTTCCGTGCAGTGTCTTGAACAACAGCTCCTCTGCGAGGAGCTGCTTTCTTGCCTTTTAGGCAAGCTTAGTTCCGCGTGGCGGTACGCATGGTGACAAACTCTTCAGCTGCCGTAGGGTGGATCCCCATGGTTTCATCGAACGTCTGCTTGGTGGCACCGGCCTTCAGCGCCACTGCGAGGCCCTGAATGATCTCACCCGCTTCGGGGCCGATCATATGGCAGCCCAGAACGCGGTCAGTGTCGGCATCAACGATGATTTTCATCAGGGTGCGCTCCTGATCGTCGGTCAGGCTCAGTTTCATAGGGCGGAAACGGCTTTCATAGACCTTCACGCGGAAGGTTTTGCGCGCCTCTTCTTCGCTGAGTCCTACTGTGCCGATGTTCGGCAGGCTGAAGACTGCAGTCGGAATCAAATCATAATCGACAGGACGGTACTCCTCCGGCTTGAACAGACGCCGCGCGACCGCCATGCCTTCGGCCAATGCAACGGGGGTCAACTGCACCCTGCCGGTCACGTCACCAATGGCCAGGATCGACGGCTCACTGGTCTGATACAGCTCATTCACCTGAATAAAGCCTTTATCGTTCAGTGTGACTGAGGTGTTTTCCAAGCCCAAGCTATCCAGCATCGGGCGCCGACCCGTGGCATAAAACACGCAATCCGCCTCGAGCACCCGGCCGTCCGCCAAGGTGGCTGAAAGCGTGCCATCCGCTTGCTTATCAATGCGCACGATGTCGCTGTTAAATTGCAAATCCACACCGTTCCTAAGCATTTCATCACGTAGATGCTCACGCATGCTGTTGTCAAAGCCGCGTAGAAACAGTTCACGACGGTAGAGCAGCGAGGTTTTCGCGCCGAGGCCGTGGAAGATGGACGCAAACTCGACCGCGATATAGCCACCGCCGACTACCAGCACGCGCTCGGGAAGCTTGTCGAGGAAAAACGCCTCGTTTGAGCTGATGGCATGTTCATGACCGGGAAACTCCGGAACGTGAGGCCATCCACCCGTGGCAATCAGGATGTGCTCAGCACTATGCCGTTGTCCGTTGACCTCGACGTGATGGCCATCGATAAGTCGCGCGTGGCCTTCAAGGAGTTGCACACCGCTGTTCACTAACAGGTTGCGGTAAATGCCGTTGAGGCGCTGAATTTCCCGATCCTTGTTGGCGATCAACGTGCTCCAGTCAAAACGACTATCATCAATACTCCAGCCAAAGCCCTGGGCCTGGCGAAATTCCTGGCCGAAATGGGCGCCATAGACGAGAAGCTTTTTCGGTACGCAACCGACGTTGACGCAGGTGCCGCCCAGGTAGCGGCTTTCCGCAACCGCAACGCGAGCGCCGTAGGCAGCCGCGAACCGAGCGGCGCGTACACCACCGGATCCTGCACCAATGACGAAAAGGTCGAAATCAAAGGCCATAATCTTGTCTCCATAAACAGGCCAACAGCATACCCCAGGAATCCCTGGCAACGCCTGAAAACGGCTGTGGAGAGAGCATCATGCATCCGACCCTCACGCACCTTGCCCTGCATGTTCCAGACCTTGACGCCTGCCTCGAGTTTTACCGAAATTTCTGTGGGATGGAGGTTGTCCATGAGCGTGCCGGCAAAGGCTCACGCATTGTCTGGATCGCCGAGCCCGGCAAGGCTGAGAGCTTCATCTTTGTCATCATGCCAGGCGGCAACGAACGTCAGTTGGCGGCCGATGATTACAGCCATTTTGGTTTTGCCTGCGCGAGCCGCGATGAAGTGGATGCGATCGCCGAACGTGCCCGAGCGGCGGGTTGCCTCATTTGGGCGCCGCGAGACGAACCCTACCCAGTAGGTTATTACTGTGGTGTGCGCGACCCTGCGGGCAACTATGTAGAGTTCAGTTATGGCCAGCCACTGGGGCCAGGAGCAGTGCATTTGCCGTCGCTTTGAAGTGCCCCATGTCCGTCATGCAAAAATCCCCGGGAGAAGGCATTCTCTACCGGGGATTTTTTCTGAGGTATTTAACGGTAGTACTGAACACTGCCGATCAGAACGAGCTACCCGTCTTGTAGATGTGTTCAAAACAGAAGTTTGTCGCCTCGATGTAGCCTTCAGCGCTACCGCAATCGAAACGCTTGCCCTTGAATTTATAGGCCAGTACGCAGCCTTCTTTCGCCTGCTTCATCAGTGCGTCTGTAATCTGGATTTCTCCGCTTTTTCCGGGTTCGGTCTGTTCGATCAGGTCAAAAATGTCGGGGGTCAAGATGTAGCGCCCAATGATCGCCAGATTTGAAGGGGCATCTTCCGGCTGAGGTTTTTCGACCATTGAATGAACCCGCAAGATGTCGTCGCGTATGGTCTCCCCGGCAATGATTCCGTATTTGGAGGTTTCCTCGGGGGGTACCTCCTCGATGGCTACAATCGAGCAGCGGAACTGGTTGTACAGCTTCATCATTTGGGTCAGTACGCCATCACCTTCCAGGTTGAAGCACAGGTCGTCGGCCAACACCACGGCGAAAGGCTCATCTCCGATCAGCGAGCGACCACTCAGGATGGCATGGCCCAGGCCTTTCATTTCGATTTGGCGCGTATAGGAAAAGGTGCAGTTATCGATGAGCCGGCGAATGCCCACCAGGTACTTTTCCTTGTCGGTATTTCGAATTTGGTGCTCCAGCTCGTAACTGATATCGAAATGATCCTCGAGCGCTCGCTTGCCACGACCCGTGACCATGGCGATCTGCGACAGACCAGCTTCAAGAGCCTCTTCGACACCGTATTGAATTAGCGGTTTGTTGACCACCGGCAGCATTTCCTTCGGCATGGCCTTAGTTGCAGGAAGGAAGCGGGTACCGTAACCGGCAGCGGGAAACATGCATTTTTTGATCATGATCTTCCTAGAATTAAGGCATCGGCAGCGGCGAAGTATAGGTGGCTCTGAGGTTCTTACCATACGATGCTTATGCCCACCATTTCTCTGCGCCGTTTGTCGATGAATAGCCCCACAGCGACGAGATGCTGTGCACGCGCCAGAGCGAAAGGGCTTGCGCTGACCCGGTGAAGCAAATCAAGTCTTGTAGGTCGAGCTCACGTTTTCGATGACCTGGGCTGCAGTACTCTTTGTGGGTTTCACCTTCGTTGGAAGATAGAGATTCATGCGCGGAACGACACTAATCCGCGATTTGCGGTCCGGGCGCTCCGCCTGGCGATCGTTCCTGTCAAAATCTGCTAATTCGCGGAGTTTGAACCCGTCGCCCTGCCGAACAAAAATCGGCAAGCTGGCATGAACCATGGCGTCATAGCGAGTCTTCTCGGAGAACCAGAGCATGACTCGCGGATGTGGGGCCAGCTTCTTGTAGCGATGCAGCACGTCATCGTCATCCATATTCACTATTGCGCGCAGCTCCATGCCTGCAGGTGTCTGGGCCACGGACAAGTTTTCCGCCGCAGCCTGCGCCTGCGCACGGGTGAGCAACAGCTCTCGCACTGTGCCTACACGTACCTTTTCCGCTCCAGCCGTGTGGCCTGCCCACGTGAAAACCATCATCCGGGGAGCTGCATCGAAGACCTGGATATGCCTTGAGATCTGCATCATGGAAAAGGCCGGCCCGAGTGCCGATCGCAAGATACGCGGGCGCGCTGATTTGACCAGGTTCAATTCGAGACGGGTCCGCTCCACCGTTGCGATCAGGTCATCCTTCAATTGATTGATCTGGATAACCTGCTCGAGCACGCTGCGGCCCACAACAAAATAGCCAGGCAGGCGCATGACCGTGCCCGGCGCCTGACCGGACTCCCGCTCAAACTCCCCGTACGCCTGACGCGCAGCACTGATCGCTTCCTGCTTGCTCAAACGCTGCACGGCAATAACGTCTGGAGTTTTCTGCGTCTTCAGCAGAGGCAATCGCCACGCGACGCCCTCTTCAACCAAGGCTGGCCAGGTTTGATCAAAAGCCTCCAGCGCCTCCTTGAGCCGTGCATGGGCCGCACATATTTCACTGATCATCAGCTTCCTCCAAAACGCCCCCTTCCCTGTTCAACAGCGGGTCGCACAGGGGTTACAAACTAGGTCAAGAGTCAATGAAGGGGTGGTATTAATAGACAGGGAATATAGCACTTAAGCCTGTGGTTGGAAGAATTTAAGTGCTGATGCGCCAGGCCAAGGATATTTCGGCGGCGCCTATGACCAGCCGTTTAGCGCGAAGCATCGCTGGAATACAGGACCCTCCTTGGGCTCAACGCGGCGCCAAACGTGCTCTAACCTGCCGAACCAGCTGTCGGGCACGCGGTGCGTCAGGCGTCACCCGCATCAGTCGCTCGGCATAGGTCAGTGCCTCCTCCGTCTTGCCTAGCTCCAAGTGATAGGCAGCTGCCAACCAGAGAAGATCTGCCTCGTTTGGATTGGCTACCAACGCCCTTTCGACCACGACCAGCGCCTGGTGTGGCGACTGCGCTTGGAGGGCCAGCGCCAGAGCCAGCGCAAATCGGGGATCGTCCGATGCCAACCTTTGGGCTTGCCGAAAGTGCTCAAGTGCTTGAGTTTTGTGCTGTTGGCGTACCAGGCTCAGGCCGAGTGAATAATGCAGCAACGCCGATTGCGGACGCAGCGCCAACCCCTCGCGCAGCACCTGCGCAGCGTGCGTTTCACGACCGGCGCTGCGGTGCAACTCGGCGAGTTCCAAATAGGCTGCCTGATATAACGGGTCAAGGCGCAGCGCGGCTTGCAGATGTTCCAGCGCACCCGCGTCGTCACTCTGCCGGCGGCGCAGTTGCGCCAATTCGCTACGGGCGTCGGCTCGATCGGCGTTCAACTGCAATTGAGCCTCGTACTCAGCCAGCGCATTGGCAAAGGCTGGTTGCTGCGCCTCAGGCACTGGCGCATCAATCAGTAAACGCGCCACTTCGCTACGCACACTGCGTACGGGATCAGTCAATAAAGGCGCCAGCCACTTACCCCGCTGCCCTGCCGGCACGTGGGCGAAGGCGCCTAGAGCTGCACGACGTACCTGCGCGTCGGGGTCACTTAGGGCAGCGTACAGCGCTCGCCATTGCTCGGGCGCTTGCGGTCTTTGCAACCGTGCCGCGCTGCTTGCACGCACCAGCGCGGGCTGCGCCGGATCGTCAAGCAGCGCAGTCAAACCCGCCGCCGAGCCAGGGACACTGGCTTCGGCGTCAGCCCAGATTTTGGCAAATTGCTGGAAGCCTTTGGCTGGCTGCGAATAATGTTTACCGATGGCCTTGAGCGCCCATTCAGCCGATTTGTCCTGATGGCAAGCATTGCAGGCGTTGGGCGTACCCTGAGCGATGCTGAGATCCGGTCTGGGAATCCGAAAGCTGTGATCGCGCCGGGGGTCGATGACCATATAGGTGGTTTGCGGCATATGGCAGCTTACACACTGCGCCCCAGCAGAGCCGGCCGGGTGGAAATGGTGACGGGGGCTGTCGAAGTGTTGGGGTGAATGGCATTGGCTGCACAGTGCGTTGCCTTGAATACGCAACGCCTGGCTATGGGGGTCATGACAGTTGCTGCACGTCACACCTGCCGCATGCATCTTGCTCTGCTCAAAGGAGCCCGAGATGAAAACCTCTTCACGCTGCTGTCCATCCACGTGATACAGCCCCGGCTCCAGCAGCACCGGACTGTAGTGATCCAACAGCGGCTTGCCGGCATGGTAACCCTCGGCAATCTGGCTGCGTCGAGCGTGGCATTGGGCGCACACCTGCTGCTCTTTGCTAGCCTGCGCGGGGCTATCGCGATGTGCTGTTAACTCTTCAATGGACCGGCGCCAACTAACGCCTCGACGCTCATCCAGGATCAGCGTCAGGCCTTTGCGGGCGCCACCACCATCGCCTTTAGCCCAGGCCAAATGGTTCGACGCCGGCCCATGGCAGGCCTCACAACCCACGTTGATCTCAGCCCAGCGAGTAGCAAACGTATCGGTCTTTGGATCGTAGCCTTTGCGCAGGCCAGTGGAGTGGCAGTCGGCACACATATAGTTCCAGTTCTGCGAAGGACGGGTCCAGTGAAGCTCATCCCGATGGCTCACCGCATCATCGGGGTACAAGTGGAACCAGCGCTGCCCGCCTTCGTTGGCCGGGCGGCTATCCCAAGCAATC
Source organism: Pseudomonas sp. B392_1p (assembly GCF_052245235.1). Classification (NCBI taxonomy): domain Bacteria; kingdom Pseudomonadati; phylum Pseudomonadota; class Gammaproteobacteria; order Pseudomonadales; family Pseudomonadaceae; genus Pseudomonas; species Pseudomonas sp. B392_1p. Next base: position 242,256 of record NZ_JBQPXM010000003.1, read on the forward strand.
GACAAGGCCTGCAAACGACCGTCGGGAAATTCCACCAAGTACTGCTGCAGTGGATCAACGCCGAAGGTGTAACGGATCTCGAACTCGTCTAGCGCACCGTCAGCCCCGTCGGTTTGCACAAAAAAACGGCTATCACGGCGGAAAAAGCGCGACTCGACATCTGCATAGCTAAATCGCGCATCGTTGAAGTCCCCTAGCACGGTGTCGCTTGTAGCGTGCTGCATGGCATGCGCGTGCTGGGAGTTCTGCCAGGCTGCGAATTGTTGCTCATGGCAACCGGCGCAAGCCTGACTTCCAGCAAAGCCCAGCGCTTGATCGGCCAGTGCCGGTTGCCAGCAACTGGCTGCCACTGCCAACAGCGCCAGCACTAGGCGGACACTGAATCGACCGTTAACAAACAACAAAGGCGCGTTGAACATGGGACTTTTCCCGGCGGGCGAACATTGGCATACGGAACACTATGCTGCCGTTGACCCAGGCGCGCGAATAGCAGTTGTCGGCAATAGCTGCGCGCACATGCCAGTACCTGCGCAGAAGCGATAACACTCAATGGTGCAGCTTGGAATACTTCAGTCGAACAACAAGCAGCCTGGGAGATACCCCCCTATTCGTAACGCCGCGATGGCCACCGTGGCCGGCAGCACGGCGCAACCGTGCCGATAACCAAGGTCCTTGCGACAGAGCGTTGAACTGGATCTGCGAATTTTTATATCGCCAACGATTCCAAGGTGAAGCACCGCCCACGTCCGGAGAGGCAGCTGTACCCAAGGCCCGGGCAATTTGCGGCACCGCCCCGGAAATAGCTCAGAGGGCAACTGCTTTCCAGGCGATAAACCGGCCCTGTGGGGCCGTCAAAAAAAAGAGAAAACACAACATGAATCTGAAACGTTTAAGTCTTGCGCTCTGCCTGACGGGTTTGTGCAGCCTGAGTCTTCAGGCGGCAGAAAAGCCCAACATTCTCATCATCATTGCCGACGACCTGGGTTACAGCGATCTGGGCAGCTTCGGCGGCGAAATCGACACGCCGAACCTGGATGCCTTGGCCAGCGAAGGCGTGCGCCTGACCAACTTCCAGGCGGCGCCAACCTGTTCGCCAACCCGCGCCATGTTGCTCAGCGGCACCGACAATCACTTGGCCGGGCTGGGTAACATGGGCGAACTTCTGCAGGACTACCAGAAGGGCCAGCCAGGCTACGAAGGGTACTTGAATGATCGCGTCGCCAGCCTCGCCGAGGTCATGCAAGACGCTGGTTACAACACTTACACCGTGGGCAAGTGGCACCTGGGCCGCACCGAAGAGACCAGCCCCAAGGCGCGCGGCTTCGACCGTTCGTTCATCCTGGTGCAGGGCGGTGCCAGTCACTTCGATGATCAATTCGCGATCATCGCCGCCGACCCCAAGGCCATCTACCGTGAAGACGGCAAGCAGGTAGAGGCCCCCGAGAACTTCTTCTCCACCGAGTTCTATACCGATCGCATCATCCAGAACATCGAGGCGGACAAGGCCAACGGCAAGCCGTTCATTGCCGTTCTGTCCTATACAGCGCCGCACTGGCCTTTGCACGCTCCGGATGAGTGGATCGACAAGTACAAGGGCCGCTACGCCGAGGGTTACGAAGCTATCCGCCAAGAGCGACTCGAGCGCATGCAGTCCATCGGCCTGGTCGACGCTGGCGTAACCCCCAATACGCCTCTGGCAACTGCCCTGCCGACCTGGGAGCAGTTGAGCGACGAACAACGACAACGCGAAGCACGCAGCATGGAAATCTATGCCGCCATGGTCGACAACATGGACCACCATATCGGTCGTGTCGTGGACTATCTGCGTGACACAGGCGAGCTGGATAACACATTCATCCTGTTTGTTTCCGACAACGGTGCCGACGGCAACAGCCCAGTCGACCTGCCAGGCAACCGCGAGTGGCTGTCTACCGGCTTCGACAACAGCCTGGAGAACATGGGCCGTAAAGGCTCCTTCATCGGCTATGGAGCACAATGGGCGCAGGTGAGCGCTACGCCGCTACCTTTATTCAAAGGATTTCCGAGCGGCGGTGGCATCAACGTACCCGCCATCGTTAGCCACCCAAGCCTGAAAAGCCAAGCCGGGAAACTGGACGATAACTTCTACCACGTGATGGATGTAATGCCGACCCTGCTGGAGCTGGCGGGCGTGAAGCACCCGGGCAACACATTCCGCAATCGTGACGTCTACCCGATGCAAGGCATTTCGATGCTGCCTGGCCTGCACGGCAACGCCATGCCCGAGCGCGCGGTGGGCTGGGAGTTGTTTGGTCGGCGCGCCCTGCGCAAGGGCGACTGGAAAATGATCTGGATGGGCCCCCCTTACGGCACCGCCCAATGGCAGCTGTACAACTTGGCGGTAGACCCGGTCGAAGCCAACGATCTGGCCAAACAGGAACCCGCCAAACTGGCAGAGATGGTTGAAGAGTGGGATGCCTATGTCAAACGCAACAACGTGCTGCTGGGCGATATGAACTTCAAGTACGGTTTCGAAACCTGTCTGTACGAGTACTGCTTCAAGTAACACCTCGGGCATTGGCTACAGCAGCCTACGCCGGCCAATATTGAAGCCCCCTTTTACACCCCTCGAGAGCAATCTCCAGGGGTGTTTTTCATTGCCCAAGCAGCTCAGTGCTGCCGCGCCAAAGTCTTCGACGGCGGTTCACCAAATGCCTGCTTGTAGGCCGTGGTGAAATGGCTCGGCTGAGCGAATCCCCAACGGTGAGCCAATTCGGACAACTGCACTTCACCCGGCTGATGGCGCAGCAGTAAATCGCGGATGACTTTCAATTTGCAGTTCTTGATATAGCGCTGCGGGCTGGTCCCCAAACTAAGGCGGAACGCCTGCTCCAGACTACGTCGACTGGTGCCGCTGACTGACACCAGGAGGCTGATGCATAAGGGCTTCTCAAGGTGCGCATGGATGTAATCCACCACCCGTTTAACCGTGCCAGGTAACACGCTGCGCGGGGGTAAATTGCGGAGCGAAGGAATGAGATGCAGCAGGTTCTCACAAAATAAATGCTGTATGTGTTGTTGGCCGGCAGGGGTCGCCAGCAAGCCGACGGGGCTGGCAACTTCGCTATCGACCAATCGCAGCAAATTACCGAGACTGACCAGCGCCGGGTTATCGCGAGTAATCACCTGCGCCTGAGTGGAGGGGTTAGACATTTCTATCTGGTGATGGCGCATGACGTGCTCGGCCAGGCTCACAGTTTCCAGCGTCAGCACTACCGCCTGCGTGCCTTTATGCCACACCGCATCAACTTCGTACCCCGGGGTGAATAACATCATATCGCCAGCCCCGGCGGTATGGCCCTCAAGTAGGCTGGTTACGCTTCCGCGCACAGGCAAAATGGCATGCCAGTTAGCCAACGCCAAGGAACTGACTCTAACCTTTTGGCCAAAGTCTGCTCCGAACAGCTTCAGCTGTGGCATCGCCTGCAAGGTGAAATGAATGTCCGCTTCGCCTTCTGCACAGGGCTGCAAGTTGCGCTCTTCAATCTGGCTGCATAGCAAGGCCGCGGCTTCATCCAGGTTACGCGACGACAGCCACGGTTTTTTGGAAAACGGTAATCGCCCCAAGTCGGGTTGCCTGGAAGGCTCGCTATGGAAAGTCGTACGGGTATTTTGCACGCTGTCTCCCATATAGCGCGTTGTTTTTATTCCAGTCCGGCATTTCAGCCACCGTAAGGCGGAAACTCTGGCGAGTTTTGCAGGGGCTGTCCAGATCCTGCCGTCTTAATCCGGGATGCCATGGAAAGGCGAAGCATGGCCGAAAGCAACACGCGCTCCGCGTACGACCTAAAGCGATGGCCCATATTCAATTGAGTGCACCGTGAAACCTAGGGGAAAGCGTACCGTAGCAGGAGCCCGAGCTATGCACCGGGACCACCCTATCGCTCGAGTCCTGCTCGCCGACCTAACTCAGTCGTAGGCCATCAGATATCAGCTAGGCGTAACTATTTTGCCGCCATGAGCCGTTACGGCAGTGCGCGCTCAGGCCTGCTATTGGACGGGGTGACAGCGAGGTAAACGGCACGACCATACTTGCATCGTCAGCACCGGCAAGTGCGGCGAGATCAGACCACCTTGCTTTCATATTCGAGCACATCGTCACGTATCTCCCGCAACTCATCAGCGTCCTGATGAAGACGGTGAATGACATTAAGCAGTTGCTGCCTCAGCAAATCATTCATCTCAAGCTGCTCCGCCGCGCGCATCACCACGACTGCAGCTGCCTCGTTGTTTTCGGCCGCGGTATCGAGGGTCTTCCGAATATTTCTTGCTGAACGAACCATAAAAAAAGCACCTCGATGAACATCATTTTCGGATGATAGGACCTCAATATTTCCTTTTAATTTCAACCGCTTCGCTTCGGATGAGCGGCACTGCATTGACTGAGAAAACGTTATGCAAAACAGCATCTTCGCCCGCCTCAGTGGCTCACTTCCCGCTTAGCCATGAGGCCGGGAAGACCGCCTGGATTTCGGTGATGCGTGGAAGTGAAGCCCTGAGAGGTGGGGATGGCTGTCAGGAAGACTTAAGCCATCCTCTGTAGTGCCGGGGGCTAAGCTTAGTGAGGCGCGACAGCCGCTTTGCATTCGCGGGAGGAAAAGCGTCATGCATATTCACCTAGGCGTTCAGATGTTATCTCTCCTACTGGTCTTGTCTGGCGCCGCCATCTCGCCGGCCTGGGCGGCCGAGGTGAGCAGTCCCTCAGCCCCGGAACAAGTGTTCAGCGCTCAGGAACTCGACCAGATGCTCGCCCCACTGGCCCTGTACCCGGATGCGCTGCTGGCCCAAGTGTTAATGGCCGCCACCTACCCCGGCGACGTGGCGGATGCGGCGTCATGGTCCAAAGAACACCCGGATGCCAGCGGCGACGCCGCGGTGCGCCAGGTCTCCGAGCAGCCCTGGGACCCCAGCGTGCAATCGCTGGTGGCCTTCCCTGCCGTGCTGGCCACCCTGGGCCAGGACCCGGCCTGGGTACAGAAGGTCGGCGACGCCTTTCTCGCCCAGCCCGACGCAGTCATGGACTCGGTGCAGCGCCTGCGACGCCAGGCCAAGGAGGCGGGCAACCTCAAGTCCGACGACAAGCAGACGGTCATCCAGCAGCCAACCCAGGGAGTGGCCCAATCGGGCGGCAGCAGCCAGCAGACCATCATCATCGAATCAGCCGACCCGCAGGTGGTCTACGTGCCCACCTATAACCCCAATGTGGTGTACGGCACCTGGGCCTATCCGTCCTACCCACCGGCCTATTACCCGCCGCCCCCGGGCTATAACTTTGGCAGCGCACTGGCCACCGGTCTGGGCTTCGCCGCGGGCGTCGCGATCATCGACTCGCTGTGGGGCGACTGCGACTGGGGCCGCGGCGACATCGACATCGACGTGAACCGCTACAACAACATCAACACCAACCGTCAGCTCAACGCCAATCAGAACAACTGGAAGCACAACGCGGTCAACCGCGACGGCGTGCCCTACCGGGACCGCGCCAGCCGCGAGCAGTATGGCCAGCGCCTGGCCAACAGCGAGCAGCGCGAGGCCCTGCGAGGTCGTGACACAGCCCGTACTGCCGACCGCGAGAACGCTCGGAAAAGCTTGGAACAGCGTGGTTTCGAGAGCCCTGCCACCAACAATCGCCAGGCACGCGAGCGGGTACAGACCGCGAATCGCGAAATGCGCGATCCGGCCCAGGCACGGCAACCATCGCGGGATCAGACCCGCAGCAATCCTCAGGCCCGCCAACAGGCCCGCCAACAGGCCCGCCAACAGGCGCGCCAGCAGCATGCCGCCTCCCGCATCACACCCGACAACGCGTTTGCTGGTGCCCGCGCGCCCAACAGGGACAGGGCTTCCCAGCAACGCGGACAGGTCAGTCGCGCCGCCGCCAGCCGTCCGCAAGCAGCTCGTGCGAGCGGGCGGGCGGTAAGCCGCCCGGCCATCGCATCGTCTCGTGGGGGCGCCCGGGGGCGCCGATAAGGAGCCAGCCATGCATGCAGCTCTGCGAACCACGCTCCTCATCCTGCTGGCATTCCCCGTCCACGCACTGCAGGCGCAGCAGGCCTTTCCCAGTGCCGACGAAGCCGTTGCGGCATTTATCGCCGCCCTCGGCACCCGGCAGGCCGACGCCACACGCTTGGCCGCCCTGCTGGGCGATGACTGGAACAGCTATATACCGCTGGAAGGCATCGAACGCGACGATGTCGAGGCATTTCTCGCCCTGTACGGGGAACGGCATGAGATCCGCACAGAGTCTCGCGACCGCTCACACCTGGTGGTGGGCACCGCCGCTTGGGAGCTGCCGTTGCCGCTGGTACGCGGCAAGGACGGCTGGTTTTTCGACACCAAAGCCGGCGGCGAGACCATTCGCATACGTCGGATTGGCCGCAACGAACTGGCCACCTTGCAAGCCGTGCGCGCTTACCACGACGCCCAGATGGACTATGCAGAATGGGACCGAGACGGCGATGGAGCCTTGGAGTACGCGCAAAAATTCGCCAGCAGCGAGGGCCGCCACGATGGATTGTATTGGGCCGAGCAGCCCGGCGAAGAACAGAGCCCACTGGGCCCGCTGTTCGGCGACGAGCTGCCGGATGGCGATTGGCATGGCTACCATTACCGCATCCTTACGGCCCAAGGACCTTCAGCGCCGGGTGGCCCCTACGACTACCTGCTCGGCGACAACATGAGCCGGGGCTTTGCGCTGATCGCCTGGCCGTCCGCCTACGGTGACAGCGGAGTAATGAGCTTCATGATCAGCCACGACGGCCAGGTGTTCGAGAAAGACCTGGGACCGGACGGCGGCAAGCAGGCCCTGGCCATGACCCGCTTCGATCCAGACAGCAGCTGGAAAACAGTAGCTGAAGCGGAAGATCCGCTTTGATTATCCTAGGGTGCGTTCTCGATCAGCCCATGGCCTAGGGACGACTGTGCCGAGTACGCCGGTCGCGCTGGCGATTCGACGCGCTGAGGCAGCTGTCGCTCGAGGCTGTCGTCCAGGTAATGCACGCCGGCCATCACCCCGTGATCACGACTGCGCATCCACTCGCGCCACTCCTGGTTGAATGCGGCATTGAGGCTTTTACGCAGCCGGGCCTCCCGTTCCGGTCGCTCGTGCTCACGCATTAGCTCAGTCACGCCCATCACGCCCAGGGACAGCACCGCTCCCGCAGGGCCGAGCACGGCCCCCACCGCACCAGCAACGCTGCTGGTGGCCAGCTCGGTCGTCAGTTGGCGGCTGGTCTGCCGGGCCACGGAGGTGATGCCAGCATCATCGGACCAGAGAACGTCCATGGCAGGCGCCTCGCGGATATGGATACTCAGCGCGCGATAAGCGGGCAGCCGATCGAGACGCTCGGTGCGGATGAGTTGCTGGAGCGAAGCGTCCTGGTTGGCAGGAGGCGCCAAAGTGATCGCCGGAATACCCGCTAGCCTGCGCTCGAACTGCTCCGGCGGGACACCGTGGCGCAGCGGAATCTTGGCCAGCAGTTCGCCCAGCAGCCAGACATAAAAGCGCGTCGTGCGCTCCCTGATTCGCACTGGGTCGGTCTGTCTAGCCACCGGCACCAACACGCGCTTGCGGTATTGCTGCTGCAGATAGAGCGCCAGCCTGTCGACGACCTCCTCCTTATCCTCATCGGCGCCCATCTGGTACCAAGACACCTTGATGCTCATCCATTTGCGGGTCCGGTAGCGCGAAAACCAGGGGATGAAGTCCGACTCGGTGCGCTGGCGAACCAAATCAAGCCACTCCTGCAGGGCATCGCGTGCGAAATGGCTGGCCTGCTCGGTAGCGTTTTGCGACGCGGCAATGATTTCGCGGTCGACCTGCCTCCAGGTACTCGGGGAAACGGTCACGGGCGGGGGCCGGGACGCACAGCCGGCCAGCATGACGATCCAGACTACGAGCAGGAAGCACCTCTTCATATCGCTGGCCCTGACACCGAAGCAAGCGCGGGACGCTCTACGCCTTACATTCAAAGTTTAGGTGCTGGAGTAGCACCGCCGGCTCCGTCGGGCGGACTGGCGGTGGGCCGCCCGTTCAGTCAGTCGCTTCCATGACGGCCTATCGCACCAGCCGCTGGCAGCCTGACGTTTACTTCGCATACTGAGTGGCATGTCACTTAGTGCTGGTTGGCGAATTCCATGGCGATCAACGAGACAGTCGACAAGCCCGCAAGAAAACGCGTGCTCGATCCGCTATCCCGGATGTCCGAAATCCTGTTCGGCCTGCTGATGGTGTTGACCTTCACCGGCACCTTCAGCGTCGCCAACGCGGGTGAAAGCTCGGTACGCGAACTGCTGATCGCCAGCCTCGGCTGCAACATGGCCTGGGGCATGGTGGATGGCTGCATGCTCCTGCTGAACCGTCTCGCTGAGCGTGGCCATGCCTGGCGTCTGTTTCACCATCTGAAGAAAATTCCGCTGGGCTCTGCACAGGCCTTCGAGCTGCTGGCTGATGCCATGCCGGCCCTGGTCACCAAGGTTATGCACGCCAACGACGTGCAGACACTGCACCAACGTGTGCTGGAGCAACGCATCGCGCGAACCAGCCTCAAACTCGACCCTAGCGACCTGCTGGCGGCCCTTGCGGTGTTTTTGTTGGTTGTGCTTTCCACCCTGCCCGTGGTGCTGCCGTTTGTGCTGCTCGACGAGCCGTTGCTGGCTTTGCGCGTCTCCAATGCGACTGCCCTGCTCATGCTGTTTCTCATTGGCCTGGGCTACGGGCGCTTTGCCGGCGCCCGCAGCCCGACGATCACCGCACTGGTCTTTACCCTGCTGGGCGTGGCCCTGGTCTTCGCAACCATCGCCCTGGGCGGCTGAGCGGCACGCCGGCGGTACGTGCCAGTCGGTCCTATTTGAACCGATCGATATCTTGGACGATGCTGTCAATCACGCTCTTGAGGGTAGCCAAAGTGACTTGTTCTTCGCGGTTTTCCAACTCCTGGCCATAGCCCTTGCGCACCACCTGGAACACCGTCTGACCGGTCGCCGCATCAACCAGCTCCGCCTCGATGAACAATTCCGTCGTGCGGTCGCGAGAACCGCTGGCGCTCGTCGTGGCGGCCACCACCAGTGCGATCGGAATCACCTCGTAGGGCTTGAGCCCTTCAGCCTTGGTATCCACGCCAGTGATAGCCGCCCGCAGGATCAAGGTATCCGGACGCGGCTGCGCCCCTGGCTCAAGAAGCTCGAAGCGTCGGCCAAAAGCCGCCCTGATTTGCTGACGGCTGTACGCTTCCAACTCGGCCAGGGCCGGACTGCTGATCTGCTCGGTGGGCTTTGGGGCGGGGTAAAAACCGATCGAACGCACCTGCAGGTAGCGGTAGTCGTCCAACGTGACCCCCGGCCGAATCCAGCGCATCACCGGCTGCCCAGTGGCCGACTTGGCCGGCTCCAGCCGCGAGTAATCCGAGAGAAAGCCGGAATACTGCTCCGGCTGTGTCATGCCATCGGAGGCACAGCCAGCGAGCAGCAGTGCGGAAAACAACAGCCCGGTGACGGCGATGTGGGAACCTTTCATGGTGTTGCTCCTGTTCTGCTGGGTTATCAATCCGGTGCGGTTCGTTAGGGTCTGTTCCCTAGGGCAGCCCATAGATGGGGAACAACAGCCTCGCGCCCTCACGAAGCTCTCCCAGGTACTTGCGGTGCACCTGTTCGATTTCACCCGAGTGGTACAACTCGCTGATCACGGTATCCACCAGCAAGCGGAAATCCTCGTCGCCGCGCTCGAGGGGGAAAGCCGCTGGCACAAAGGTGAAGAGGGTATCCAGCACCCGCATCTGATCGTTGGCCCCGCTCTTATCTAGAGCACTCTGCAGCAGCATGCGTTCACCGAAGAAGGCATCGGCCTTGCGCTCTGCGACCATCTGTATGCCCTGGGCATGGCTGTCGACCATTACCAGAGTGGCGATCACCCCCAGCTTGCGCATGCGGTCGCGCGCCCAGTCTTCGGTGAGCCCGCCCTTGATCGTGGCATAGGTGTGCAGGGCCAACCCCTGGTTGATGGTGGCGCGCCAGGTCGGGCCGGTATGGACCTCTTCGCCATTCAGGACCCTGACCAGCGAGGGCGCAGCATCGGTGCGCACTACTACGCCCAAGCCCGCGGTGTATACCGGCCGCGAGAAGCTCACCTGCTTGCGGTACGCCAGGGTTTCCGGCGTGGGTGTGCAGAAGATGTCGATCGTCCCCGACCGGATGGCGCCCAGCGCCTGCTCACGGCTGAGCGGCTGATAGCGCACCTGCAGGTCGCTAAGGCCCAGTTCCGTCTTCACCCGGTCGGCAATTTTCAGGCACAGCTCGATGCCGTAGCCACTGACGTTCCCCCCCGCTTCGCTACTGAAGGGGGCAAGGTCAGGCAGATAGCCCAGGGTAAAGGCGTTGCTCATGCGTATGCGCTCAAGCGTATTGGCCCCAGCCGGCAGCGGCAGCAGTGCGAGCAGGCTGGCAAGCAGAAGGCTGATCAGGTTATGTGGCTTCATGTTCATCTCCTGTCCTACACGCGGATGTCTTGGCTGGTGTGCGGCACGACAAGAGGCTGCTCATTGACAAATCGCTTGGCGATGAAGCCGTAGAGCAGGTAACCAACCGCCAGCACCAGGGTGGCGCCGAACACCGCATCCTTGCCGGAGGCATAGATCGCGTAGAACGAGTAGGCCATGGCAATCAGCAGGACCACCACGTTACGGCTGTACACCGACCCGCTCACATCGGCCTTGTACATCATCACCAGCAGACCGGTGAGCGCGGTCACGTAGGGGATCAGGTTGGTCACCGCCGCCAGACTCACCAACTTGCCGAACTGCTCACTGGCGTTGGGCGAGATGGTCGACAGCGCCAACAGGGTCTGCAGCACGCCACAGACGATCATGCCGATGATTGGCGCGTTGGCCGCCGTCACCTTGGAAAACAGCTTGGGAAACATGCCCTGGTCGGCGGTCATCTTGGCGGTCTGCGCCAGGGTGAATTGCCAGCCCAGCAGCGAACCGATGCACGCCATCACCGCCAGCGCCATGACGATGTTGCCGACCACGGGGTTGAACATCTGCGCATAAACATACGCAAACGGCGCCGAGGAATTGGCCAGCTCGGCGTTCGGCACGATGCCTTGGATGACCGTGGTCGACAGCACGTACACCACCGCCGCGCCCAGCGTGCCGAACAGACAGGCCAGCGGCACATTGCGCTTGGGATCCTCCACGGCATCGGAACTCTGCGCCGCCGACTCCATGCCCAGGAAGGCCCACAGGGTCAGCGGGATACTCTGGGTGATGGCATCGCTGACGGCGATGTTGTTCGGGTTCCAGGCGGCGGCGAACACGTCGGGGTCGAACCAGAACCAGCCGATCAGACTGAGGCCGGCCACCGGGATGATCACGCCCCAGACGGTAACCGTGCCGAACTTCCCGGTAATGTTCGGGCCGCCGAAGTTGGCCACCGTGGTCAGCCAGAGCAGGCTTATCGTGCCGATGACCAACGGAATGGCGCCGCTACTCAGCCACGGGATGAACGACGACATATAGCCCACCGCGGAAATGCCAATGGCCACATTACCGATCGCCAATGACAGGAAGTAGAGGAAGGAGCACAGGAAAAACTCCGACTTGCCGTGCGCCTCCTCGCTGTAGGCCGACATGCCGCCCGAGCGGTTGCAGAGCAGCCCGCACTGGGCAAAGCAGTAGGCAATCGCCATGGAGCCGACCGCCGTCACCGCCCAGGACAGCAATGAAACCGCGCCCAGCTGCGCCATGTTGGAGGGCAGCATGATGATGCCCGAGCCCATCATGTTGACCGCCACCAGGGTGGTGAGACCCACCAGGCCCATCTTCTTGCTTGAATCGGCCATACCAGACTCCTCGCGCTCTGCGGCGGCGGCCCTGGGTCCGGGCCTGCGCGCCCGGGCAGAGGGAGCCGGGCGTTACTGTTTGACGACGTAGACTCGGTAAGTCAGGTGCCCCTGGGCGTCGTGCTCGACCTCGACGCCATGGTTGTCATGCCCGAAGCCGGGGAAATGGCTGTCGAACAGTTCCATGGCCAGCAGGTAGTCGATCAGGGCACGCTTGTCGGCGCCGGCCTTTTCGCCCGGCATCATCAAGGGAATGCCCGGCGGGTAGGGCACGATCTGTACCGCCACGGTACGGTCGAGCATGTCGCGCACGGCAATCTGTTCGATCTCGCCCTTCACCAGCCGCGCGTAGGTGTCGCGCGGCGAAGACACCGGATCGGGCAGCAGGCTGAACGCCGCATCCATGTTCTGCAGCAGACGCGAATCCAGCATGTCCCGGTGCATCGCCTCGGCCAGGTCGCGCAGGCCCATGCCGGCATAGCGCTCGGCATGACTGGCCAGCAGGTCAGGCATCACCTGTTCCAGTGGTGTGTTAGCGTCGTAATAGCGCTTGAATTCCATCAGGCCGGCGACCAGCGAACCCCACTTGCCTCGCGTCACGCCGACGCTGAACAGCACCAGGATCGAGTACGGCTCGGTCTTTTCCACCACGATGCCGCGGCTGGACAGGAAGGACGACACCAGGGGTGCCGGAATGCCGCTGTCCTGCATCTCGCCTTCGAGCGTCTGGCCCGGGGTCAGCACGGTGACCTTGATCGGGTCGAGCATGCAATAGTCCTCGCCCAGGTCGCCGAAGCCATGCCACTGGGCCCCCGGTGTGAGAATCCAGGCGTCGCCCCGACGCAGGGCCTGCGCGTCAAGGTCGGCGAAGGGCACGCCGTCCACCTCGTCAGGCTGCCATATGCCGAACCACCAGTCCTGCGCATCGCGCTCGCGCATTTCACGGTCCAGCTGCGCCATGGCCTGACGAAAGGCGATGGCTTCGCCAATGGACTCCTCGGTGAGGTATTCGCCGGAGTCGCCCATCATCTTCGCCGAGACATCAATGGAGGCAATGATGCTGTACTGCGGCGAGGTGGAGGTGTGCATCATGAACGCTTCGTTGAATAGCGCCGGCTTGACCGGCACTTTGCCCGAGCGGATGTGGATCATCGAGGCCTGGGACAGCGCGGCGAGCAGCTTATGGGTGGAGTGGGTGACGGTCACCGTGGCGTCGTCGGCATGCCGTTCGCCGCGGTGCATGCCGTAACGCCCCTCGTACAGGGCATTGAAGCGTGCATAGGCATACCAGGCCTCGTCGTAATGGATGCGATCGACCGTCTTGCTCAGCTCGCGGGTGGTGGTCTGCACGTTGTAGCAGAGGCCGTCGTAGGTTGAATTGGTCAGCACCGCCAGCACCGGGCGGGCCTGCTCGTCATGCGCCAGCGGGCTTTCGGCGAGCTTCTGCGCCACCGCCTCGGGGGTCAGTTCGCTCTGCGGCACCGGGCCGATCAGGCCGCGTGCGTTGCGTCGCGGACGCAAGTACAGCGGCACCGCGCCGGACATGTTCAGCGCGTAGTTCAGCGATTTGTGGCAATTGCGGTCGACCAGCACGGCATCGCCGTCGGTCACCGACGCGTGCAGGATGATCTGGTTGCTGGCAGAACTGCCGCCGACCGAGAAGAACGTGAAGTCGGCACCAAACACCCGGGCGGCGTAGCGCTCCGCCTCGGCCATCGGCCCCGAGTGGTCGTTCAAGGAGCCCAGCCCGCCCACCGACACGCTGAGGTCGGAGCGCAGCAGCTGCTCGCCGTAGAAATCGAGGAAACTGCGCCCCACGGCGGTCTTCATAAAGGCGGTACCACCAGTGTGGCCTGGGGTGTGCCAGGAGTATTCGTGGGTGTCGGCGAAGTTGACCAAGGCGCCGAAAAAAGGCGGCAGGATGGTGTCCAGATAACGACTGGCCGCCGCCGCAATGCGCCCGGCGATGAACTCAGGGCTGTCTTCCGGCAACCAGATGAAGCCGTCCATGTGCTCGATAAATGCCAGGGGCACGCGGTGCTGGTGTGCCTGGGTCATGCCCAGCAGGATGGGCAACTGGGCGGTGCGCCGGCGGATCAAGCGGATCACTTGCTGCGCCTTGTCCAAATCCTGCTCGCAGAGTCCCCAACCCAGGATTACGCAGCAGTAGGCGGGATTGGCTTGAACCGCGATTTGCGCGTCGTCCAGGGAACTAACCAGCTCCACCGCCAGGTCATGTTCCTGCAACGCCTGCATGACTCCCTGGGCGCTGTGAAGAATCACATCCTCCTCGTGGCCGCGCGCGCTGGCCACGATCAGCACTGGATAACGCTGGGCCAGGACGGGGGGCAATGACGTTGGCGAACGGCCCATGGCGGAACCCTCAAAGAGCACTGCGGCAGTCGCAGCACAGGTAACGGTTTGGCTTACTTCAAACACCAGAAGTGGTAATCGCCGTCCCTGTGCACCGCCCCTGACACTTCCTTCTCGAAGCCCGGAAATCGATTGCCCCAGTCCTGCAACGCCTGGATGTAGCCCAGCCAGGGGCCATCCAGCGCGCCCATGTTTTCGCCGGGCATGACGATGGGAATGCCCGGTGGATAGGGCATCACGCCGACGCCGGTAACCCGGTCGGCCGCCTGATTCAGCGGCAGCAGTTCCGCATTTCCGACCTGCAGTGCCTGAAAGGCGGCGCGCGGGGACATTTCGATGCGCGGCAACTGACTGAAAGCCTGTGCCTGCAGCGCATCCATACGGCTGGAGCGCATGTACTCGAACATCTCGCCGCTCAGATCGCGCAGGCCCATGCCGGCGTAGCGCGCGGGATGCCCGGCCACCAGGTCGGGCAGCACGCGCTCCAGCGGCTGGTTGCTGTCGTAATGACGCTTGAAGGCCAGCATCACATTGATCAGCGTGGCCCACTTGCCCTTGGTCACGCCGATGCTGAACAGGCACAGCACCATGAAATCGGTGATGCGTGAGGCCACGATGTTGTTGCGGTACAGGAAGGCGCCGAGGATGGGCGCGGGGATGCCTTCGGCCTCCAGTTGGCCGTCATCCCCCATGCCCGGCACCATGATGCCGACCTTGATCGGATCAAGCAGGCACCAGCCCTCTTCCAGACCGGCGAAGCCGTGCCATTGCGCACCCGGTTCCAGTTCCCAGCAGGCAGGATCGCTCGCCAGTTGCTCGGCATCGGCATCGACGAAATCGACCCGCGAACCCTTCCGGTCGCGGACTTGCGGTGCGTTCCACGGCTGGAAGAACCAATCGCCACGGCTGGCAAACTCACGGTGCACTCGCGCCAGCGCCTGGCGAAAGTCCACCGCTTCGCGAATCGCATCCTGGGTCAGGCTGTAGCCGCCATTGCCCTCCATCATCGCCGCGCCTACTTCGTTGGAGGCGAACATCGCGTACAGCGGCGACGTGCTGGCCTGGATCACAAAGGATTCGTTGAAGCGGCTGTGCTCAATGGGGTTGCGGCCGTTGCGGATATGAATGAACGAGGATTGCGACAGCGCCGCCAGCAGCTTGTGGGTGGAGTGTGTGGCAAACACTGTCGGCGCATCGGCACGATGATCCAGCGGATCGCCACGCATGGCGAAGCGCCCGCGATACATGGGATTGAACCGCGCATAGCCGTACCAGGCCTCGTCAAAGTGGATGCGGTCGCTGCTCTGCGCCAGCAAGTCTTCGGCGCGTTCGGCATTTAGGCACATGCCGTCGTAGGTGCAGTTGGTCAGCACCGCATAGACCGGCGTGTCGCCCTGGGCCTGGGCCCGCAGGGGGTGGTTGGCGATGGCGGCGGCAATGCGCTGCGGGTCGAACTGCTCGGGCAGCAGCGGGCCGATGATGCCGAAGCGATTGCGCGTCGGTGTCATGTACACCGGCAGGCCGCCGCACAACACCAGGCCCTGCTCGATGGATTTGTGACAGTTGCGGTCGCACAGGGCGAACTGGTTCTCGCCGACGCAGGCCATGAAAATCGTGCGGTTCGAGCCGGAGGTGCCGTTGAGCACCGCATAGCTGAGGTGGGCGCCAAAGACGCGCGCGGCATAGGCTTCAGATTCGCCGACCGGACCACTGTGGTCGAGCACCGAGCCCAGGTTGCCACGCTCGATCCCGCTGTCGGCGCGAAACAGGTTTTCGCCGAAGAAATCGAAGAACACACGGCCGATCGGGGATTTGGTGAAGGCGATACCGCCCTGGTGTCCGGGCGCCGCCCAGGAGTGTTCATCCTTGAGCGTGTAGCGGATCAGCGCATCGGTAAAGGGTGGCATCAAGTGTTCGAGGTAGCGTTCGATTGCGGCAACGATCCGCCCGGCGACGAAGGGCGCGGTGTCCTCAAGCATCCAGATGAACTCGTCGGCCAGCCCCATGGCTTCGACTGAAATACTGCGCTTGGCATCGCGATCGGCCATCAAGAACACCGGCACCCGCTCGTGGCGCTGGCGTATGGCGCGCAACAGTTCCAACGCCCCGGTATGGCTCTCGGTATCGTTGCGGCCCAGTGTCCAGTCGACGCAAATGCAGTGCAGCGCGGCGTCAGACACCACCGAGGCCCTGCCGTCCTCGTAGGAGGACGCGCTGATCACTTCGGTATCACGGTTGTGTAATTCGTCTTCCAGCTCGTTCAGGACCCGGCCACGGGCACTCGCAGGGTTGGCCAGATCATCGTCGACCAGCAGGACTCGCTTCTTCAATTGGATATTGGTGCGCCCGATCATGAGTCACGCCTCTGGCTAAGCATCACATTCCAGGCACACCTGACATGCACCGAACTATCGGCATGTGGCGGGTACGGTAACGACTCTTAACGCTCCTGATGGACAGGAAGAAGGCTGGGAACGACCGAACGACATCCCAGGGAAACCAAGTCTCCCTTTGGCAGGCACCTTTACGACAGTGTGCTTTTTATCAAGTGCTACCCGAACCTCCAAAAAAGCGATGACCGGCAGTCATGCCTGCAATAGCAGAGGCCCGTATGCCGTTGCGCAACCCAACGACTGACTATGCTGGGCGTACCGATCTGCATCATTCTGCATCATTGCATCTACCAGCAAGGAGATTCTCGATGCTGCCCATGCCCTCTTCCGCCAAGGCGTCGCGTGATTTGCTCGATGTGCTGATCCGAGCTGGCTTGATTGCAGTACTGGTGCTGTTTTGCTTCCGAATCTTCCATCCTTTTCTGAACGTAATGCTCTGGTCGATGATCCTGGCAGTCACCCTGTATCCCTTGCAGCGAAGGCTCAGGCTCAAGGGCCGCCTGGGCGGGCGTGACGGCCGCATCGCGACGCTGATCATCTTGATCACCATCATCATCCTCCTGGTACCGATCTACCTGTTGAGTGCATCCATAGTCGAATCGGTGGACAAGGCGCTGGATATGGTCAGGAGCGACACGTTCCATATTCGTCCGCCGGCCGAGTCGGTGGCCACCTGGCCGCTGGTGGGCAAGCCCGTGCATGATTCCTGGCTGCAAGCGTCCACCGACATGACCAGCCTGGTGCAGAAATTCATGCCCCAGATCAGGAGCTCCGCCCTGGTCCTGCTGGGCAAGCTCACCAACCTGGGCGTGGATCTGCTGGTGTTCATCGCCGCCCTGATCATCGCGGGGATCTTCATGGCCTATGGCGAGAGCGGCACCCGCAGCGCGAAGGAGATTGCCACGCGCCTCTCAGGGCCGCAAAAGGGTCCGCAAATCGCCATGCTGTGCACTGCCACCATCAGGGCAGTGGCGCAGGGCGTGGTGGGTATCGCCTTCATCCAGATGCTTCTGGTCGGCGTCGCCTTCGTGATTCAGGGTATTCCCGGCGCCGGTCTGCTGGCCCTGGCAGTCCTGCTGCTCGGCATCATGCAGCTACCGGCCACGCTGATCACCATTCCGGTGATCATCTACGTCTTCAGCAGCGAAGGCGCCAGCACAGCGACCATTGTCTTTGCCGTGTACGTATTCATTGCCGGGCTGGCTGACAACGTGCTCAAGCCACTGCTGCTCGGTCGCGGGGTCGATGTACCGATGCCGGTAGTACTGATCGGTGCCTTGGGCGGCATGGTCAGTAATGGCGTCATCGGCCTGTTCATAGGGCCGGTGGTGCTGGCGGTCGGTTACCAATTGTTCTGGCAATGGGTCAGGGATTCGCCCGGCGGCGGACCTGACAGCCCGCTGCCGCGCTGAATCATCCGACCGCCCATGCCTAGCGCACGCTACCCCGGCCGGTTGGCGCTGTTCGGCACACTCGCGTTCACCGGCTGCGTTCGTCTGGGGCCGGACTTCCAGGCGCCGGGCGAAGCCTGGGTCGAACAGTGGCACAGCAGCGCCATCCAACAGGCCAGCCAGCAGCACGCCCATCCTGACCTGCGTACCTGGTGGCAGGTGTTCGACGACCCGCTGCTGGAGCGCCTGATTGCCGAAGCCGACGTTTACAACGCCAACGTGCGGATTGCCGGGCTGCGGGTCATGGAAGCCCGCGCCCAGTTGGGCATCGCGCAGAGTGGACGTTACCCGCAACTGCAGCAGGCCACTGCTGACAGCGTCTACCTGGACCGCAACCAGTCCGGCGGGCGCAACCCGCAGGACAGCCAGTTCTGGCAACACAGCCTGGGCTTCGATATCGGCTGGGAGCTGGACTTCTGGGGTCGCTTCAGCCGCGCCATCGAGTCGGCCGATGCCGCCTACTTCGCTGCCGAAGCCAATTATGAGGATGTGCTGGTCCTGCTGCGCGCCCAAGTGGCGGAAACCTATTACCTGCTGCGCACCACCGAGGCCCGCCTACGCGTCGCCCGCGAAAACACCGAGCAGCAGAGGCGCAGCTTCGAGATCACCGAAAAGCTGTTCAGCAGCGGCCAGAGTGACGAACTCGACCTGCAACAGGCCAAGACCCAGTACCTGAGCACCCTGAGCACCCTCCCCGACTTCGAGGATCAGGTCGCCCGCACCCGCAATGCCCTGGCGGTGCTGGTCGGCCGCCCTCCGGGCCAGCTGCCAGAACTGGTCGAGCAGCAAAGCCTGATCCCGCTGATCGACCACGCTGTGCTGCAGGATGTGCCGGCCGACCTGCTGCGCCGCCGGCCGGACATCCGCGCGGCCGAGTTGAATGTCGCCGCCCAGTCCGCCCTGATTGGCGTGGCCCAGGCCGATCTCTATCCCTCGCTGAGCCTGCTGGGCAGCCTCGTTTGGTCCACCAGTTCACTGGACGGTGCGCCCAATACCCTGGATCGTTTCGGCGGCCCCAGCCTGCGGTGGAACCTGTTCGATTACGGCCGGACCCGCAACAACGTGCGTGTGCAGGACGCTCGCCTGCAACAGTTGATCGAAATCTACCGCGACAACGTGCGCCAGGCGGCGCGCGAGGCGGACGATGCGGCGCGGGGGCTGACCAAGGCGCTGGAGCGCGCGCGCATCCTGGGTGAGGCGGCGGTATCCGCCGAGCGCTCGTTGACCCTGGCCAATGCCCAGTACCGCGAAGGCTACGCCGATTTCCAGCGCGTGCTGGATGCCCAGCGCGCGCTGCTTGTGCAGCAGGACAATTACCTGGTGACGCGCAACAGCGCGGTGAACAACCTGATTGCTCTGTACAAGGCCCTTGGCGGCGGCTGGTACAGCGCCCAGCCCAGAGTCGATGCGGCCAGCCGCGCGCAGATGCAGCAACGCTCCCACTGGGGCGATCTGCTCGACGAGCCCGCGCCCAGCCCTCCACAAGGAGCGCCACCATGACTGACGCCGAGCAGCCTGCGCCGAATCCGCCCGCCGCCGCGCCGGAGCCGCCCGCTGCGCCCGTGGATAAAGGGGTCAAGCGGGTGATCTGGCTGATCGTCCTGAGCCTGTGCTGGTACCTGCTGGCCGACCGTTTCACGCCTTACACCCAACAGGCGCGGGTCCAGGCTTTTATCGTGCCGGTAGCTTCTGAAGTGGCCGGCCGGGTAACCCGCGTATTGGTGCGCGACAACCAGGAGGTCGAGGCAGGCGCCGTGCTGTTCGAGGTAGACCCGGAGCAGTATCAGATCGCTGTCGAGCGGGCGCGGGCCGACCTTGAGTCGACACGCCGACAGATCGCGGCCAGCACCGCCGGCATTGACTCGGCGCTGGCCGCCCTACGCGCCGCCCAGGCCGACGAGCTCAAGTCACAACAGGACCGGAACCGCCTGGAACGGTTGTATCGCGAAGATCCAGGCACCATTTCCATACGCCGCCTGGAAGTATCACGCGCCACCCATGAGCAGGCGATCAGTCAGGTCGCAGCGGCCCGCGCCGAAGTGCAACGGGCGCGGGAACAGCAAGGCGGCAGCGAGGAACAGAACGCGCTGCTGCGCAGCGCCGCCACGGCCCTGGAAAAGGCCCAGCTGGACCTGGCTAACACAAAGGTACGGGCCCGTACGGCCGGACTGATTACCGACTTGCGTACCGACGTGGGTCAATTTGCCGCGGCCGGCAGCCCAGTGATGACGCTGATCACGCTGCAGGCCGTCTGGATCCGTGCGGAAATGACCGAGAACAACCTGGGCCGCGTCGTGCCGGACACGCCGGTGGCCATCGTGCTGGACGCGCTGCCCGGCAGGATATTTGAAGGCCGGGTGCGCAGTGTCGGCTATGGGGTCAGTGTTGGGGAAAACACCGCCCCCGGCACGCTGCCCAGCGTGGAGAACAGCCGCGACTGGTTGCGCCCGGCCCAGCGCTTTCCGGTCATCATTGAATTCGATCCGGGGGAACTGGCCAGCCTGCGCGGCATTCGCGTCGGCGGTCAGGCCGATGTCATGGCCTTTCCCACCCGGGGCAACCCGCTCAACCTGCTCGGTCGCCTGTTCCTGTACGTGATGAGCTGGTTGGCCTATGCCTACTAATTGTCGTCATGCGTGCTGCGCCTGACCCCCGCGCCCAGCGCGCGTTGCGCCTGGCCACGGGCACCGCGCTGTGCCTGGCGGCCAGCTTCGGTCTCAACCTGCCGTTGCCATTCATCGCGCCGTTGCTGGCCACCTTTCTGCTCGCCAAACTCGACCGCCCCTTGCCGCTCAAGGCTGGCTTGGGCCTGATCGTACTGGTGGTGCTTACCACGGGCAGCGGTCTTTTACTGATTCCTCTTCTGCATCACGCGCCACTGACCGCACTGTTGCTGGTGGCCCTGGCCCTGTTTCTGGCGTTTCGCCGCGGGTTACGGGGCAGCAAAAGTACCCTGACCACCACATTTCTGGTGATCGGGCTGACCATGATTTCTTCCTTGGGCAGCGTCGAGTTCGGACTGGCGGTGGCCGTGATCAACGCGCTGGTTCAGGGGTTATTGCTCGCCGTGCTGGCGTTATGGGTCGGCCACAGCCTGTTTCCCGATCCACCCAGCGTGGCGCCTGCCCCCGCTGGGGTACCGGTGTCTGCGGCCGCTGCCGATTGGCTAGCACTGCGCGCCACGCTGGTGGTGATGCCCGCCTACCTGCTGGCGCTGATCGACCCCTCCGGCTATCTGGCGATCATCCTCAAGGCAGTCAGCCTCGGCCAGCAGAGCTGCAGCACCACGACGCGCATGGCCGCCCGGGAACTGCTGGGCTCGACTTTGCTCGGCGGCCTGCTGGCCATCCTGTTCTGGTGGGCGCTCGGTCTGTTTGTGCACCTGTGGATGTTTTTCCTGTGGATGTTGCTAGTCGGTCTGCTGCTGGCGCGCAAACTCTACGGCTTGCGGCCGGGCCGGTTCAGCCCGGGCTTCTGGCTGAATACCCAGGTGACCATGATCATTTTGCTCGGCCTGTCGGTGCAGGACAGCGCCGACGGCCAGGATGTCTACCATGCTTTCGCGGTGCGTATGAGCCTGTTTATTGCCATCAGCCTGTACGCCTGCTTGATGGTGCTTTTACTTGATCAGCTGCGCCGGCGGCGCAGGCCTCCCGTAGTCGGCTAGCTGGGCTTATTAGCCACCCGCGCAGCTGCGCAGGCGGCCGTGACTGGCCTCGGCAATCAAAGCGGCCAGCCGCGTCAGGTTGTTCTGATGAGCGTTAACCAGCGTTTCCAGGGTTTCGCCGGCCGGCGTGCGTAGCACTGTATGACAGCGTTTCTCGCCGTTTTTGCCCTGCGCCTTGAGCCGCCATTTCACATCCAGCAAGGCGTATTCCCCGAGCACGGAATCGAAGCGCTGCACATCGATCTGCAGCGAGGCCGTGCCTGACGTCGTTGGGGACACTGCCGGCGGCGGATTCAGCTGGTCCCGCAGGGCACTGTGGATTTCATCAGCCAAGGTGGCCCCCCACCACTCCGTTTCCAACACTTGCAGGCCGCTGCGTCCCTGGCGAATGACAATTTGCGTACGATCCACCTGGGGCGGCACTGTTACCGGTTCGACGCGAATGTCCATGGCCGGTGTCGGGACGGCAGGTTGCGCATGGGCGGGCACCACAAGAGTGTGGAAGTTGACCGGATCACTCGCGCAGGCGCTGAGAGCCAACGCCATGCAGATCCCCAGTGCCACAGGCAGGCGACTCGACAGGTATTCGGGCAGCATCGTCATAGCTCACTCCCGCAATCGGTTACCTTTCGGATGAATTGGAACGGCCCCGGATCAGCGACTCGGGATGCCTGCCCAGATAGTCCGTCAGCTCGCGCAGCGAACGTGACATGCGCCGCAGCTCATTGAGCGTCTGGCCGAGTTGCTGGCGCTGCGGGGAATCGTCGGCAAGTGCGAGGTTGGCCGACTCCAGGGTTCCTTGCAGCTCTTCCAGGGTCTTCTGTATTCCCGGCAGCGTCTCGCGATTGAAATACCGAAGCCCTTGGCGCAGCTCGTTCAGGTTCGCATCCAGGTTGCTGACCATGCGTTCGAGAGGCAACTGGCTAACCCGATCGACCAATTGCTGCAAGCGCTCCTGAACCCTCTCCAGGTTGCCGGGCACCGTGGGGACGAGAATCGGCCGTTCCGCCGGATTGAAGGCGACGGGCGGTTCATCCGGATAGAAATCCAGGGAAATGTACAGCTGGCCGGTCAGCAGGTTGCCGCTGCGGGCCTGCGCGCGCAAACCATGCTTAACGAAGGACTCGATGAGCTGCGCGGCAGCTAACTCGTCACCGGGCGAATGCTTGAGCGCCTCGATCATTTTGGTATAGGCCGGCCCGAGGCGATTGGGGTAGATCACCGCATCGACGATGAGCGGGAACGACTGTTTCTGTTCATCGAAATCCAGTTGCACCGCTATGACCTTGCCGAACTCGACGCCCATGAATTCGACCGGTGCGTCGACCGCCAGCCCGCGCAGTGACTGATCGAACCGCAAGCGAATGTACCGCGCCGCACCTGTAGGCGGTGCCAGTGCGCTCTCTTGGTTGGCAAACAGCGTGAAGCGATGCCCTGGCGCGGCCGCTTGCTCACTGGACACGAACTCCGGAGAGCCGAAAGCCAACCCCCCGGCTAGCACGGAAGCCAGCGACGCCGTATCGACCCGGATACCTTTGGCATCGACGGATACATCAATACCGCTGGCATTCCAGAAGCGGCTATCCGCCGTGACGTAGGCATCGTTGGGTGCACGGATGAATACCCCGATCGTCACGCCCTTACCATCGGCATCCAAGGCATAGGAAATCACTTGTCCCACCTGAATTTTGCGGTAGTAGATGGGCGAACCGATATCCAGCGAGCCGAGCTCCGGTGCCGAGAGAAAGAAACTCTTGCCTTCCTCTCCGTAAGTGATGGGAGGCGGCGATTCGAGACCGACGAAGCTGTCGGCGCGCTGGGTCGATTGACCGGCATCGGCGCCAATGAAACTGCCCGACAACAGGGTATCCAGCCCGGTGACCCCACCGGCCCCGATACGCGGCCGCACCACCCAGAATTGGGAGTCGGCCCTGGCAAAGGATTCTGCTTCCTTGGACAGGCTCGCCGTGACCTTAACGCTTCTCTTGTCCTCGGCCAGTTCGATCGTGGTCACCTTGCCGATCACCAGATTGCGGTAGCGAACCTCGGTCTTGTTGGCCACCAGGCCCTCCCCTGTCTTGAAGGTGATGGTGACGGTCGGGCCTTCCTGCATCCAGTTGCGCACCACCAGCGAGGCCCCAATCAGCAGGGCCACGATCGGCACGATCCACACCAGCGACACGTTCCAGCGCCGGGTCTTGATGGGGGCCGGCTCCGGCGTTGCTGGATTCATCGAGTGCTGTTGCATCAACCGTCCCCCTTGGCAGTCGTACTGTCCCAGATCAGACGGGGGTCGAAACTCATGGCCGACAGCATGGTAAAGACCACCACCAAGCCAAAGAATAGGATGCCCGGGCGCGGTTCGATGGTTCCCAGCTCCTTCATCTGTACCAGTGCGGCGACCAGGGCTACCACCAGCACATCCAGCATCGACCAGTAGCCGATCAGTTCAATGAAGCGATAGAGCTGCGCACGCTGGCGCTGCGCCCAGGCACTGCCTCGCTGGGCGGTGATCAGCAGCAAGGCCAGCACCGCGAACTTGATGACCGGTACGCCAATGCTGGCAATGAAGATGATCAGCGCAATGTCCCAGGCGCCGCCGACCCAGAATTCCACGACGCCGCCGATAATGGTGCTGCCGCCGCCACTGCCGAGCATGCTGGTGTGCATGACCGGTACCAGGTTGGCAGGTATGTAAAACACCAGCGCAGCCAGCAGGTAGGCCCAGGTACGGGCAATCGCATCAGGCTTGCGCCAGTGCAGCGGAGCGCCGCAGCGACTGCAGCGGTCGGGGTGACCCTGCATGTCGCAGACCTGACCGCAGTCATGGCACAGGCACAGGTTCAGCGCGCCGGCCAGTGGGGGGTCGTTCATAACCTGTCCCACAGATCGCGCACATCGCGGCCGGCGATATAGATCAACAGCACGCTCAATGCGGCCAAGGCCACCAGTCCTATTCCCGGCACCACATCCAGCAGACCAGCCAGCTTGATCACCGCCACCAGCGCGCCCAGCAGACAAACCTCCAGCATGTTCCACGGCCGCAGGCTTTCCAGGGCACGCATGCACAGGGCAAACCCTGGAGAACGCCTATGGCCGAGGGCGAACAACAGGACCCAGATCAGCAGTACCACTTGCAGGATCGGCGCGATGATAATGGTCAGGGCGGCCACCAGTGCTATGAAAGTGATGGATCCCTGGCTGAGGATCTGCACCGAATCCCACAGCGTCGCGGAGTTGCGTACGCCTTGCAGGCTGATGCTCATCACGGGGTAGTAGTTGGCGTAGATCAGCAGGATGGCGGCGGTCACGCTCAAGGCAAGACGCTGTTGCACCGAAAGACCGACATGACGCTGGAGGACCGCGCCGCAACGCGCGCAGATCGCGCGCTGTCGACGCGACAAGGATGACTTGCGATAGACCGCATCGCAGTATTCGCAAACTATGAACTCGCGGGTGTCGGTCACTTCAACGGCCCCACCTGGATAGGCTATGCCAAATACGGCCAACCTAAAGTTTGCAAGCACAGGTTGCACCTATCCGGCCATTCACGACCCCTCGACAAGCCCGGCGGAAATTGACGAGGAAGGCACAGTTGTAGAATAGCGTTACCTGGTTAAGTTCACGCTGTGATTGAGGTGCAGAGCGTCAAGCTGCGGAGGACGGCTGATAAATTCCAATAAAGAGCAGCCGCTAAGGGTGTGGCATTCAACATCCCTGCCGAAAGCGCGGCAATTTAAAACCAGATCGATACGTATTAATTAACAGGCTTAGTAAGTCATTCGCACGTACCGAACTCGGCGCCTTCCGGCATTTCAGCGGGACGTTCAAAAACCTGGAGCTGCCACTGTGAGCGATCACGGAGAACCGGATCTACGTTGATGATCTGCGCGAGCTGGATAGCGGTGCAGCATCAGTTAACAATGGCGATTGAGGAGAGGGGCGCCAACCTGGAAGCCCTAACTGGATATGGCAGCAGCTCGCTACACCGTCGAGCCCGTGCCGAGGATGTAGCCGCGCATAGGTAGAGCATCGACGCCGGTTCATCCCGTCTGACTGACGACTCTGCCGTCAAGATTGATCGGCGGCCGGGCAGATGCCTGGGCCGCCGAGGTGAGGTGCTGCGCGAACAAACCAATCGCTGCACAACAATTAGAGAGAGTTTATATACCCGTTAATTAACTTTTTGCCCAGATCCTCGCCAGCTGCCAACCCCTCATCAAGAGTGCTGTACAGGCTATCAGCGTCACACCTGGAGATATTGATTGGGTCACCAATCTCTAACCTCATCTCCCAGCCGTTCGGATGTTTCTTAGAGTGAACATCAAACACGATCCCGCCAAAGTCGAAAATTTTGGTATGTGCGTCCACGTTACTCCTCCTTGATCCGGCCCCATGCCGGTACATTCACCATATCCTAGTCTGCCAGGCTCGCCCGGCAGACCAAGGTCGGATCGGTCAGATTCCGCCCCTAGGCAAATGAAGCATTTAAGATGAGCGTGACGTTCGCGACGGGCAGACATGGGTGCAATACCTGAGCTTTGGCGGACCGCGACTGTTGGACAGGATCGCCGGGATGTTTCAACGTGCCAGGGCCCGTGCGAATGCGGCCGCGACCGGGCCAGCGCCGGCGATACCGATGGCAAAAAAGTCGATTCGTGCACGACGGTTTCGAAATCTGACCTGCCCTCTGGAACAGGCAATGCCTGGGTCATTCACCTGTTGGCCCGCGAGCCTGAAGCGCCACCACCCCGCTACGGCGACCTCCAGCACTATCTGTCCAGCGTTCCAGGCAGCGCGAGCGCCTCGCGGGAAACCAGCCAGCGAGACAAGCACTGCGCCCACTGCCAAACCGCCCGAACGCCCTCGTCCTCCACAGCCCAAACGCCAACCTGGCGACCCGGTGTCCACACAGGTACAGGCCTGCCTGGATGAACTTCGTCAGCACAGCCGTTTGAGGCGTGGGTCCTGATCCGTTATGCCAGTGGAATAATCCCGCCATCCGGCGCAATGGCCGTTATGTCAGTGACATAACCGCACGTATCTCGAGCGGCAATAACCGAACAAATCACTTTCGGTTTTCTGGCTGTATTGGCTCACGCCATTGCGCATCATCACGCCACTTAGCCGTTGCGAGGACTTGGCCGTGGAGTCGTTCCCTCCGCTCGAATTAGGCGCTTTGCGCAGCAACATCAGCCTGGCGCTGCACACCTTCCATGCCGCCCTGATCTGGCGTGGTGGCACGGCGCGCCCTGGGGCTCGACCGATTCTCGGCATGGCCGGGTATATCCAGGCCACCAATCGGCTAAAGCAGGCGGCGGCCCGCGATGATCCCTATGCCGACTGGGCCATGTGCAAGCTCGAAGCGAAACTGGAGACGGCGAAGGCCCGTATCAGCAAACTGATCCAGCACCTGGAGTGCATCCATCGGGGCAGACCCGGACAGATCGATGTGGGTGAAAATCTGAATCAGCACCCGGTCATCCTGCCGCTGTTCATTGGCAGTCAGTTGGGTTTTCTGGGGGTTTACCTGCTAACCGATTACGACGTACTGGCTCGCCGCGCCCTGCTGGCCAATCACACCTGATCACTCAGCAAGACATCGCGCACATCCTGGACAGTGGCGGCCATCAGCTACGCGGCCTGTTCGACCTGGCGCAGCGCTGCAAACCGTCGGGGTTGAGCCGCAAGGACTTTCGGGCCAACCACGCCGAGGCGCAGGCAGTCCGCGCACGCCTGGAACCCGTGCCGCCTTCTCAGCGGAATGCAGCGCTCGCAGTACGCACCGACGATTTCTCAGCGTCGTGACGCCCCTGGCACAGCATCAACACTTCGGATACCTGATCAAGGATTTCCGGCCCCTTCTTGATCTCGACGGTCGGTCAACTTGCCAGAAGAAAGTAAAGCGCGGTACCTAAGGCGGCTGCGCTGATGAGCCCAAGCGCATTCAGGAAAGCGACAGCTGCAACTACGGCCAGCGAGACCGCCGCCGCCAGAGGCTCTCGCACCAGCTCGGAATAAGCGATATAGACGGCGAAGTTGATGAAGACAGCTGCTGGTAGAACCCGCTCGACGTAACGTCGACTCTCGGGTGCCATCCGAAGCGACACGAACGCTGGGAGGATCCGGACCAGGCAACTGGTGAGGAATAATGCCCCGATTGCGATGGCCACCGATTGATTCATATATCGGTCCTTCCGAGAATCACCGTGGCCGCCAACACACTCGGTATCCAGAAGTAAAGCGGGCCCAAGAGGCTGATCAGCAAGAGCGATACCCCTGCACACAACCCCGCCGCCGCAAGGCCCCGGGCGCGACTGCTGCCTGGCACCTGCCAGAGCCGGGCGCGCAGCTGCAAGGCTGACAGGTGCATCAGCACCACGCTCGCGGGGAAGCCGAGATTGACGCCCTCACCGACCCAGGCAGCCGGAATGAATTGCCCCAGCACAGCGCCGAGCAAACCTGCGCCAACCCAGGCGCAGAATATCGTCCCTCGTATCAGCATGACGGCGCGCTTGCTGTCAGAGTCATGCTCGGTGGCGTAGGCCTCGTCACCCAGCATGTGTGCGACCACGGCTCGCTGGGTGAGCGATGTGGGTAGCCGTCCCGCCGAAGCATAGGCGATCGGCAAATAGCGGCTATTGATCGATGCCGTGACCATCAGCATGGTGAAGAAGCCGGCGTCGGCCTCTGCAAGTGGCAGCAAGGCGAATTGGCCGCTGCCGGAGAAGCCAAGCACACCCACCGCCAGGATCTCGAGCCACGACCAGTCGGCACGTGCGGCAAGCGCGCCAAACAGCGCGCTAACCGGAACGAGCGCAAGCGCAGTCGGGGCCACGCGACAAAGCGTGCGATGCAGCGTACCGGTTTGCAGCACAGCGGCACCCCAACTGCGTATTCGGGCGATGCTCTTCATTCAACCTCAGCAGTTCCGCCGATCGTCGCGCTGATGTGGTTCGTGTTCATCCTGAAGCCCTCTCTCATTGTTCTAAGGGTCGATCGAGTCGTTTGCCCTGATGATGCACTCCGTGAGTGCGTGCATGTCCCAGCCAGACGTGCCAGCCGAGACACGCTGTGGCATGCGAGGAGACGAATCTCCACGGCAAGCACAGCGCAAACGAGTCTAGAGAGGGGTACCTGAAATGTATTGAACGATCGTGCAGGTTTTGCGGTTCAGCTTCGGCGCAGCATCTGCAGCCACCGAGCCGGTGATATCCCATAGGTCTTTTTGAAATGCCGTGCCATATGGCTCTGGTCTGCAAAGCCGGTATTCAACGCGGCATCGATCAGCGATTGGCCCGAGAGGAGCTGAGATCTAACCTGGTCGAGCCGACGCATCGTCAGATATCGGTAGGGGCTGGTTCCGTATAGCACCCTGAAATCCCGGGATAGACTCCATCGGTCCCGGCCGCTGGCTCGCTCTAGTTCTTCAAGCGTGATGATGCTGTCCAGGGCACAGTGGATGTAGTGGCGTGCGCGTTCAGCCGCAACGTAGTCAAGGGTGCGGCGTCGCTTGCGGACGCCGGAAACGGCGGCGAGCGCCTGTGCTAGATCGTAGATGGCATCATCTTCCTCGAGCGGATCGATCTGGCAGTCCATCCCCTGCATAAGCGTTTGGGTCGCAGCGAACAGACGGGGGTCGCGCGAAACGCCATCCGGGACGAAGGGCAAAGTAGTACCGCCTAGCGCCTGCTGAAGCAGAGCGGGTTCGATATAAAGGATGCGGTAGTGGAACCCTTCGGCGCTTCCGGCTTCACCATCATGTAGCTCATCCGGATGGATGACGATGGTCCCGCCAGGAAGGCTGTGCTTCATGTCGTTGCGATAGCGAAAGCTGTGTACGCCGGCAAGTGTGCGACCAACAGCGTAGGTATCGTGCCTATGGGGCTCGAATCCGAAGCTGCCAAAGTATGCTTCCATTCTTTCCAGCTTTGTTTTCGGGGCGCGTACCGCCCAATCCTTAAGAGCCATGTGTCTTCCTTCTCAGCTGTAGCTCCTAGCTTGACTTGCACTCCCAGAGTACCGAGCCGGTCTCCTGATAACATATTTCTGCGAACAGCCGCAGTCGCATGACGTGCTGGTTCCTGACCGATCAACGCGCCATTGTCAGAATTTAGGGAGCAGATGATGATACGCCAGCTTTCCGATCAGGATATGGATAGCGTATTGAGTAACCGGGGGAACAGTAAACGGGGGGACAGATTTATTTATTGGGATGGCTGTCCTCTCCTGGCCGACTCATGCTCACTACCCTTCACCCGTCTACAAGGGCTACGGCGCTATGATCACCGAACAGCGATTCTCGCCTGCGGGGTTCAGGTTGTCCCTTGGTTTGAAGGAGGTACGGTTGGCGCTGAGCGCTGTGAAGCCAACAACCTTCCGCTGCCTTTTGGAAGCGTGCTGCGCTATAGCATGATCGAAGCCATCGCGCAGAGTGATGGGCATCTTGACTGGGCAGAGCTAGCGAAGGTGGCTGCACGTCGCGGTGGCGATAAGCTCGGCTGAACAGGCGACCTTCTCTTTGTAATAGGCGCGATTCAGATAGTAAGCAGGCCAGGTCAATTTACAGTGCCGTGCAGATTGCGCGTCAGCCAGCAACTCCACCATTTCTCGCGCCGAATCGTTCATTTCCTGCGACGCTCCCCTTACCTAGCAAGCAACACTCAGCACCTCTCCGATAAGAAACAGTTGCCGCGCGGCCTGCTTTGTAAAACCGTGGAACTTAGGGTGGGGCAAAAAGTGGGGCAAAAATCGAAATTGGCAAAAAAAATCGTCCAAAAAAACCCAGTCACCGCTAAGTGACTGGATTTTTGGAGTTATTTGGTCGGGACGGAGTGATTCGAACACACGACCCCTTGCACCCCATCCAAGTAGGAGAGTAGCGAGGATGAGACGGATGTTGATGCGTAATAAAACCACCAGCAGTGCTTTGAGGTAAGAGCAGCTTGGTGATTGACCGGTGATTGACAGCTCATTTTCGGCAACTTGGGAAGAAGCACTAAAACCGCTGTAACCCGCATGGTGAATGGTGCCCGAAGCCGGACTTGAACCGGCATGACCTTGCGGTCGAGAGATTTTAAGTCTCCTGCGTCTACCGATTTCGCCATTCGGGCGGTAGCTGCAATCGCTTGATTTCGCGTGGGTCAGGAATATATACAGCCCTGCCCGCTTAAGCAAGATAAGAAAAACCCCTGTAGCTCAGAGAGTTACAGGGGTTTTAATAGTGGAGGCCGAGGTCGGAATCGAACCGGCGTACACGGATTTGCAATCCGCTGCATGACCACTCTGCCACCCGGCCTCAAACGAAAACGCCGCATCCGCGGCGTCATCGTAAAAATTGGAGCGGGAAACGAGACTCGAACTCGCGACCCCGACCTTGGCAAGGTCGTGCTCTACCAACTGAGCTATTCCCGCTTGGTGACGGACGCCATTCTATAGAATTCAAATGGTCCGTCAACCCCTTGATTCAAAAAAGTTATTTCTTTTCTGGGGTAGCACTTAAATGCGGCCAAGCGGCCAGCAGGTATTGCAACATCGACCACAAGGTTAGTCCTGCCGCGACGATCAGCAACACATAACCCAGTACCACCCAGGCAGTGAACGCGGGCGGATTACCCAGGAGAATCACCAGAGCAACCATCTGTGCTGCGGTTTTCCACTTCCCCCATCTGGAGACAGCCACATGAGCACGGGCACCCAGTTCGGCCATCCATTCGCGTAGCGCAGACACGACGATCTCACGACCAATGATAATTGCCGCCGGCAGTGTAAGCCAGAGACTGGCATGTTCTTCAACCAGCAGAACCAAAGCCACGGCAACCATTAGCTTGTCGGCCACTGGATCGAGAAAAGCTCCAAAAGGCGTGCTCTGCTGCAAGCGTCGCGCCAAGTAGCCGTCGAACCAGTCAGTGACAGCGGCAATGGCAAAAACCGCACTGGCAGCCCAGTAGCTCCATGTGAACGGAAGATAAAACAGTAAAATAAAGACGGGAATTAGCAGAACACGCAGAACAGTGAGCAAATTAGGAATATTCATTAGCACGGCTGGGGCAACGGGATGTGCAGCCATTCTACCCGCTGTGCAGCGAGTCATAAATCGACTCGGCGAGCTTTTTGCTGACTCCCGGGACTTTGGCGATTTCTTCGCTGCTAGCACGCGTGAGTTCTTGCAAGCCTCCAAAGTGTTTAAGCAGCTCACGGCGGCGCTTGGGACCAACGCCTGGAATCTCTTCAAGCGTTGATGTTCGGCGAGCCTTGCCACGCCGCGCCCGATGTCCGGTTATCGCAAAGCGGTGCGCTTCATCGCGAATTTGTTGAATCAAATGCAGTGCCGGTGAATCCGCCGGCAATGTGAACTCATGGGCAGCATCATTCAAGTAGAGCGTTTCCAGGCCCGGCTTGCGGGTCACGCCCTTGGCCACACCTAGCAGCAGCAAGTCGGGCACCGCCAGTTCCTGCAACACCTCGCGGGCCATGTTCAACTGCCCTTTGCC
Organism: Pseudomonas sp. B392_1p; assembly: GCF_052245235.1. NCBI lineage: Bacteria > Pseudomonadati > Pseudomonadota > Gammaproteobacteria > Pseudomonadales > Pseudomonadaceae > Pseudomonas > Pseudomonas sp. B392_1p. Next base: position 274,508 of record NZ_JBQPXM010000003.1, read on the forward strand.
ACCATCCACCAGAAGGATATCCGGAAGCTTGCCCTCGCCCTCCTTGAGCTTGCTGAAGCGTCGGGTCAGGGCTTGGTGCATGGCGGCATAGTCATCGCCTGCGGTCACGTTTTCGATGTTGTAACGGCGATAATCGGATTTCACCGCCCCCTCTTGACCGAAAACCACGCAGGACGCCACCGTTGCCTCACCGCTCGAGTGGCTGATATCGAAGCACTCCAAGCGTGTCGGGACTTCGGGAAGTTCCAAAGCTACGGCAAGCGCTTCAAACCGGGCAGCGGTGTGTTGACGATTGGCCAAGCGCGAGGTCAGTGCCTGTTCGGCATTGGTCACCGCCAATTGCTGCCAGCGCGCCCGGTTACCACGCACCCGATAGCTGATACTCAGTTCTCGTCCGCGCAGCTCGACAATAGCGGCCAATAAGACCGGAAAATCTTCATGCTGAGTGTTAACGATCAGTTCGCTTGGCAGGTCACGTTCGCTGTTGGCGAGATAATACTGTGCCAGGAAAGCCGCCAGGACGGCCCCGCTCTCTTCCTCAATCGCTACTTGGGGGAAAAAATTCTTGCTGCCCAACACTCTTCCGCCGCGCACGCTGATCAGATGCACGCAGGCTCCGCCTGGATTGATGATGGCAGCGACGACATCGACATCACCCGTGCCACCTTCCATGCTCTGTTGATCCTGCACGCGGCGCAAAATTGCTACCTGATCCCGCAGTTCTGCTGCCCGCTCGAAGTCAAGCTGCATCGCTGCCTGCTCCATTGCCGTCGACAGCTCCTCGGTCAGCGCATTGCTGCGTCCTTCTAAGAACATCACCGAACGACGCACATCCTCAGCATACTCGCCAGGGTCTACCAGCCCCACACACGGCCCTTTACAACGTTTGATTTGGTATTGCAGGCAGGGACGAGTACGATTTTTGAAGAAGCTGTCTTCACATTGGCGCACCAAAAAAGCTTTTTGCAATAGAGCCAAGCTTTCCCGGATCGCGCCAGCACTGGGGTAAGGGCCAAAATAGCGACCCTTTTGCTTCTTCGCGCCGCGATGAATACCCAAGCGTGGGTAGAGGTCTTCACTGGACAGAAACACGTAAGGATAGGATTTATCATCACGCAGCAAAATGTTGTACGGCGGCCGCCATTCCTTGATCAGCGTCTGTTCGAGCAGCAGCGCCTCGGTTTCATTGGCGGTAATCGTGGTTTCAATTTGCGCGATGCGGGAGACCAGCGCAGCCGTTTTGCTAGCCAGACCTGTCTTGCGAAAGTAGCTGGAAAGTCGTTTTTTGAGGTTCTTGGCTTTGCCCACATAGAGCAGTTTGGCGCTCGCATCGAACATGCGATAGACGCCTGGGTGATTGCTACAGACAGCCAAAAAGGCTGCCGGATCAAAAACGGGTGTAGACATGATCAGCCGACGGCATCCACCATTCCATGTCGCACAGCCAGCAGTGCCAGTTCCACATCACTGGTAATGGCAAGCTTTTCGAAAATGCGGTACCGATAGGTATTCACAGTCTTGGGAGACAAGCAGAGCTTGTCCGAAATATTCTGCACTTTATGACAATTGGCAATCATCAACGCAATCTGAATTTCCCGCTCCGAGAGCAATTCGAACGGTGAAGATTGGCTATTGGGCTGGAAGGATTTGAGTGCCAACTGCTGCGCGATTTGCGGACTAAGAAAACGCTGCCCAGCGTGAACCATACGAATCGCCTGTACCATTTCCTCCAGCGCGGCCCCCTTAGTCAGGTAACCGGCCGCACCCGCCTGCAAGAGCCGGGTAGGAAACGGGTCTTCTTCACAACTGGTGACAGCCAGCACTTTAATGCCAGGGAAGCTACGCAGAAGTTTGCGAGTTGCTTCCAGACCTCCGATGCCAGGCATCCTGATATCCATGAGCACCACATCCGGCTGCAGCTCACGCGCCTTCAGCAGTGCCGCCTCACCCGAATCGGCCTCCCCTACCACGCTCAACTCGCTGATATCACCCAGCATGCGAATGATGCCCGTACGCACCAGATCGTGATCATCGACCACCAGTACCCTAATCAAAAGACACCTCGTTTCGCATGTCCGCTCAAATTGGCGGTTTCTTAGTATTCAGATCACCCTAACAAAAAATACTCCAAGGGCCTAGCGCGTCCAGGCGCACGATATCACGGGAGCTCTCGACACCGCTCGGAGAAGCTTTAGGCACAGCCAGCAGCGGACAGGATCATGTTCAGGGCCGACAGCAGTGGGGCCAGGCTGAACTGCCTGACCCAAAGCGTTGGAAGTACCCTCTACTTGCCCTTATGATGCCCAGGCAGCAAAGAGCCCAAGACCTGCTTGGCGGTCTGCTTGATGATCCCGGACCGATCAGGATCTCCCCCTAAAAGCGCAGATGCGTATGCCTTGGCCTGTTCCAGCGTGATGTGCGAAGGCAACGGAGGTACGTCCGGGTCGGTTTTGAATTCGATCACCACTGGCCGGTCGGCAGCCAGCGCCTCGTCCCAGGCGCCGGCTACTGCGTCCTCGCGGTCGACGTAGATACCCCGAAGCCCGATGGATTCGGCGAAGCGGTGATAGGGAACATCAGGGATGTTCTGCGAGGCCTCAAACTTCGGATCGCCCTGCATCACCCGCTGCTCCCAGGTCACCTGGTTGAGGTCTTCGTTGTTGAATACGCAGCAGATCCACTGTGGGTTCTGCCATTCCCTCCAGTACTTGGCCACAGTAATCAATTCGGCCAGATTACTCATTTGCATGGCACCGTCACCGACCAGCGCCACAACCGGACGGTCTGGGTGGACAAACTTGGCGGCAATCGCATAGGGCACCGCCGCCCCCATCGAGGCCAGCCCGCCCGAAAGCGAACACATCATACCGCGGCGGATCTTGATGTCGCGGGCGAACCAGTTGGCGCAGGAGCCAGAATCACAGGTAATGATGGCGTCATCGGGCAGACGGGGCGACAGCTCGCTGGCCACGCGCTGTGGATTGATAGGATCAGCACTGGCCATGGCCCGCTCTTCCAGCGTCTTATCCCATGAGCCGCGCCATTCCTCGACCTGTCGGCGCCAACTGCGATCAGCCTTCTCCATCAGCAGCGGCAGCAAGGCGCGTAGCGTCTCCCCAGCATCGCCGTGCAGATTCACATCCATGGGGTAGCGAATGCTCAGCATGTCCGCCTTGATATCAATCTGTACGCCGCGGGCCTTACCCTCCTCAGGCAGGAATTCGGCGTAAGGGAAGCCTGAGCCGATCATCAGCAGCGTGTCGCATTCGGTCATCAACTTATAGCTGGCCTCGGTGCCGAGCAGGCCGATCGAACCGGTGACCCAAGGCAGGTCATCCGGCAGTGCCGCTTTGCCGAGCAGCGCCTTGGCCGCACCGGCACCGAGCCTTTCCGCCACGGCGATAACCTCATCAGCAGCCCCCAGTGCACCGGCACCGACCAGAATGGCTACCTTGTTACCTGCATTAAGCACCTCGGCGGCGTGGCGCAGATCCTCATCGTGGGGCAATAGTCTGGGACGCGCATAACCGATACCGGAATGCACCGCACCATGGGCACGCGGTGGTTCACTGTAAGCTTCGTCCTGCAAATCATTGGGCAGGATGATCACCGCCACCTTGCGCTCGGCCAGTGCCGTGCGTATCCCGCGGTCGATCAAATGACGAACCTGCGCAGGGGCTGCGGCTTGCTGCACGAAGGCGCCAGCGACGTCCTTGAACATAGACGCCAGATCAATCTCTTGCTGGTAATGAGAACCCAACGCGGTGCGTGCCTGTTGCCCACAAATTGCCAGCACGGGCATGTGATCAAGACGGGCATCGTAGAGTCCCGTGAGCAAGTGCGTAGCACCGGGTCCTGATGTCGCGATGCAGACCCCCAGCCCTCCACCAAACTTGGCTTCAGCTGATGCCATGAACGCCGCCATTTCTTCATGGCGCGCCTGGATGAAGCGGATTTTTCCATCGGCCCGGTTCAAGGCGCCGAACACACCATTGATGCCATCTCCCGGATAGCCGTAAATACGGCGAACGCCCCACTGATAGAGGCGTTCGATGAAATAATCGCTAACGGTCAAGCTGCTCATAAAGCACCCCGTTGCTTAGTGATTTCAAGAATCGCCAGCGCCTCGGTGCCTTAAATACCGCAGTATCGCCTTGAAGACGATGACGCGACCAAAACGTGGCGGCTTGCTTATCCCTTACTGTGCTCGGGAGAACTGGGACCTTGTTTGACCCCTCTCGGCCCTGCCACGCCCCAAACGATAAGCCCCAGCACGGGAAAGATGATCAATCCAATTGCCCAAGCTGCCTTGACACCTACCGTCTTATCACTGCGAAAAATACTGACCATCACCCACAAATCCAGCAGCAGGATGATCGCGGCTACAGCTATCCAGAAATAAATCACGGCATCAGACATGGCTAAGTCCTCAAAAATGACCGGGAAACCGCTACGAGGTTCTTGGCTTCTGGAGTCAGTACACCGTATTGCACTTGCCAGCACTAATCTCCTTTAAGTGCAACAGCTGGCTCACAGCTACTAACTTTGAACTGCTGATCCAAGCGAAACGCTTAAACGCGACCTGTCGCTGTCTGGTTTCGAGGTATGCAACTGTTGAACAGTTCAAAGACCTGGCCATACGGTGCGATCCAGGCAGTAGCCCGCCTACGCCTGCGTTGCGGGGCATACGGCTAGAAAGAAAGAGGGGCCCCACGCTGCTGGCATCGTCACCATCACTCCAGCCATGCATTACCTGCGCGCTAACCTATGCCGCGCGCAAGCGCCGCATGGGTGTTTCTATCTGGGAAGGCCTTCGCTTCAGAACAGATCCATCTGCCCGTCCACTAGGCGCTGGAAGTCGCTGTGTACGAAGGGCAGGATGGCGTCGGCCACCGGCTTGAGCTGGCGCATCACGTAGTGGTCATAATCGATTGGCGCCTGGCGATTCTCCAGGGGCTCGGGGCCGGTAACGGTGATCACGTAGCTGATCCAGCCACCGCGCTGGTACTGCAGTGGGCGTCCCTGGCGGGCGTTGAACTCATCGGCCAGCCTCGCCGCCTTCACATGGGGCGGCACGTTGCGCTCGTAGTCCTCCAGGCGCCGGCGCAGGCGCTTGCGGTAGACCAGCAGCTCATCCAACTCGCCCGCCAGGGTGCTGCGCACGTAGTCACGCACGTAATCCTCGAAGGATTGTCGCCTGAAGATGCGTTGGTAGAGCTCCTGCTGGAACTGCCGGGCCAGCGGCGACCAGTCGGTACGCACGGTTTCCAGGCCCTTGAAAACCATCTCCTCGCTGCCGTCGGCGCGCTGCACCAGTCCGGCGTAGCGCTTCTTGCTGCCCTCCTCGGCGCCGCGGATGGTGGGCATCAGGAAGCGTCGGTAATGGGTCTCGTACTGCAGTTCGAGGGCACTGTCGAGGCTGAACTCGGTAGCCAGATGGTCGCGCCACCACTGGTTGACCTGCAGCACCAGCTCGCGGCCGATGCGGCCCGCCGCGTCCTCCGCGTGCCCGCTCCCGAGCCAGACGAAGGTGGAGTCGGTGTCGCCGTAGATCACCTGGTAGCCGCGCGCCTCGATCAACTCGCGGGTACGTCGCATGATCTCGTGTCCGCGAAGGGTGATCGAGGATGCCAAGCGCGGGTCGAAAAAGCGGCAGCCGCTCGAACCGAGCACGCCGTAGAAGGCGTTCATGATGATCTTCAATGCCTGCGCCAGGGGTTTGTTGCCGTCGCGCTTGGCCACGTCACGGCCTTCCCAGACACGCGCGACGATCGCTGGCAAGCTGTGCCGGGTGCGCGAGAAGCGCGCGCCGCGGAAACCCGGCACCGAGTGCGCGTCATCGGGCTGGCGCAACCCCTCGATCAGGCCGACCGGGTCGATCAGGAAAGTGCGGATGATCGACGGGTACAGGCTCTTGTAGTCCAGCACCAACACCGACTCGTAGAGGCCCGGGCGCGAATCCATGACGAAACCACCGGGGCTGGTTTCCGGCAGGCGCTCGCCGAGGTTGGGCGCGACGAAACCCTGGCGGTGCATCAACGGCAGGTAGAGATGGGTGAAGGCCGCCACCGAACCGCCGCTGCGGTCGGCCGCCAGGCCGGTGACCGTGGCCCGTTCCAGCAGGAACGTCAGCAACTCGGTCTTCGCGAAGATGCGCGTCACCAGCTCGCAGTCCTTGAGGTTGTAGTGCGCCAGTGCCGGCTTGTCCTCAGCGAAGCGGCGATCGATCTCCGCCATGCGCTGGTAGGGGTTGTCGATCGCCTTGCCCTCCCCCAGCAGCGTCTGCGCCACGTTCTCCAGGCTGAACGAGGGGAAGTTCCAGGTCGCCGAACGCAGCGCCTCGATGCCGTCGATAATCAGCCGCCCGGCGGCCTCGGCGAAGAAATGGCTGTTGCGACTGCCATGTTCGCGCCAACCCATCTCCTCGCCACCGCGCCCCAGGCGCAGCGGCACCTTCAGGCGCTGGGAGTGATCGCGCAGCACCCGCAGGTCAAACTGCACGAGGTTCCAGCCGATGATGGCATCCGGATCATGGCGCGCCAGCCAGTCGTTGAGTCGCTCCAGCAGTTTCGCGCGGCTGTCGCAATACTCCAGGTCGAAATCCAGCGCGGTCGCGTCGCCATTGGCCGGGCCGAGCATGTACACCTGGCGCTGGCCGCAGCCCTCCAAGGCGATGGAATAGAGGTCGCCCCGGCTGTTGGTCTCGATATCGAGGGAGACCAGCCGCAAGCGCGGTCGATAGTCCGACACGGAACGCAGTTGGGCATCCCGCAGCAGACCGTCGTCGCCCAGCGTGCCGCTGAAGCACACCGGCGCAGTGATGAAGCGCTCCATGAGGAAACGCTCGGGCGGACGGATGTCGGCCTCGTAGACGTCCACGCCTGCGGCCCGCAGCGCCTTTTCCAGACTCAGCAGGTGGCGGTACTGACGGCAGTAGAGTCCGAGCATCGCACGATGGCGGAAATCGCACAGCCCGAGCTCGCGCAGCTCGGCATCCGGCTCGCCGTACAGCAGTTGCTCGGCGCGCTCGCGCTGTTCGGCCGGCACAAAGGCCACCGCTGGCTGCACGGGAACACGTACACGACAGGGACCGTTATCGGTCGCCAGCCAGAACTCGACCTCGATGCCCGCAGACGTGTCGCGCCAGTGCCGCGTCAGCACGAAACCCAGTTGCCCTTCCACGCCGATGACCTTGAGAGAATGCTGACGAGGGAATACTACATGCTCAGCACGCTGGTCGTTTGTGCGGGTTGAACGTCCGAACCAACATGTTGCGCTTGAAAGTCAGGCCGGATTGCAAGTACAGCACACCAGCACTCGAAAGCCGAACGCATCGAGGTGATTGACCGCGACAACCGGGCCCAAGTGGTGCGCTTCGTGTTGGGCCACCGGCGAGCCGTATCGAACATCCGACGCACTACGCACGGCTGGTGGATCAGCCAGTTGAAGAAAGCTGGCGTACGACAGCGCGGACCGAGCACCTGACGGCATACATTCGCCAGTCAGATGCTGAGCAGTACAACGCGAAGTGGGATCAACGAAGACGGCCCGGATGTCGTGAGCCTGCTCAACCAGGCGCTAAAGCTCGGTTGAAAAATGAAAAAGGGGCCGTAAAGGCCCCTTTCTTTTGCCTGATATTCCCAAAGTGTTCCCAAATCGCCCCTTTTTCAGGGTTGGCTCGGTCTAAACCCCAGTGAAATCAAGCACTTATATGGCGGAAGCGTAGAGATTCGAACTCTAGGACAGTTGCCCGTCGGCGGTTTTCAAGTCTACCGATGAAACCAGTAACCATGCGGCTTACAGCGATATTCGTTTCCGCAATCAACGCATTTTCGCTGCTCTGCAGGCCGCATTCCACGCGGGTCGTCTTTCCAGTTGCGGAAACGATTTTCGCCCCTTCTCGCCCGTTCTGGGCATATCAAAATCCCTATCCTGTTGTAGTATCGCGAGGCCATCAAACAAGGAGCCTCACATGCAAAAAGGAATATTCGGCCTCATTGCCGTCATGGTTCTGGCCGGCTGCGCCAATACCAAAATGACAAGCTTTAGCGACCCCTCATTCAAGGGCACCGAATTCAGAAACCTTGTCGTGCACTCTGGCGGCAACTTCGAGACTCAGCAGCTAATCACCTCCGAGGTCTGCAAAGCGCTGTCCTCTCCAAGCGTTCGATGCGCTACGTCGCTCGAGTTGTTTTCTCCGACTCGCACATACACAAACGAACAGATATCCGAGACGCTTCGCTCGCGTAGCGTGGATGGATACCTGTCCATCATCATTGGCGGCGAGTCCAGCTCAAGCCAGTACATTGGCAGCCAGTCATTTGGCACCGTCAACGTCTACGGCAACTCTGCGAGCGCGAACAGCAGCACCTTCTCTACTTACTCGTACTCGCGACAGCAGGGTTTCGACATCGTGCTCATCGATACCGCGACACTTCAAAAGGCCTGGATTGGTGGGGCGCGCGTGTCAGGTCAAGGCCTGCTTAACGTAACCGATGAAGTGTTCGCCTCAAGCCTCGCCAGCGAACTGGCCGACGCCCTCAAGAAGGCCGGCCACCTCCGCGCCTCAGAGTAGTCAGCGGCCCTCGCAGTCCATCCAGCCACTCGGTATCTTCCCTCCTATGGATTATCAAACCCTTATCGGCGGGATACTCGGCTTCCTGGTCCTTGGCGGCCTGGTCATGACCCAGATGCCACGCCACTGGCAAACAACCGGCGGCTGGCTGACTGTAAGCCTGGTGGGCATACCGTTGTTCTTCATGCTCATTGGCCTACTGATCAACGTGCCCGCCCTGCTTTTCGGTGCCCTGGTGCTGACCGGCTTATATGCCGGCCAGTCCAAGCGGCGCTGATCAGCGCCTGGCGCGCAGCTCCTCAATCTGCCTGCCCGCAGCTTCGGTCAATCGGTTCTTCACCACCAGCAGACGATCCAGCTCCCGGCGCTTGGCATCGGCATCGAGCTCGCTCAGCCGAACGGAGTCCATCCTCGCGTTGATCGCAGACAGCCGGCGCTGTGCCTGGTTGAGCTGCTTGCGCATGCCCAGCACGTCGCGCTTCTCGCCGATAACCTTACGCGCCTCCTCCATGCGGCCCAACTCCTGCAGCTCCTTCACGTCAGCGTAGGCCTGCCCCGCCTCGCGCAGCCCTTCATAAAAGAGTGTGCTGTAACGGGTGTAGGCGGCTGGCGTATCCAGGTCGCGATAGAAACGACGGATCGGTTGGTACTCATGCCAGTGCTTCGCCGGCTGGCTTTCGCCCTTTGCCGACCGCCAGAACGTATCGACCAGACCCGCGCCCCAGGCCCCGACCTGGCCGAGGTAACCGGCAATCAAGTGATCAGCCTGGATCGGCGATACCGCAAGCGGGAATTCGTCACCGAATACGCGAGTGGCAGCCGATGCAGCCTTGCCCACCACCGTGGTGTTGGTCCGCGCGCGCAGCCCCTTGCTCAATCGCTCCATGCCGGCCGACTCAATCGGCCTGCCCGTAAAGGCGTCCACGTTTGAATACACGTCCAGCACCGGCTGGAACATGTGCGGTACCGGCGAGAACGAAAAGGTCTGGGTCAGCGTGTGGCCAAGGCGCTGGGCGAACAGCTTGCCAGTGGCCTTGTCGTCAATGGCCTGCTGCAGCAGTCGCTCGGTCATGGTAGCGATAGCCCCGACTTCGAACGGCTTGGGAATGAAGAAGGCCTTGCCGCCCAGGCGGACGAACCAATAGGTGTCCTTCTGCCATTCTTCCAGCTTGCGATATTCCTCGTCGTCGTTATTGACCAGCATGAGCGCCATGCTCGCTAGCGACAGCGCCGTGGTCACCACCATGAAACGCTTGGCTGCCTGCTTGTCCGCGTCATCGCCCTTACCGAACGCGGTCAGTAGCGAGGGCTTAACCCCGGCGCGGTACAGCTTGTCCAAGCCTTGCAGGCGCGCATTGAGGAACGGAACCACGCGAATCAGGAACCGCACCGCCGGCCAGGCACCATGCATCGAGAAGTCCATCAGGTCGCGCGCCTCGAAGGCGGCGGCCAGCTTTCCCTTGTCCTGCTCGTTCTGCCCGAAGATCGCCGCACGGTTGGTGTTTTCTGCCGTGTTGGCGAAGGCGTTCCAGGCATCCCAGCCCGCCTTGAGCGCTTGCGGTACCAGCTTCGGCCCGTCGATCAGCTTGGCGCTGCGCAGGTTGCGCGTCAGGTGCGCCTTCACCTCCTCCGGATCATTGCTGTAGATGTGGCCGAAACTGAATGCGCCGCCACTGGCGAGCATTCGCGCCCGCTTGCGTGCGTCGGTCCAGTCCTTGCCGCCCACGGCGATGTTCTTCAGGAAGTTCTTGCTCACCGGTGACGTTGCCGTGGCCGACATCGAGTCGCGCAGCAAGTTGGCGATGATGAACTGCGGCGTGATCGTGGTCATGTTGGTGAATAGGCGCTTGAAGAAGCTCATGGCGCGCACGGCGGCATTGTTCAGCCCGGCATCGCCGAGCGAGCTCAGCGCCTCGAACACCAGCGGATCGTCGATGTTGTACCACTGCTTTACGCCATCCTTGAGCACGAAGGTGCTGGCCTTCTTGTCGCGTGCCGATTCGCTCACCGGCTGCGCGATGCCCAGTTGCTCGGCATTGGTGATTGCCTGCGCAGCCGCCTGATTCTTCAGGCTCGCGGTCAGCAGGTGGTTGAAGTTCAGCAGGGTGTTCTGCAGCAGATCGTTCAGGTTCTGCTTGCCGCCCTTGAGCTTCTTGTAGGCCTCCTGGCGGCCCAGCCCCTTGGATGCCATTGGGCCGGTCGGGCCATCGTCATCCATCACGCGGTAGAACGGAACATAGAACTCGTCGCGCCACATAGCACGGTTTTCCGGCGTGATGATGCCGGTCTGCTCGGCGATGGCCAGCACGTCGTCGCGGTACTGCTGGAACTCGGCGAACACCTCGTCGTACAGGGTGCCGCGATCCTTTCCGCCTTCGGTCGTGCCACGGTTGAGCGTGCGCAATGCATCGATTTCCGCCGCATCGAAAAGGTTTTCCCGTCCTTCGGCGGCCAGCTTGGCGGAGCGGTTGCCAGCAATCCAGCCCATGAATCGCTCAATTTCGGCCGCCGTCCCAAGGCGCGCCAGGGTTGACCCCAGACCCATTGCCGTGCCGGGCTGGATGTCGATCACCTTCTGTTGCTGGTCCAGGAAGATCCGGCCGTTGTTGAGCATGGCGTGCAGCGCACCACTCGCCGCGGACGACATGCGCGCAAGCACCCAAGAGCTGCTCGTAATGTCAGTGCTCAGGATGTCCTTGCCGTGTGCGGCCTCATCCAGGTCGCGCAGCGCGGCAAAGCGATCAACCAGACCTTGGCGGATCTTCAACAACGCCCGGTCAGATTGCTGGCGGAACCAGTCGATGGCGCGTTGCTGTGGCGTGAGCGGCGCAATCTTGCCCAGCGCTTCCTTCTGCTTGGCGGTGAGGTCGCTGAACGCCTCAGAGGTGTGCGGCCGACTGGAGCGCAAGCTATACAGCTGCTCGTTCTCGCTCGCCTCGACGGCGGCATTGTTGCGGCGCAGCCAGTCCCTCGACTGGCCAATCAGGGCCAGCACGTCGGTGTACGTCCATGCCACCCGGGGGAACAGCTTGCGCAGCAGCTCGCGGATCTTGGAGGCGACGCGCTGCAGTACCGTGGGGCGGTCACCCTCTTCGGCCAGGTGCGCCACGATCTCTTCGGCAATCATCAAGCGCTGCTGCTCGGGCGTTTTGCCCTTGAGCACCTTGGCGTAATGCTCGCGGATCTGATCGATGCGCTTGCGGCCCGTTGCGCGGGTCATTTCGCTCGAATAGATGCGCTCCATGGTTGCGTTGAGTTCGCTGCCCAGCAGGCCATGAATGCCACGGTGACCGACCATTTCATGCACGGCCGTGCGGATGGCGTCTTCCAGGCTCGACTGATTGTCGGCGACCAGATACTGGGCGTCCTCGCGGAACACCCCACGCACATCGCCTGGGGAAACACCATCGCGCTCAGCACGGGCACGCACTGGCGCAGGCAGATCCTCGAATGACTGAACCACCGTGACGCTGGCCAGCTCGGGCAATTGAGCTAGAGCGTCCCGTATTTCACGAGCCGAAGACAGAGCGCCGTCCTCGAGGCGATACATCTGCACGCCGCTGTCCGTCTCGCGGGTTTCTATGGCGGTGAACAGCTTGTCGAACGCCTCATTGACAGGGCCTTGCTCGCCCGGGGTCAGGTACGGATAGCGGCCAGGGTCGCGTACGAACTGCTCAAGCGTCTGCACGTTTGCCAGGTAGTCATTGCGGGCGCCCTGGTCAGCCAGGCGGGCAATCACATACGTCTCGAACGATCGTGCACCGCGCTCGATGATGCGTGACCAGTAGCCGTCCGCAGTCCCCTTGTCCAGCACAGCAGCGCGCTGAGTCATTGGTGAACGGTCAAGCGTCTCCACCAGCTCGGCAAACGCCTTCTCAACCTGCTGCCTCACGCCTTTGGGGTGACTGGGATCTGGCGACCAGTTTTCTTCGGCATAAAGCGCTGCGCCCGGATGGCTGACCTGGTACATATTCAGCTTGGCGCGGGTCATGCGCTGCGACGGGTAGCGCTTGTTGACCAGCATCGGCTCCGGACGATAGGTGATATACGCCCCTTCGCGCACCGTCCCGGCTTCTGCTGCATCACGCTTGCCGGCGAAGTAGTTGTCCAGGGCATGAAACCATTCGTGCGCCAGGCTTCCTGCGCCCTTGGTCTTGGTCATGTTGATGACGGTTGTGCCGGGCTCATAGTGGGCCGAGGCACTGCCGCGACCGCGCGAGCCAAAGCCGATGCCAAGCTTGCCGTCCAGGCTCAACGCTTTCGGCGGGACACCAACAACGCTGGCGAGGTCCATGAAAGCATCGTAAGCATCATTGAGAATTCCTTGACGCTCCCTTCCGCCAGCCCCCTGCTTCACCCAGTTGCCGAACTCGACCCCCCTAAACCCAAAGGCCTCAAGGAACTGATCCGGCGTTACGTCCTCGCCGTTGCGGTAGTCGCGACCCACGCGCTCGTCGTTGCTGTCCCGGCGCATATCCGCCTTGGTCACGTTGTCCCTGTTCTTCACCGCATCCCATGCGGCGACCAAATCATCATGATGCTCATCCAGGTATTTGCGGGCTGCCGTGGTGTCCGGGAATGACTTCAGCTGACGGCGCTCCTTGTCGCCATCCTTTGTGATGTATGCCGCTCCACTGCTCTTGCTGTAGTAGATGGCAAACTTCATCTTCTTCTCTGGAGCCTCTTTCTGCTCCAGGGCCTCCTTGATCTCAGGCAGCGCGCTGGTTACCGACTCATGCCCGTAGAAAGAAGCGCCGCGCCCGTCGATCTTCACCTCGACCCAAGAGCCCGGGACCATTTCGCCGTCTTTGTTGTAGCGGCCAGTAGCGCGCCTTACCTCGCCAATCCGGCCCCACTGTCCGCGATCCACGGCAGTCAGCAGCTCGATCTGATCGGCGACCAGATTCAGCGATGGGCTGAACTCGCGCATCTTGTTGACGGTTGCATCCGCGCCCAGCCTGCCGAGCGTATCCAGAATGTCGCGAGCGGCTTTGACCTTCTCGACCCAGCGCTTGACCTTGTACGCAACACGCGGCTTGGCCGGAATGTAGCTGCGCACAACGTAATAGGCGGCGGCATTGAATGGATCTTGGATCCGATCAACTTCGTCCTTGGGCCAGAGCTGGCTAAGCGTACTGCCGGCAATGGCTGCATCGTCCATATCATCTAGCCGCTCGCGAACCGTCCTTAGCTCGTCCTTGCGGGCACCGCCAAGCTTCTCGCCTGCGTCCTCGATGGTCACTTTCTGGGCCTTGGGCTTGCCTTTATCGTCGGCAGGGCTCGCCTTCTTGGCGGGGGCCTTCTCAGTCTCTGGCTTCTTGGGGGCTGGCTTCTTAGCAAGCTTCGCGGCCTGCTCTTTCGCCTTGCTGGCTGGAGTGGCTGGAGTGGCTGGAGTGGCTGGAGTGGCAGGTTGCGCGCCGAACATATCGTTCTGGCCGCGTGCGGCCGCAACATCGGATACCCGGTCGGAGCCGGTCAGGGTGAAGTCATTGCGGTCGCGGTCGGCCTGGGCCTTCTGCTCGGCCAGGCGCGCCTCTTCAGCTTGAGCTTTCTCGGCGGCAGCGTTGCGCTCCGCCTGCTCTTTCAGTCCTTGTTCGCTTTGCTGCTCGAGCTTGAACGGCGTGCCAGCATCTTCTCTTGCAGCGCGATCTTCTCGCTCATCAGCTTGCCGAATTTCGTCATCACGGCGGGCGGCTGCGGATTCATCGAGGGGCTCTCCGTCGACGTAGGTGTCTTGCTTTGTTTGGGCATCTTCCAAGGCTCCGTCAAGTTGCTCGCTGCGAGCGATGGCCATCTCGTCAAACGAACGCGCATCGGCTGCAGCTTCAGGACCGTACTCGGCTTCGATACGCGCGTATTCAGCTTCGCGCATATCACGCTCGGCCGCAATCTGCTCGTTAATACGGTCGAGCATTTCCTGTTCGTACTGCTCAAGCTGGCTGGCCGAGTCCGGCGCGTAGTGCGTCTTCCTGCCGGACAGCTCATCGCGCAATGCTTCTTGGAGCCAGCTTACGCCGCCGTCGCGGTCCATTTCGCCTGCGGGAAGGTAACCGTGCTGATCCAGCAGCGACGCCATATCATCGAGACTCGTGCCGGTGTTGTCGCTCCAGAGAGCGCCGACGCCAGGTATATGCTTGTTGCCCTTGGGCTCGCCGGTGGTGTCCTGGCGCCACTGAGTCGTAATGCCGCCGAGGCGAATGGTCGCCTGGACCACCGAGTCACGATCGCGGTCAATGGCGCGGCGCTGGCCCTTACGCTTGGCCCGCTCTTGGGAAGGGGTGTTGCTTACTCGGTCGGCTGCTGCTGGGCGCGCTTCGCCTGACGGCGTGCGGCCATCTCCTGAAGCGCTTGCTCGTGACGAACCTGCAGTTCGTTCTGGCGCTTCTCCAGTTCCACTGGGTCGCTGGTCCCGAAGTGCTCGATCGCTCGTTGCAGCCTGGATTCCGCTGACATGCTCAGTACCTTTCTTGCTCTGATCCATCGCCTTATCAGCGAGAGCCATGATGTTGGACGGAGAACCGATAGGAGCGATCTGAGCAACCCCCAGGTGCAGCCCCACGCCCCGCTTGGACTCGTCTTCAGGATGCTTCGGATGGACGATCTTGTCCAGACCCTCGCGCCGCGTATAGGCCGCCGCAGCCTTGCGCGCACGCTCCAGTGCCGAATCGATGACCGCCCGCTCGCCGCCGATCACCAGCGCGCCGAACTCGTCGCCACCGGTGCGGAAGCCCTCGACTTGGCCAGCTTTGCCAAGTTCCTTGCGCACGATGTCCGCCAGGGCACGGTAGTGCTTGTTGGCATCCCGGGCCACGTTGTTGAAATGTGCGTTCAGCCCGCCCAGGTTGGCGATGTCCGCGCTTACCCAATACGCCTCACCGTCGGTGGCGGCCACATGCTCAATGGCCCTACCAATGGCGCGCTCGGTATCTGTACTGCCGTCCTCGCCCTCGCGCCGGCCCTCGAACAACCCGGTGGTGGCGTCGATGGGCGCGGAGAAGCGTGGTTTGCTGGCCAGGCGCTCAGCCACGTCCAGGGCCACGCCGTCGGCCACGTACTCATCAATCACCGTCTTGCGGAAAGAGTCCGCGTAGGCTGTGTAGCCAGCCTGCGTCTCCTTTTCGCTCAACCCGTCATTCCGAACTGGCTGGGTCAAATCGCCCTCTTTCAGCCACTCTTTGAACTCAGTAACCGGCATTGCCGTAACGGCGCCAACTGTCCAGTTCTCGTCAAAATTCGCGCGGTAGGCCATCACGGCCGTGGCCTGGTCCGGGTAGCCCAGCATGACTTTGTGTTCGTCGAAGTTGCCATCCTGCTGGTTGACCTGGTCAACAATGAACACCTGTTGGCTGTCCTGCTGTGGGCCGACATACACGTCAAGCTGTTCGCCGTCGGCCGCTTTGGTGCGCTTGATGTACCCATAGTGGTCGCTCATCGTGTGGCGCCACTGATTGCCGTCCGGGTCGGTACCGCTGCGCTCGGAGCCCTTCGGGCTCTCGATGGAAATCTCCAGCCCTTGGACGCGAACGCGGCCCTTCTTGTAGTTGCCGGCCTCGATCTGTGCCGGTGTCGGCGCCGGAAGATCATTGTTCGGCGAGGTGGCGGCTTCATGCGCGGCCACGTCAATCGGGCGCATCTGGTAGCTCTTGGGGTCAGTCGGCACCCGCACGGCAAAGCCGCCGTCGACCTTGGCAATCGTGGGATTGCGGCCAGCCTTCTTGGCCTCACGAAATGCCTTGCTCGCCCGTGCCGAGCCGTGGGCCTGGAAGGGTTCACCATTCGCCCGGTTGATGTATTCGAAGTCACTCGCGCCGCGCGTCGCGGTCGGGGCCTGCTGGTCCATACCGCGACCGCCAGGCCCGTTCCGTTCGAACACTTGCGGGGCAGTAGCGCCACGCTGGGCATTGCCTTCTCCATCGACCACAATCGCGTCGGGCGCCGGTAGTGCGGCACGCAGCAGCTCGCCTTCAAGGGTCTGGCCCCGCAGCGCTGCTGTTTCGGCTACCCCCTGACGGCTGCCATGCTGGAAATCGCCCACCAGCGGCGCATGCGCTCCGCGCGCGGTCTGCTGGTCCATTCCGGGGCCACCCGCCATCCGCTCGGGATCATTCGCCGGGTTGACCCATTGCCGACTCTGCGGATCCGGCTGCATCTCGCCGTCGACATTACGCACAGGTCCCACATCCTGGACGTTACCTTGGCTGTCGGCATAGAAGGTTTGATCGGGTGACGGCAGGGCTTGCAGGCCGGGTGCCGGAAGCGCGGCAGGCTCTGGCGTGCTATCGAAGGTGGCGTCGGGAGCGGCGTCAGCGTTGGGCGCGGCGTCTGTGCGTATGGACGATTGCGGGCGACCCAGAGCTGCGCCCAGCGACGCATGACCAGCACCGCCCATGGCGCCCAGCACGGCATCGGCAAAGGTGTCTTCGGTCAGGTCGCGCTGCTCGCCAATCGCCTTGTTCGTCACGGCGCGGGCTGCAACAGTCTCGCTCACCTCTTGCGCGCCTTCAGCCGGCGCATTCAGCAGAACGCCGCCAGCGAGGCGCTGACCAATGCCGCCGCCGATCCTGCTTTGCAGCGGGCCAAGCGCGTAGTTAGTCAGCGCGCCGCCTGCAGCGCCGACCGGGGCCGCCCCCTGGAACGAGGCCGCACGCGCCGTCGCGGCAATCTGGGCACGTGCATCCGCCTCTGCCATGCCGTTAATGCGCAGCTCCCGATACAGCTCCGACGTTTGCTGTAGCTCAGCGTCAGGCATGGCGGCAAGCCGCTGCTCCACTTCGTTGCCTGCCGCGCCGCCGGCTTGCAGGCCACCAATGCCAGCCATACCCGCCATGCGAGCCTGCCCGCCCGGGATCGCCAAACCGGCAGCTTGCGGCACGAACTGACCGATCAGGTTGGAAGCCTGCAGGCCATAGCCCGCCAGGCTCGGGTTGTCGCCCATGCTCCAGCTGGACGGGTCCAGCACATCGCCTCGTGGAGTGCTGGCCTCAACCGCCTGTTTGGCAGCTGCGGACTTGGTGTCTTGAATGCGCTTTCCGGCAGATTCGATTTGTCGGCCTGCCGGGCGGAACAGCAAATCGCTCGGCGCGGGAATGCTCTTCAGTGCGTCAACCGCGCCATCCGGAAGCACAGCGCGCGCGCCCTGCTCAATCGCACTGCCTGCAGTGGTCAACAGGTCACCGAAGCCGCTGACTACCGAGCCGGTACCCACCAGTGCGCCGCCAGCAACCTCTTTACCAAAGTCGGAAGCCTGAATGCCGCCCTGCTCTTCAGGTGCGTCGTTTGCCGCAATCTCGCCCCGCGCCGGAGCCTGATACTTCGCCCACGGCCCGGCCTGATTCGTCTGCGGCTGATCACCGGCAGGTTGCTGCTGGTACTTCTCCCAAGGGCCGGCCATTACTGCTTACTCCAGTTTTCAGGATCGGCAGGGTCACCGCCAAGGAATAGGAATCCATCTTCAACCTGACCAGGTTGCGGGGCTTGTTGCGGGGACTTCGGCTGTCCCTGCCGGGCGGGCTGGCCTTGCGGCTCCGGCTGTGCGGGAACGCCGGCCAAGCCAAGGTCGCTAGCCAGCGCCTGCCTAGCCTGCACCAGCTGCCCGCGCTGCTGACGCAAGGCCGCCTCGGCTTCTGGACCCGGGAAGGCCTCAAGCTGCGAATCGATTTCCTTGATTTGATTGGTGAGGAAGGTCACACGGTAGCGATCCCCGGCACTGATACTGCCTTCGCCGCCGCCACGCTTGAGACGCACCAGTTCGTCACGCGCCTCGTCATTGGTGAGGCCTCCGCCTTGGGGGCTCATCAGCCACTGGAGGGTTTTCACGTCGTTGCTGGGCGCGAAGGCTGCCGAGCCAGCGCCGTCGTTTTTGCGTCCGATCACGCTCTTCATTTCGCCGGTGCGGGAATTGCGCTGCAGAACGGCGCCATCCGGACCTTCGACTTGCTCCCAGCTTTCCGTCTTGGGCAGATAGCCCGACGCCTGCAGATAGCCCAGCATTTTGTCGCGATTCTGCCCGAGCGCCTGGTACAGCGATTTGGCTCCCATCACCGGGCCGATGGCCTGATCAATCTCGTATTGGGCGACCTCGTCGTCTTCGTCGGCGGTACCACGATTGACAGTCATTGGTGCCAGGCGCTTACCGCCCCGTTCGTCTTCAACTTCCAGCTCGAATACGAAAGTGCCGTCCTTTTGCCCCGGATACATACCGGCCAGACGCTTCTTGCCGCCGCTACCACGGGAAACGCGAGGCCCGTAGAAGTCATTCATGGCGTCAACTGTCTGCTGACTGAACAGGCTACCTTCACCCTGCGCAAGCCTGTCGGCGTACTGCACAGCGGCCTCGGTCTTGGGATTGAACAGGTGGCGAGGGTCAGCCAGTTTGTTGCGCTCGAACGCCTGTTCCAGCTCCGGCGTGATCGGCGCCTCAATGCCGCTGGACCAGCCCTGGTAGAACTGCGCAATCTGCTGCTGATCCTGCTGGCTCTGGCGCTGTTGCTGCTGCGCGGCGAATTCTTGTTCGCGCATCTGAAGGCCACGCTCCTGCATGGCCATCTGTTGATCGGCGCGCGCGTTGTCCGCTTTGCGCTGCTTGAAATTCTCTACCAGACCGAAGCCTTGCACGAAGCCGTCAAAGGCTCCGCGTGTATCCAATCCCGACATGTTGCCTCCCGGCAATATGAGATGGCCCGCAGGCCTTTACATGAACGAGCCGACCAGCAAACCCACGCCGCCGCCAATGGCTGCGCCTACCGGACCACCAACACTCATGCCCAGCATCGCCCCCGAAGTGGCCATCCCCACCTGAGATTGCTTGCGCTGCGCCTTCTGCTGCTGCTCCATTTGATCATTGAGGGCTTTGTTCTGCTGTTGCTGCTGGCTGTAGCCCTGCAGCCCCTGCAACGCCTCACCTTGCATCTGGTTCTTGAGACCGAGAAGTCCGTAGCTCATGAATTAGCCCTGCCCTGTGGTAGGAAGATTTGAAAGACCCATGCCGCCCGCCAGGATTTGATCCTGCATATCGCGGGCGGAAATCTTGGCCGAGTTGTAGGCACTGGACGAGTCGGCCGCCTGGCCCAGCGCGAGCTGCCGCGTCTCAGCAGCCTGCTGTGCAGGGGTCAGGTTGACACCCATGCCCTGGCGTTGCATTTGCAACCCTTGGGTGGTGTTGGCGTAGCTGGTGTTGACCGCCGCCGCGGCATTCGCACCCTGTCCGGCGGCATAGGTTTCGTCCGAGGCCAGATCGGTCAGCCTGTCAATGTAGGGACTGAAGCGCGTTTTCCAGTCATCCCACTGTGCCCGGTACAGCTGACCGAGCACATTCGAGGCCCCTTGATCACCCCTGAAGGCTGCGTTTGGATCAACATGCAGCCCGGCGCTTGTTGCAGCTGTTGCTTGCTGAGCAGTAGCTGCCTGTCGAGCAGCCGCTGCCATTTTTTGGCTTAGGCCGCCGCCCCCTCCTCCACCTGCCATCGTTAACCCCCGTACTGGCTCAGGCCATAATTCGTTGCCGCTCCTGCAGCAGCACCCAGCAGCTGCAGATTCGCCGACTTGCGATTGAAGCTATTCACTGCGTCGCTGCGTGCGGTGGCTGCTGACTGCGCCGCGATATCGTTGAGCCCGGACTGGGCCTGGGTGGATTGCCCTGAACCCATGGCCACGATGTTTTGCAGTCCCGTGACCTTTTCGGCACCCTGCTGAAACTGCGCACGCCCCATTGTCTCGCCGCCATGCTGAGCGCCTTGCTCGGCAAGGTCTGCCTGCGTGCCGGTCCAGCGGCCGCTATTCGGGTTGATTCCCGCCAGGCCAAGCTGGCTGTCAACCTGCTGCAACCCCTGGCTCAAATTGTCCATAGAGGCCTGGTTGGTCGCCCCGCGGATGTAGCTCATGCGTCCCGCCGAATCCATATCTTCGACGTTGGCCATGTACTGGTTTTCTAGAGGTGCCAGGGCTGACTGGCTGTAGTTCCATTTCTCCGCCGCAACCTGCGCCGCGTAGCGCTGTTCAGGCGTGTCCTTCACCTTGTTATCACCACCGCCACCGCCGCTCATGGATGCTCTCCAGCACTGCCTGATTGAAGCAGCAAGCGAGCCGCATCCGGCACGCCATGCCCGGTTTTGAATTCGCTCAGGTAGTCAGCCAGTGTCTCGTCGTGGAAATACCGGCGAACCTCGCCACCTATCTCCTGCATCCAATCGAAGCCACCGACGATGCCGGCACACTGCACCACCAGGCCGGTGAGTTGGTCGCGCAGCACAAACGCCAAGGTGCGCCCGTGGTGATCGCCGGCGCGCTCCAGGCTCACACTGTCACGCCAGTCCTGCATCGCAGCGGCCATCAGTGGTCGCAGGAACGGCTCGTTCTGGCGGTAGAAAGGATTGGACGGCAGCTCGATCAGCGCCTCCCAGAAGGCGCGATAGACGTCATCGCCACTGATGGGCTTGTCGCCATCGATCAGGTCGTCGAGGGTTTGAGAGATGCGAAACAGGGTCTCGCAATAGAGAATGGCCGGGCCGTGATCCTTCAGAACACGCTGAAGAAAGGCCCGTTCGTTGGGCTTAGGCATCGTTGTCTCCCGACAAGGATTATGGGATTCAGTTTGTAGCTGGGCTCAACTGGTCCGTCAGAGTCCGCTCACATCAGCAACAAGCATGGTTAAGGGGGCCTCACCGTTCGGCGAATAATTGTAGTTTCCCTGGCCGCCACTGAACCTGTGCACTGAGGTGTTTATCTGCGCGGAGCGCCACAGCCCGCCCCCTTCCATGTGCATGGCCCGAATACCACGATATTGGTCAGTGAAACGCGCTCCAGTCTGTGGGTTTACAAACTGCTGACTGGTCACATATACCCGAGTGTTACCGATGGCAAACGCAACCTCTCCGCTGAACTCAGTCTGAACATCAAAAGGCATGTATGCGCGCATGCCCTGCTTGGTAGTAACAATATAATTATCCTCCATGATGTCGACTCTACCCCGAACCCGCAGCAGCGGGCGGGCCGTATTAAACGTAAGCTCCCCATCAGGGCTGTACACCTCAACGCCTCCCGTAAAAGGGGCGGGGCTCACGGGTCCAAAGCTCCAATATTCCAGCCACCCTGCACCCGGAGCAGAGTTCACATGAATGCGCCCTTCGCGCTCGTACATCGGCCCAGAAGAGCGGTAGAAGTTGAATGATCCTCCTGCAGCCATGGGTACAGGAACGCCATGGTAATCTGCGGCTAAGCGACCTTTGCCATAGAAGCACAAGTTTGCAAAGTCGATTCCGAAGATTTTATATCCCGCCTCGTTATAGGCTTCTATCATCGTACAAACACCACAATTCTCGCAGCTACGCCAGAAAACTCTGACCACACATAACTGTCGGCATAAGCCCACGAAATGCGAGACCCCGCTCTGGTTACGGTCAGCACTCGCGAGTTGCCCTGAGTGACCATGTATTCAAGTGTTGAAGGGTCCAGCCCGGGGTACTCGCGAGCGCCAGGCACGCCCAGGTCAAAAGGGTTAAACACTTCAACTATCCGGGCGTACCGCCCTGTGCCGTCAAGGATCAGCTGGCCGTTAGGGGCATACATTTCAATTCCGGCAGCCATTAACCCGGTCCCATCCGAGCCATCAATCGGCCGTTCGGGTACCACATACGGATGCCCATATCTCCAATCTCAATACGGACGCCACCACCCGAGCCGTTAAGGGTCATCCCGCCGTTCTTATCGAGCATCCAGCGCGGGCGCCCCTGGACATCCACCTGGTTCGATTTCAGCACTCCGCTGATATTTCCATCCCCAACTTGCAGCTTATCCACATCCAGCATATCCGCACGCAGCTTGCCGGCTACGGTGGTAACCGGATTGCCGGCGGCATCGTGGATCTTGCCGAAGGTGATCGGACCGAGATGACCTTCTTGAATCGATCCCTCGCGAATGAATGCCACATCCATATAATTGACACCGTCCACCAGCATGTATGGCTTGACGGCGGAGTCGGGTTTACCGGGCGTGGCGATCCAGAATTCGTCCGCCAGCACCGCGAAGCTCGCCTTCCTGCCGTCGTTGTAACTTCCGACACCCGAGACGTGGCCATTCACGTCCAATGTCAATGTGGCCTGTGCCGAAAGGCCATTGATGGATTCCGCTTGCTGCTTGATGGTGGCAGCGTTTTCGCCTGACACCGTCTGCACCTGCTGGATCGATCGCGCCAGCGCTTCTTCACCGCTGGCACGCGCCTCATCCACCCGCTGAATGGCAGCACTTGCGCTCTCCCATCGCGAGAACAGCGTGACAATCTCCCGCGCCAGGGCTGCAGCCTGTTCAATTCGCTCCTCGCGCTCGGCCTCCACCCGCGCCGCTACCGAACCGGCTGTCGACGCCGGGGCATCAATCAGGTCGATTCGCTTGCGTAATGTCTGTTCCAGCTCCGATGCACCTAACTTCTCGGAGAGTTGCGCCAGCAAGTACTTGGCATCCGGCAACGGCTGAGCATGGATGCCATTTGGCGAATTCGGCGGCCCCTCGACTTCAGAGCTGGAACTGAAAGTGATCCAGTAATAGAAACCTGGCAGGTTCAACGGGTCATCAACTACCGTGGCGTCGTTGCGCACCAGGTCGCTGTAGAACGCACCCGCATCACGGCCGACCACTTCCGCCAGGGCGAAGTTGTCTTCTTCGGCACGGTAGATGTTGGTCAAAGCGTGGTTGTTATACAGCTCCTGGGGGCGATCCCAGGACAGGTTGATCATGCCGAAGAAACTACCCAGGGCGGAAAAGCCGGTCGGCCTTGGCGGAACCGTTCGATCTTCCAGTTGGCTGGGCGGCACCACCCCTGCATCTGGATTGCCGGGCACGCGCAGCTTGGCAACGCCCCCCTCCAGCAGGTCGCGCAAGGTCAGCTTGCGGTCGAGCTTGTCGCCGCGCACGCCCTCCCCGGTTTCGAGGATCTCGGTCATGGCCGCCATCAGCGGGCGTAATTCAGCGGGAACCTTGGCCGACAGAGGCGGCAAGGTCTTGCGTCGTTTCGTCATCTGGTGCCTCCCGGCAAGCAGAACGATTCAAACAATCTCGCTGGGCGAGGATGCGATCTGTACCGATTGTACTTCGTGAGTGCCTTCCACCTCGACTTCCCAGTCGCGACACCCGGCGTAGCCTGCTGGCAGGCGGAACAGGTTGCGACTTTCCACCGGCAGGTCGAGCACGGTTTCACCATCGGCGAACAGGCGCAGCGTCACCGGATACTGGCGAGCAATGACCTTGGCGCAGGAGAAGCCCGCCGCGCCTGGCGGGATTTCGTGCACCTTGGAGCGCCAACGCATGGTTAGCTGCGCACCCTTGCCCCAGGCGGTGATCTGATTGCCCTGGATCAGGCACAGCGTGTCATTGTCCAGGTCATACCAGCCGCTGGTGGCGGTGATGTCGTAGAACTCGAAACCCTCACCGGGCGTGAAGGCGAAGCAACCACCTGCGTAAAACGCCAAATAACGGCCATCGAAGCGGTAGGCGTGGATGGTGTGCGGCTTGAGCGCCAGCCACTGCTCCTTGGAGATGACATCCGCGGTCAGCAACTGGGCCTCGCCGCCGCCGACTGCCACCAGCCCATTGGGCGAGGCGTAAACGGCATAGGCTCCCATATCGACCAGCGAGCGACCGGACAGACAAGGCTGATCCTCGTCCAGGTGCATGTCGGCCATGGCTGCCGGCGACGAGCCAGTGATCATGTGCGGACGACCGTTGGTGGCCACCACCAGCCCGCCGGCCACTGCTGCAATGCCGACGATGTCCTCGCTGAACGCCAGCTGGTAGGCCACCGGCCAAGCATGTGGATACCAGGCTTCGCTGAAGCACAGCGTGTTGCCGAAGTAGCCGGCCATGAAACCGCCTGGCAGAGATGTAAGGCCGGTCAGGCGATCATCTGGCATATCCCACTCAGTGGAAGGCAGGGTCATACCCAGCCCTTCGCTCAGCACGCTGTCGGTGAAACTGCCCTGCGCAGCAGGCACGTCAGCCACGTACTGAAACACTCCAGCCAGCTCAGCCCGGTAGATACGCTTGGTGACGATATCGTGGGCGCCACTGGGAATGCCTGGCAGGGCCAGCACTACATCGCCGCCGGCCGGCGCATCGTCGACCCTGTCCCAGCGAAGAACCGGCTCACTCGGCAGGCTGGGCGGCCCTTCCTCGCCGAAGCGGGTAATGCAGGTCACCGCATAGGATGTCTGCACGGCCGTGAGGGGATGCTCGCTTGCATCTACACGATCCGGCGGAGCCGAGGCCACCGGTGTGCCGGCCGGCGCGGGAACCCCCAGCCGAAAACTACGCGCCGGGTACGGCTGCGAGCCGCCAGTGATCTCGGCGATGCCTCCCATCCTCGGCGCGCCATCACCCGTCCAATACACCCGCTCCCAGGCATCGTCCGCGAGCGGTGATTTCACCGTATGGACACGCTTGCCGTTACCCCAGATCATCCAGAAACCAGCACCATTGTTGCCGTTCGGGTAGCGGTAAAGGGACGACGGGGCGATCACATTCGGCAGCCCGGCAAGCGTACCAGGTGCCCGCTCGGGCTTCAGCGTCCCCCGACGTAGGTAGACGTTGCGGGCCACCTGCGCGTTCTGTTCCGGCAGCAGGCGCTCATCGATGATGGGCAGCTCCCCGCGGAAGCCAGCAAAGGCGAGCTTCATGAGCGCCTCCCAGAAACAGAAAACCCCGCACTTGGCGGGGCTTCAGGATTGTAAATGCGGGATATTCGTGGCGAGTGTTCTTTGACCAGCTCTCCGTAGTAGGCCAGCTCACAATGGCGAATGCTTCCTTGGCGATCCCACCAGAACAACGTGTTGATTACACGTTCCGCCAACGCCCAGCGACGTTTCGAATTACAGCGGTAGGCCCGGCTGCTCAACGTTTCGTCGACATAGCCCCACAGCAACGCGTTGGCCAGCTGATCGACAGCCAGCAGCAGCGAAAGCCAGTAGGGGCGGCGCCCGTGGCTCGGCGTATAGAGGTCCAATTTAGTCGCCATGAGCCACCCACAGCCGCGCCTGTTCTGCACCGGCCAGGGTCAGTGCCTCCTGCAGCTCGGCGGCGCTCGCCTCGATCACATTATTGTCGGCCAGCACCCAGGTCACCGTTTGCACGTCGGCAGCGGGCGATTGCAGCCCGAGGATTGCACGGGCCATGCGGCCCTGACTGGTCTCGTCGCCATCGAAAACGTTGCCTGCTGCGGTGGTTACTTTGATTGCAGCAACGGCGCCAGCTCGCTCGGTCTTCCATGCCGCTCGGGCAGCGGCGGCTGCGACCCTGGCTTTGTCTTCTGCAGTCTTCACCTGGCTCCAGTCAATCATGCTGTCAGCCCTCCTTCTTCAAGCAATTCCTCAAGCACTTCAGGTTCTGGCTCAGGGTCGAACGGTAGCGGAATATCCCCGTCCTCCGTTACATGGATCGGTTCGGGAAATGCCACGGCCTGAGACGGGTTTGGGCCATGAGGCAGCCGCAGCGTTAGGTGCAACTCGCCGTTGATGCGCTCGATAGGGCCAGTGAAGTGCTCGGACTCGATAGCCTCAGCAGGGAGGGTTGCACCTTCGGGAAGCTGGGTGAAATCGAAAGGTTGGCCGTTGAGTGTAATAACGTCGCCAACTTTGGATGCGTTAAGGGTTTCATCCATGCGGACAGGGGAAATTTTGATGTGCATATAATTCTCTCGTTAGTACCAACGGCCAATAGCGGTAATATGAGAACTTACATTTGAAGGAGAGGTAAATGCCAATTTAGTATATAAACTACTATGTGAATTAAAAACAACAGAAAATCCAATATTCGCAGGATCAGTGGTTGACCCTTGCACAGTGGAACCGTATACATTGGGATCTTCTGAAAAGGGGGCTGGGTACACCCAATTTTTATGGACATTAACCCCTGACTCGACATTCAGTTTATGTGTACATATCTGCATACCTCCTGCATACCGCCAATAACTCCCATTAGCATTACTCCCGCTCTCAATGATTGCACCCGTAGGTACACCAGCGGAATGAGAGACAGGGCCAAGGATGTTTCGGTTGTCATAAAGATGCTTAACCGTCCATGAGAGTTGCCCCCCCCACCCACTGGAAGCCCTAATTGTTAACCCTCCGGACCCTGTAGGGTTATGTAGTAATTGTACAGGGCGATTCTGGTGCCCAAACACTAAGGCAGCAGGGTCACCCACCAAATTATCAGGGACATTTGTTGAACTACTCCTGCCGATAATGTAACTACCCGAATCCCGTAAGGTATTCAGGTCTCCGGCCCATGATTCTCCAAGACGTATGCCCATCGCAGACCTTGCAGATTCAACGGTAGTGCCGAGGGAGAGTTGGTTGCCTGAGTTGAAAACTTCCACCCAGGCACGCCAAGTGCCGGCTGACTTGGTGCGTTGGAACGTCCGCTCGGTCTGTAAGTTGACCCAATACTGGGTGGCATATAGTGGGTTGGGGTGCTGCTGGTGCCAGAGGTAGCCCTGTTTGGTAGCTGATTCAAACCCAGCCGGTAGGCCGGTACACAAGTTGCTGGTGTAGTACCACGCCGAGAATGTCCCCACATCGTCAACATTTTCGGCGTACAGAACGGGCTGCCCTACTCCCACATCCCCAATACGCACCGCCCTCCCCAGGGTCGCATCCAAGCGGTCGGTGGCCGCCGTAAGTAATGCAGCCGTCCCCAACCCCATCTGACTACGGCCAGAAGCTGCATCCGCAGATCGCAGGAACTGACTCACCCAATTAGTCAGCGCGCCCGAGGCATTTGTCATCACCCCCGAAGCATCCGCAAACAGGCCCAGGGCCGACTGCTGACCGGCTACGTTCGTGGCGGCAAGAAATGTCCTCGCAGCCGCAGTGATCGTGGCCAGTGACAACGCCCCCGCACCAGTGAAGTACGGCAGGCGATCAGCTGCTCCAGCCAACCCCACCAGAGCCGTCAGGTTGGCGTGGGCCAGCTTGTTCTTCTCAGCAGTGGTGTAGTCGTTGGTAGAGAGGCCCTTGCCGGTGATCTTATCGACTTTTGCAGCCAACGCGATCTCGGCCTCCTCGCGCAACCCATCCAGGGCAGAGACATCAGCCTTCTTACTCATCAATTGTTCCAACTCACCGGCAGTCAATGCCTGGTAGCAGAACGCGACACCGGTCCAGTCAAGCGCCGCTGTTCCCTCCTGGGCGCGGCTCACCTCGTAAAGAGCAAGACCGCTGCGCCGGCCATAGCGGATCACCTCCAGAATACTCGGCCGGTAGGGGCTGTCAGTCAGCACCACCACGCCGCCGCCTTCGGCAGGCAAGCGGTGCGGATCGTCAGCCGCGAACAGCCCGATTTCGGTGGCGGCAGCTGTGAAGGGCGTCACCACCCGGCACTGCACGAAATTCTCGAAATTGCTCATCTATCGCGCACCTTCACCTTGAATTCGATTTCTTTCTGGCGGTCCTGCTGGGTGGTCACCACACAGGTCACCACGTAATCCACGTAGTTGGTGCCACCGCCGAGCCAGAGCTTGAAGCGCACCGGGTGCACACCGATCAGCACCAGCGGCGGGTGCGGCGATGGCCCCACCATCAGAGTTGGCTCCGGCTCGGCCAGGCTGGAAACCACCACGTCTACCGACTGGATGTCGTCGCCGGGCAGCTCCGAAAACCAGTCGTACATGTCGACGTCGTAGTCGAGGACATCGCGGGGCTGTTTGATAAACGTGGTCATGCGACCCCCTCGCACAGCACAGTGATCAGCCGCGGTTGTTGCTCAACAATCAGCAGGCGCGACGAAGCGCCCACCGTCAGGGTTCGGCAGTCCGGTGCGCGGGACAGGTCATTGACCTGGTTGGCTCCAGTCGCACTGGCTTCGGCAATGGCGTGGCCGCTGCCGACCACCGCGCGACGGGCATCAGCGCAGGCCTCGGCAGTAGCGAGGGCGGTTTGCGGGCCAATCAGAAGGGCGATAGCGCCGGAGCGCGCCGCTGCCTGCCCGTGCGCTCTGGCGGCGCCATGAGTAATGCGGTTACAGCGCTCAGTGCCTGTGGCCTTACCCTGCGCCAGGCCGTCGCCGCCAGCCATGCGCACTCCCCATCCAGCAGCATGGGCATTGGCCGCGGCCGGCTGGCCGAAGGCGCGGGTCTGGATGACAACGGCATGCCCCTGGCCCTGCGCGGTCGCCACGCCGTGACCTGCCGCACCGGCCAGGTAGTGGACGCGCCCCTGTGCAGTTGCATGGACATTGGCAGGTTTGCCGGTTACGCCGGTTGCGATGACCACCCCATCGCCAACTGCGAGGGCATTTGCCTGCGCGTGCCCTGCCCCGCCAACCGTATGCACGGCGGTACCGGAAGCATGCGCGGATGCACGTCCGGTTTGCGATTGGTAGATCTGGACGTGGGTCAGCCTGGCGTCGGCCGCAGCGTTCGCCGAGCCAAAGCCCTCGAATTCGCGTACGCCGCCTCGCGTGACTGCCGCATCAGCCCATGCAGTGGCCGTGGCCTTGGCATGGCCCAGGCCGCAAGCGGTATAGAGCAAGCGACCGGAGGCCTCAGCCTGACCCGCCCCATGCCCGTGCCCGCCAGCCTCCAGCAATGGGCGACCGACCCCGCTTGCCTGCCCCAGCGCATGGCCGTAGCCCAGCACATAAGTGGTCCCGTACGCCGTCGCCCTGGCAATGGCCGGCTGACCATAGGCAATTTCGTAGACATAGCCCTCAGCAGCCCCAAAGGCATATGCCCTGGCGGGCGGCGGGCGCAGCCGGGCGGTGCGCACCGGGGCGCCGTCCATGGTGCCGCTGACTGTGGCTCGGCCAGAGCCACAAAAGTCGACCTGGGCCTGCCCGGAAACCTTCGCATTGGCAGCCAGGCTGCCTGAGCCGAAGTACTCCGCCTTTGGTGCGCCACTGGCCGTAGCGCCCGCCGATGCAATGCTCGGGTAGACGCCGGCCTGGCGGCGGCAATAGCCGCTCGCTTCAGTTGCCGCAATCGCTTGGCCAGTAACGAACTTGGTGACCTCACCCTGCCCGGATGCCGAGGCGGTGCAAGCGGCCAAGCCTGCAGCGAACACCAGCCCGGCGGCCAGGGCGCCGCCGAAAAGTGTGCGACCGATGTGTGCGGTCATGGCATCAGCTCAGCGTGACGATCAGCGAGCCGATCGGGAACGACAGCACATCGGTGGGATCGAGGGTTTTGGGGTTCTGCATCGGCGCGTGATACAGCAGGTTGCCGGCATTCTGGGCGTCAAAAACTCCCCAGTGAGTAATGGTCTTCTGGGCATCGACAATCGCCGGGAACACCATATTGCGGGCATTGGAGCTGGAACCGTTGGCCGGCACGGTGAAGCCATCGGATGGCGTGGACGTGTGGGCGCGCTGGCGGACATAGGCGCTGTCGTTCAGCTCCGCACCCGTACCGGCATCGGTAGGGTCAGCGGTGAACAGCGCCACATAGACCCCGCCGCCTGTGTAGTTAGCCCCACGCAAGGTGGCATTGATCAGGGTGTTTTCGAGGTAATCCGAAAATGCGGACATAGGTGGCCCTCCCGGGCTGACGTGCAAGATTCAAAGGTTTGGGGTTTCAGGTGCTACGTGAACCGGCGGACTTGCATCCTGACGCTGCCGGATTGATTGCCGTCCGCGGCCTGGGCTCGCGCGTATGCCTGGTGATCGAGAAACTTGAGTCGGCTGTGCTCAGCCAGCTGCACATCACGCCAGGGCTGCGGCAACCTCAAAAGGCGCGAGCGCGCCCCGTCAAGCAACGCTTCAGCCCAGCGAC
Source organism: Pseudomonas sp. B392_1p (assembly GCF_052245235.1). Taxonomy (NCBI): domain Bacteria; kingdom Pseudomonadati; phylum Pseudomonadota; class Gammaproteobacteria; order Pseudomonadales; family Pseudomonadaceae; genus Pseudomonas; species Pseudomonas sp. B392_1p. Next base: position 304,831 of record NZ_JBQPXM010000003.1, read on the forward strand.
TCAGCAGTTCGGCCGGCATGTCCTTTCCATGAACGGGACGACAGGCAATTGCTCCAAGCAACGTGACGCTTTGCGGGACAGAGCGCAGAAACTCCACGCTATTGCTCCCAGTCTGACGGTAATCAAGGCCAGGCTTCAGTTCTCGCCCATCCTGCAGCAGGCGCACGATCCGCAGCGTTTCCGCCCCAGAAGGAACATCCACTTCGGCGAATGGTGTATTCGCCCCGATCACCACAGGACCGTCGCTGACGATCCAGGCATTCCCTTCGGTGCATAGCTCGCGCTGCGCCCAGCGCAGCATGTCGCGGATGGTCGACAACGGGCAGCCAGGCACTTCGATGATCAAGGTATCGGCCATCTCATTGAGCGTCATGCCGGCTCACCCCTGGCGCGCAGATCCTGGTTCGGGCTGTACAGCACGCCCGCCTGGGAATCGGCCCCCAATGCCGTGATGAAGGCTCCGTTGTGCATCTGGGCGCGATTCAGATTGGCCGCGTGCTCTGCGTCCTTGCTATAGGCCCGGAACAGGATGTAATCGACGATGGCCGGCGCGAATGAATCGCCCAGCCGGATAACTTCCGTCGCATCTACGGCTGCCTGCGCATTGGCGTGCGGCTGCGGGACGCTCGAATAGATGATCTCCAGCTTGGCGGTAGCAGTGGCCGGCGGGTACACATAGAAGTGCCGAGGGTCATGATCGTCGAACACGAACTGCTCGATCGTCACGCTTGGGGTTTCGCCGTGCCAGCCTCGACGAGTGGCGTCCAGCGCGTTGCGACTGGTCTTCATTACGCTGTAGCCGTTTGAACCAGCCGCAGTGTTTCTCACCACGTCGAGCAGGCGATGGCCGTCAGCGGGAACGACCTGCTTAGTGCCCAGGACGCAGGCAACTTCCTTGTTGACCGAACTGGCATCCGGTTTCAGGGCAACGATGGCCTGGTAGCTTTCGTTCAGCCAGCCCAGCAACTCCTCATTGGTCCAGCGCGTACCGTTCTGGGTGACCTCTTGCAGGATCAATTTGGCCCTGCGAAGCACCTCGCCCGCCGTGGTAATCGCCATGGTTCAGACCTCGACGAGATCGGCCAACTTGGCCAGGGCAGGTGTCCAGACGAACACGCGGCCGGTCTTTTTATTGCGCAGCAGTCGCTGTGACGGGGCGGGTTCTTCGTCGACGGGCTCATCACCGATTTCCGGCATGGTCAATCCAGGCTCAACAATTTCAGCCTCCGGAGCGCCTGCTTCGGCGGCAGTCACTGGGGCGAGCACCTCCTCGGGCTCAATGGTTTCCGACTCGGTCGCGCCACCCTTCGATTCGTCCTTGAGGGTCATCGGCCCGGTCTTGTCTTCAACTGGGGCGCTCTCGCTGTCCGCAGAATCCACACCCAGCCCGGCCAGCACGCTTTGACGCAGGACTTCCAGGCTCTTGCGGCGATCCAGATCGATGCCGAGCTCGCGCTTTACCAGGGTTTCAAGCTCGCCCTTGTCCTTTGCAGCCTTCACCGCTTCGATCAGTTCATGAAGTTCCATAGTGTTCTCCAGAAACGGCAAAGCCCTCACATGGAGGGCTCTGCTCAAGGGGCGGAATTAGCCGCGGGCGGCGTACAGATGGCCGATGGCTTTCGGGTCGATGACCTTCGAGCCGTAGACGTTCAGGCCGCGCACCAGCTTGCCGAAGTCCTGCGGGTTGGGCAGGGTCTCCATCTGGGTCATCTGGCTGGCGAAGGTCAGCGCCTTCTTGTGGCCGAACATGATGTTGGTGGCCTTCTTCGACGCAGTGGCGTCGGTCACCACCGACAGGTTGTTGCTGCCATAGACGGTGAAGCGGTCGAGGACGCCCAGCTTGCCGTTGCGGAACACGGACTGGGAGTCGCCCATGATGCCCGCGTCGCGCAAGTCCGACTTCTTCAGCATGCCGGACATCCAGGCCGGCAGGATGATCCAGCGCCCGGTCTCGGGCACGTTCTGCTCATCCAGGACAGTGGCGCAGTCGACGATGAGGTCGAGCACGTTGTCCTTGGTGACGGCAACCGGTGCACCGGCCGCGCCCAGGTTGATGCCTTCGGACTTCGCACCGGCAGTAGCGCCGGCGTTCTTGGCATCAACATCGGCGTAGTGGCGCGCCATGATGTCGGTGTCGATGGCGATTTTCATCTGCTCGCCGCCGTCGTTCGAGAACTCGTCCATGAGCTTGATGTCGGCCTGGTAGGCGTCAACGTCATTGACCTCGAAGGCAAAGTACTTGGCCTTGTCGATCTGCAGCTCGACCTTGTCGCTGGTCGGGCGCTCATAGTTGAGGGTGCCACCGATCTCGTAGTCACGGATGGTGATCGATGGGACGGTGCGGATCTGGACGGTATCGCCCTTGTTCTTGATCTCGCCTTCGTAGTCGGTGTTGGCGATCTCGCCGAAGCAGGTGGACGCGTACAGCTTCTCCACCAGCTTGCCGGACCAGATTTCGGGAATGAAGCCGGCAGTGCTGCCGGAGCTGTAGTTGGGCACGCCAGCGGCGCGAGTCGGACCAGCCATGATGAATCTCCTGAAACGTGACGCCTCTCGGCGTTACAGGGCGTCCTTTAGTGGATGCGGCCCTGAGCCTGGGCTAGAAAAATGTCGGCCTCGATGGCTGCAGCTTCTTCAGCGCTGTAGCGGCCCGAGGCCTTGTCCCGGTAGAAAGCCCCAATCTCCGTGCGCGACCAGGTGCGCTGCTGGCTTTCGGGCACAGCGGCTTTGGTCTGGCGCGGCTGGACCTGATCCGCCGGGATGGTGGGGGTGGTAGGTTTTGCGCTCGCCGGCTTGGCGAACGACTTGAAGATCGCAGAGACCCGGTAGGGGTCGAGTGCTTGCTGCGCGGCAACCAGAAGCTGCTGGCGGGCCTGGCCGCTGAGCGGATCCACCTCGGCCAGCCAGGCATGGAAGCCGGAATCGGCGTTGACCTTGCGGAAATTCGGAACCTGGATCTCAAGTTCGGACCAGAAGCGCGCGACAGCATCCTGCTGACGCTCTTCGCGCAACTGACCCAGCTCGCTCTTGATTTCCTTCAGGTCGCCCTGCTCTGTGCCGCCGACAGCCTTGCCGACGACACGCTGAATCAGGTTGACCAGCTCCGGGCCGTACTCTTCGATCTCAGCCGCGGACAGGTCAGCCACAGCGCTCTGTGCGCGCTGCGCGGCAGACTCTCCCGATGGCGTGCCAGCGGCAGCCAACTGCTCGGTAAGCGTGGCGATTTCCTTGCGCAGTGCCGGAACCTCGGCGTTGTACTTGCCTTGCAGCACGTCGAAGCGGTGACGCCAGTAGGAGGCATCCCGGGTTTCTGGCTGCGGCTCGAGGGCGGCGGGTTGCGCGGGCGATTGAAGCTCCGGATCCTGCTGGGTTTCCAGAGCCGCCTCAGTGGCGGGGTTCTGTTCCTCGACCGGCTTGTTCAGCTGGTCCTGCAGGGATTTGGCAGTATCAATCTGGTCTTGCACGTTGCGTGGCAGCATTTGCGATCTTCTCCGATCATGGGTGAGCCGGCCGGTTGCCGGGGTTCACAAGTGGGCTCTGGATTCGCCACGGCTTGGCCGTGCCTGGCGAGCAGTCGCCCATAAAAAAACCGCCTCAGTGGGCGGCTTTGTTATGCGGACTACGTGTTGCGGACCAACTCACGACTGCGACCGATGGCGTCCAGCAGGTCGCCCCAGGCTGTCGCCCGCCCCTGCAGCCGGTAAACGACCTCGAGGGCGGTGACTGACTCAAGGTCGGTGCGCTCAGATTCCCTGCGGCGGGCCAACAGGGCCTTGAGGGCTTGCCAGTCCGGGCTGTTGGTGGACTCCAGCCGGGCCAGCACCCGGTATTCCTCCTGCGACAACTCCATCCTGCACTCCCATCATCTGCAATCTGCCCAGAAGGGCCTGTATCTCCAGCATGATCTGCTGGGTTTCCGCCTGCGCCTTCTCGGCGCTTGCGTGTTTCTGGGCGGTCTCGGCTTGCACCTTGCCCGCCTCGATCTGGGCCATCTGCTGTTGTTGCTCAGCCTGCTGCTTGCCCTGCTGCTCCATGCGCGCCTTGATCGCATCGTCATCTGGGATAAGCCCGGGCATATCGAGCTGGTCAGCGATACTGCGCAGCAGCTTGGCGCGACCATCCACACCGATAATTTCCATGTCGGTCGGGTTGGTGACGGCGGCCAGGAACTGCTGGCGAGCCTGCTGGGTTTGTTCGCGCAGCAGCATCGCGCTGGCACCGCGCGGCACCACCCGGCAATCGCCTTTGATCGACATATCGTTGCTGTAGCGCATGTTGAACAGCCACAGCGCGTTGATCACCCGGCGCGTCACGCCTCGGTCAATGTGCCGAATAGCGTCCTTGATGCCCTTGTTCGCCGACTCCATCAGCATCGACAGCCCGCCCATGGTGGCCCCGGCGCCGCGCGCCTTGTCGCTGCCGTAGGCGTAGCGCGGAATGTTGGTGGCGTCGTCAGCACGCTGCTCCCACTGGCTGTACACCTGCATCAGCTCGCCGGCGCGACTGTCCGGCTGGAAGAAACGAATGGCCGGCTGCGGGCTGCTGGTGTTGGTGCGGTCGGACTTGGTCCGCCAACGCTTCATTGGGAATATTTCGTTCGGGTTCTCTTCCGGGGCCAGGCGATCTATGTTGATTTCGATCTGCGGGCCGCTGGCGAACGCCATGTTGTTGGCCTGGGCACGGGCCACGGCGCAGCACATGTCCTGAATGTCAGCCATCAGCTCAGGAATGCCGAGCCCCCAGAAGCTGCCCGGCACCAGTTGAAAACTGGCCTTGTGATAAGGCCGCTCGCCCATCGGGCTGCGGTTGATCACGCAACGAATGACGTTACGACCAATCAGGATGGCGTCGATTTCGTACTCGGCCAGCGGGTCGTCGATCTGCTCGGGCGTCATGCCCCACTGCAGCAGCATCAAGCCTTGGGCGCTGCCCCAGTAGTGCAGGCCTTCGATGGTCTCGCCTTGGTTGTTCAGCCAATCGCTTTGGCGATCCTCGAGGCGGGCGCGCTCTGAGTCGGTGGCCAGCCACTCGCGCAGGCCGCCACGGCCGTGCTCGGTCAGCACCTCCTGGAGTGCATCTTCGCTGTAGCCGGGCACGCCACGCAGGCGGTTAAGCATCGAGCGGGTATAGCGCTCGCGCTCGATCAGGAAGGCGCCGTCGTCGATATCGGTGGAGTCGGGCGACGGGTAGATATCAAACGGCGACACTCGGGCAAACTGCGGCTTGATCGACTCGACCTCAGTCATCTGCCAGCCTTCCATCCAAGCCAGTTCAGTCACTCGCTGCAGCAGTGGACCGCGCATCAGGGCGGCCGGATAGGTCACAAAGTCATCGATGAATGACTCGAGCGCTTCCTGCCAGCCACCTTCAGTCAGTTGGTCATCAATAACCTCTTCGTGCCGATCCGCGATATCCCGCGCCCGGGTCTGTGCCTCGCGGCGGATCAGCTCCTCGATATCCTGCTGGCTCTTGCCCTGGGCGGCCTCACCGAGCTGCTGCATGAACATGTGCAGGTATTCCGGCGGAATGTCAGCAACTGGCGTTGGGTCCAGGCCCCACGGGCGACCACTGGCCGGCATCAGAATGTCGCGAATCCACGCAGCCGCCGCGCGGCACTTGGTGGTGGTGATCTTCGGGTACAACTCGCTGCCGCCCTCTTCGCGAATGGCGCGCAGCTTCGCCTCGTCGTAGACGCCCTTCTGGCGGCGTGCACAATCCAGCAGGCGCTGCTCGATGGGCTGCTTGGCGGTCTTGGCGGCCTCGAAGCCGCGGCGGATATGTGCAGCCAGCGAGCTTTCCACTGACTGCATGCGGCGAATCTCGTCCTGGCGCTGCTGCTCGGCGGCCTCTTCGGCTACCAGCGTCGATGCCGGCTTGAAGCCCATCAGTCCGAGGTTAGACATGCGCGCCACCATTCATTTGTGCGTAGACGGCCGATACCTCAGCCATGCGGCCGGCACGGCGCTGAATCGCGGCATGGCGGATGCCCTGCAGGTTCTCCAACAGGTCACGCATGTATGCAGTGGGCCCTGCGGCAAACTCGGCCAGCTTCACGCGGACCTCCGCACCAAATCCGCCCGGCAGCTCAAAGCGGAACCGAATGGCCGGGTGCTCTTCGAAGTGCTCGACCAGCAGCTCGTTGTCAACCTGTACAGGCCCGATATCGGCGCGCACGCTTGGCGACGGCACGGCCAGCACGGCCAGCTTCGAGGCGATAAAGTTCGCCACCTGCGCGCGCTCGAGGGTGATGGTGGTCGTGCTCATGTGTGTGCGTTCCAGTTGCGGCGCCCACGGGCGCTGTTGGGTGCTTGCGGGGTGCTGACTGTTCCCGTGGCGCGCTCGAACAGGCCACAGCGGGCCAGCGTTTCGAAGGCCTTGGCGCCGTGCGACGCCCAGTCATGCCGGGGGGTTTCGCGGTAGACGCCCAGCCTCTCGTCCCAGTCCTTGCGGTAGTTGTCCAGGCAGTCGACCAGCCGATCAACGCCGACCACATCCTCTTCGGCCGCCTCGTTTTCAGCGAACCAGCACATGGGCAGAAACTGCCGTACCGCCTCGATGCCTTCGGCGTGATTGCTGATGCGCGGAACGATCTCGAAGCGGATGCCGTACTGCGCGGCGGTTTCGATCCGCGACTTGCCGGTACCCAGCTCGCGAACGGCCAGGTCGTGCGGCCCGTAATGGCCGCCGTAGTTGTAGCCCTTCTTTCTCAGCTGCTCGGCGTAATAGCTGATGCCTTCGCCGCTGTGCTCCAGGTAGTCGATCACATGGACTTCGCGGCCCACGACTTGGGCGAACGTGATCGACATCGCGTCGCTCATGCCCAAGTCCCACGCGGTAATCACTGGCAGCGCCGGGTTGTACTTCACGCGGGAAGTGATGCGGCCATTCTTGCGCAGGAAGCGCATCTGCTGCATGTAGTACGCGCCTTCGACAGACTGGGCGAATGCCTCGTCCGGGGTCGACGGGTACTCCCGCTTCATGTCGTCCTTGAGCGTCTCCGCCTTCTTTGCGTACCAGGCTTGCTGTGCCGGCGACAGCGTCACGCCGTGCCTGGCCTCCAGCTCGCTGAAGTAGTCGTATAGCCAGCTCGGGATAGAAACGCCGGCCGGATTTAGTTGGTAGCCCGGCTCATCCCACCAAGGGAAGAAGTGGAACTGCCAGTCCATTTCAGTGGGCTCTTTGCCGCTATCGAGCAGCTTCTGCGCCTGCTGGCAGTAGTCGAAGAAGTAGCCTTGCCGCCCTTCCGCCGTACTCTCCAGCGTCACCTGATTACCAAGGCCGACCGCTTCGAATGCGCCGGTGACGATCTCCTTCGCCTTCTCAGGGTACTTGCGGCAGATCTTGCCGAACTCACTGACGTGCAGTCGCTGCAGTGTCCCGCCCCGGTAGCTGGTCGATACCTTGATGCTCGACCCGTTGTCGAAGACGTAGGCGTCGCCCTTGTCATTGCTGGTACCCGGCAGGCGCATATTGATCAGCTTGAAGATCGCCCCCCAGGCGGCCGACTGGCGCAGCTGGTCATAGGCAAACTTGATCTTGTTCCTGAAGATGTCCTGCGCATCGATCAGCGTGTGGGCGATACAGCCTGCTGCAAAGTTGGCGGTGAACAGGCAGTCGTCCAGGGCGTCGATCATCTCAAACGTCGTAAAGCCCAACTGCCGGGCCTTGAGGATGACGTTTCGGCAATGGCCCTCAATGAACCGCTGCCGCTGCTGCTTGTTGGGCCGGAACAGACGGACCTTGCCGTTCTTGTCCTTGATCTTGTACAGCGCATTGAGCCGGTACCACTTATTGCCCAGCGCCTTGATCAAGTCCTTCTTGTCTGTGAGCGTGCCGTCTCGGTGCATCCTCAGATATCGGTCACCAATGGCAACCATGACGGCGCGGGCGCTCACTCTTCTGCTACCTCGGCCAGCAGCTCATCCAGCGACTTACCTGCGGTCTTGCCGGCCCCTTCGTCGTCCAATCCGTAGGCCTGGCGTTCCAGGCGGATCGTGCGCTCCAGCGCCATGGTCGCATTGCCCAACGTCTTGCCGGCGTAGTCCAGCGGCGTGTCGATTTCAGCCGTGTCACCACTCTTGAGCTGAACCGTGATCGTTCCCCGGGACAGCTGAGTCTCCAGCTGATCCATCAGGGTTTCGGCCAGGGTCTTGGCCTTGCGCAGCAACTGCTGGTGGCCACGCACAATACCGGCGCCGACCTCGGCCGCCTGCTCGACGACTTCCGCATCGGTCTCGGCCTGAACGATCTCTTGCGCAATAGCGCGGCCAGTCTTCTCCCGCACCCGCTGGCGAATCTGCTCGGACAAATCGCGCGTCCAGCCGCCATCGGCTGCGCGCTTGCGGATCGCCCCTTCGGAAGGCCCATGGATACGTGCCAGCTCGCGGTTACTGTATTGGCCAGTGCGGTAGTCACGCTCGACGGCGGTCCAGTCGTAGCGCGTGGCGCGAGGTTTTTTAGCTGTCATGCCTCGCTGACCTCTTGCAGCAGGCGGTAAACCCCGCCAGTCAGAGTGATGCAACCGGACATGGCCGCATATGAGCGAGTGACGAACATGTCGGGGCCGGACTCCACCGAGCAAAAGGCAATCGCCCGAATGCCGCCCTTTTCGATGGCGTCGGCGGCCTCACGCAGCGAGCACGCCATTTCCAGCATGCTCTCGGTGACAGCAACGGGCGGGACTTCCAGCTTCTTGACGGTCATAGCAGGCAGATCCCAGTCACGTACTCCTGCAGCCCCAGGATCATCTGCCGGCTCAGGGCGAGCTCGTCGCGGAGGGCGTGATAATCCTGTCCAGCGTTTGGAGTGAGTTCGGCGGCGCCTGCATCATCCAGGCGGGCGGCGCCGGCGGCGTCGGGCACTGCGGGGCAGGTTGCGTTGACGCGCAGCCGCTGGCTGCCAGCAGCAACAGCAGAGCGCTGGCGGTCGTTTTCGGCCTTGGCATCGGTCAGTTCTCGGGTGTGATGGGTGTCGAGGTCTTCGGCCTTGTTCGCCAGTTCACGCTGCAGGCGCAGAGTGTTGGCCAGGCCGTCAGCGCGGGTCGTTTCCTGCTGATGGTCGGCCTGGGCTTGGGCCAGCGCGGCGGCTTTGTCGCCGTAGGCGTCGTAAAGGCCGTAAAGAGCGAGCATCAACAGAGTGCAGGTAATCAGCAGGAAGCGGATCATGGCTGCCTCACCTTCTGCTTATGCTTCACCTCTTCCGCAATTGCCCGAACTTCGCTTTCGGTCAGCCCAGCGCCCGGATTCAGCGCTTCGGACAGCCACGACAGCGCTCGAACGCCGTCATAGGTGCCGCATGGATTGCGAGAAGCCTCGTCCAGCGTCTTGGCCTTGCGCGGATCTAACTGGCTCACAGCCCCACCTCGCACAGCTCACGCTCAGTAGCTCGGCGCTTGACCAGGCCAGACAGCTGCTTCCCTCCGGCATACACCCAGCGGCTCAGTTCAGCGCATGCCCCGGCCGCGTCACCAGCATTGAGCAGACGCAGAAGCGTTGACCGGGCAAATGCACCGGCGCCCACGTTGTAAACGAAGCTGGCCAGCGCGGCCCGGCGGGTATCCGGCTGCTCATGGACCGCCAGACGATCAACCGCGCCCATGGCTTTGCCCAACTCTTCAGCCAGCAAGGCATCGCACTCCGCTTCGGTGGCGGCCTGGCCCAGCTGCACGCCGCTCGTGATGCCATCGCAGATTGTGGGAATGCCCACCGGATCCAGGTATGTGACCAGGGAGCGACCCTCGAACCAGGTCACAACAGCACCCGCAATGCCCAGGGCGCCGGTCAGCGCGCCAACGATAATCCGCTGCTTCAGGCTCATTTCCGCTTGTCCTTGCCATAGCGCAGGTCGCGGAACATTTCCCGGTACTTAGGCGCCAGCAGCAGGATCTGCAGGACCATATACAGCGCAGTCAGCATGTAGGCCACCGCCGACCAGTCGATCGCGCCGGTCGCGCCAGTGGCAGCTACACCAATGGCAGGTGCGGCCTTGGCGGCTGCGACAACGGTGTCCTGGGCAGCCTGGCTCATGCTGGAACTCCTCGCTGGGGCGTCATGCATGGCAGCCTCCAGATGCAACAAAGCCCGCACGCGGCGGGCTTCTGTAAATGAGGCCGGGCGAACCCGGCGGTTGGTGCGTCGTCTCCCGACGATGCAGCGGCTACGCCTCCCGGCGTTGCCTTGGCGCGTCTCACGACGAGGCCAGAAACACAAAGGCCCCGCATACCTGCGAGGCCCTATCAATCTGTTGGGCGTCTTTCCGCCCTGTCCGCCACATGAAGCCTAGCGCCGACACCCATCTGCATCGGTCTCGCCAGAGTATCAACGCACCCGTCCCGAGGTATCCAAGGAGCCAAGGACTGCGCGAGCTGCCGGTGTTTTCTGTGACCACCCCACCGCCGGCCGAGAGTGTCCAGGTTATCCCGAAGGCCGCCCTGACTGCGGTACCGCTATCCAGAAACGAAAAAACCCGGCACTTGGCCGGGTTTCTGTGTTCGGTGCGCAACTTCGCACAATGGAATTACTGTGCCGGAAGTGGCACAAGGGGTCAAGCTTTGGGCTTGACCAGTACCAAATCCTCTTCGTTCACCCCGTCTTTGAAATATATTTCTGGTGTTGAATCCTCAGGAATTCCCTCAAGCAGCAGCGCAGCTTTAGCTTGATCGAATGCAGCGCGAATAGAGTGACCAAAGCCAATTGCAGAATAAAACTGAGCCGAGAAGATTCTTGCTGCTTCGTCGCCAATTGAAGTATTCATCCCGATTGCTGCTTGTATATGCTCCGAGCATGCAAGTGCTTGATTGTAAGACGAGCAGGTGTTGAAAAACACCAGCCTCACTGAGTCAGCAAACAATGCGAAAGCTTTAGCAAGACCTTCCACCGCGACAAATTTTGCATTCCCTAAATCATCTTGGAGCACTAGCTCATCTTGCTCAGAACCGTGTCCACTGAAGTGCACGACGGTAGGCTTTAGTTCATTCAAATGCTGAAGAATATCGCCCGGACGCAAAGCCCATCTTGATTCCAGCTTTACAGAATCACGATGATCAGAAAGTCTGATTTTTTGCTGGATGGATCGGACCTCTTCATCCAGTAACAGGCGACTGCCGGAATCTTTTGCGGGATCCGTGGCGAAGAACGCGACGACGATCTCCTCCGGTAAAGCCCTCAACATTTCAATCTGAGCAGCTGTTTCAGTGTGCAGCCGCTCATGTCTTGTGAGGCCGCTGTTAATTTCTTTCATTTGGCGTTCATGAGCTTGCGCCATGCGCTTCTGCTCCGCGACTTTCTTTTTGTGCTCGCGATCTTCTTCTTGACCCAAGCGCTTTTGTGCCGCAATCAGTTTCTTTTGCTCAGCTCCGATTTTCTCTTCTAGCTTTCCCATTTCTTTCTGAGCTTTAGCTTCGTCATTGGCATAGCGCTGCGCTTCGTTGAGCTTCAACTTGATGGTTGACAGTGTTTTTGTTCGTCCGGCTGCAGCTTTTGCATCTAACGATTTCATACTGGCCGTCGCCGCTTTAGAAGATTCCTTCGCTTTTTGTTGTTGCAACCGGGTAATGGTTTCTTGGATTTGTTGAGCTTGCCGCCGGCACGAATCGATACTCATATGCACTCCACTCCATAGAATCAAATTGACATCAGCATCCTATGGCCTTCAAGCGGCTGTCGCCATACCTGATTCTTCGAGCAGTACCTCAGCCACCGGCCTTAGAGCCTGCCAATCCAGCCGATCACAAACCCGAAACAGCTCCTGCACAATCCAGCCCCACTCACGGCTCCAGTTGCGCCGATCCAACGTGACACTGTGCTGCTCCTGCAGCCAGGCACGAAACAGTCGCGGCGCTTCCAGCGGATCCGGATTGCCCATTCCGCCCTGCACCATGCGCCGGTACCGAAACAGCACTCCCCGCGCCACCCAATAGGCCGCTTGCTGCTTCTCTTCGCTCAACTGGTCACGCTTGCCCCAGCTCAGCCAGACCAGCTCATGGGCAGTCTCCAGCCACAGGTTTGATTCTCGCGTACAGACCTCAGGCGCATACAGGTGATGCCCGAAACGCTGCAACGGTACCGGCAGGCCAGAAATCGCATGCTGAAACTTCCCCGCCAGCACCTGGTGTTCAATCTGTTCCAATGACCGATCCAGCTCGGTAAACTGCACCCGCCCCCACATGGCCCTGTCTACCAGCGCCTCCAGCGTGCACCTACCCACCTGATAAAAACTGTCGTGCCAAGCCTGGCGCGCACTGCGTAGCCTCATCCCATCCCCCGCGCACAATGCGAAAATGCGCGCCGTGCGTGATTCGCCGGCGCCAAGATCAATTCCAAGCCTTAGCTGGTACGCGGCCGCGAACCGTGCGTACCTGCGTACCGTGTTGTTACGCACCCTGCGTCAGCGGTGCCCGCTGGCCATCAACGGGACAACGCGCACCTCAACACGGGGCATTTCGTCGTAGCGCTTCGCCAGGGAAACGTTCACCACCTGGGTGTCGTCTCGCCACAGCACGCCATTGAGGGCATCGCAGATAGCCTTCAGGCAGTTATCGGCGTCGCACTTTACGGTGGGCATGACATCGCCCTCGAGCGCAGCAGCACGCTTCTTCTTCGACCAGGACGCTGGCACCGGGTGCATCATTCGCATTTCCAGCAGCACAGGCCCGGTGATCAGCTCTCGCCCCTGCATGGCTTTTTCAGCCTCGCGGGCTATTAGGGCCTCGTACTCTTCCGTTTTCTTTGGCGTGTACATGCGCACGCCCCTGCCCGTTCTGGCGGCTCGCGGACGCCCTTTGCCTTGCGGGGTTCCTGGCACAACAAATTTGATGGTCATCAGAGCGTTCCAAACTCATGCAGGTTGCGCTTCGCTGCGACATACGCGGCAGAAGCCTCTTCTGGAGTGGCGAACTGGCCGAGCCAGCGCTTTTTGCCACCAGCCTGAATTTGCGCCCTGTAACGCCCGTCTTGAAACGAAACGCCAAGGTGCCCAGCTGCATTGTCTGTTCGTGGCTTTCGCATGTTCTGATGGTTCTGTGCGGTCGTAACCAGGCGCAGGTTTGCCCAAGCGTTGTTCGAGCGATCTCCGTCGATATGATCAACTTCCAGCTCTGGCCAGGAGCCTGTCATGAGGGCAAAAGCGATTCTGTGGGCTGGAACCGCCCGGACGCCGGCAATACCAACTCCAATGTACCCATGCGCTGTCTTGGCCCCGGCTACCTGTCCGACCCTGCCCCTCTGTCCTCTTCGCTTTTTCCAAGTGAGCAGACCTGTTCCGGGGTCATACGCAAGGAACTCTTGCAGCATCTCGATCTGGACTCGCCCCTTGCCCTGAGGCTCGCCCGGCACCGTAAACACGACTGGTTTGAAGTCAGACATGCACCTGCCCTCCCCGTCGAATGCTCAGGCTCGCCAACAGCGCCTCACGGGCTGCCTGGCCGCACTGCGGAATGCCTTGCTTGGCGATCCGCGCTTGCAGCAGCTGCTCGGCTTGTTCGTCTGCCAGTTCGGCAACGGTCTTCTGGCTGTCGTGGCCGATGGCTGCTTGCACTGGCGCATCCAGCGGCAACCCATCGCACCAACGCTGAACCATGATCAGGTACGTGCTCTGGAACCGGCGGCGCAGTGCTGCGTCTTCCGTCCTGCCGTGACGCAGGTCGAATATCCCCGTGGCGTTGGCTGCGGCTCGCACGACCTTGTTTCGATAGCTTCCGGTCAGCGCACGGTGAAATGCATCGTCAACTGCGGGCAGGCCCAGAGTCTCCGGAGCGGGATTCAGGCACATGGCGCGGAATGCGGGCGCGCTCGGTGGCCATTCATCACCCTTGTGCGCCACGGCGTTGAGCCCGTGCGCCAACTGCTGGCCGTTCAAGCCCTTCAGCGACGATGACCATGCCCCAGCAGGGTCAGCCTTCTCGCCAAAACTCGACGTCCAGCGGTGGCCGTACATCTCCGCCATCTTCATCCAGAGCCGCTCCAGCAGCCTGTCGGGCAGCTTCTGCGGCCTCATTGGCTGCACGTACTCGATCGACGGCTGAAACACTACGTGGTCGATCAGTGCGCCGAGGGGCTTGGGTTTGTCGTCCGTTGGCTTGGTCATGGCGGTGCTCCCGTTTCAGGTGCTGGGCAAGCGCGTGCTCCCAGCGGGCTTGGGTTCGTTGTTCGTCAGGGGTTGCAGCCCAGAAGGACTTGAATTCGTTCAGGTGCTCGGGGTTGAGCTCGACGCTGGCCAGGCCGTTCATGGTCATCACTGCCTTGAAGCTGTTCTGGTTTGGCTCCCATGCCGGGTGCATGGCGAACCTGTCGCGTGGGTCATGTGCGCGTGGAGGTGGTGGTATATATCCGGACATCGGAGGTAGGGTGCTGATCCCGATTTCGTCTGTTTCTGATCCGGTTGTTAATGCGTCGTCGTCTGAGCTGTAACCCTCGCCGTTACAGGCTTCCGGCTGGTTGTCATCCGGTTGCTGTTCGGGTTGTTGATGTGGTTGCTCATTGGTTGCTGATCGTTTGGACAAACCATCACGGGTCGCCAGTGGCAGCTCGAAAACCATGGGACCGACAGTGATCAGAACGCCCAGCTTCACGAGACGATCGATAACGGAACGCACTCGCTGTCGGGTTGGTGATCCCGACTCGTGGCGTCCTCGGCACGGGGCCACGTACAGCACTTCGCGCAGCATCTGCTCGCTGATGCGCCGACTTATGCCAGCGATACCGGTTCGGTAGTCCATCACACGACGGATCGCGCAGTAGGCCAGGAAGATATCCCCCGGCTCCTCTACAAGAGCGCCCCACTCGTCATCATTGATTTGGAAACTGGGCATAAGCCGTCCTGTTGTACCGGCCCTACTAGGGCCTTCCAAGGTGTAGCGCCCCGCTTGTGCGGGGGTTTGGGCTTATCCCTTCACCAGCACCAGCCGGCAGCCGTTGGCAGATAGCGTGTAGAGCTGTCGCTGCAGGTTCTCCAGCGCTACGGCGAGCAGCGCCTGGTCAGTACTGCATCCGCGTCGCGCAGCTTCTTGTTGCAGGGCTTGCCGTTCCGCAGGGTTCAAATGCGCCTGGGCGGCATCACACACTTCGCGTGAGAACATCGAACGTCTCTCCTTGCACTACGTGCTTATCAGGGCCTGTCAGGCTCGTTTGGACTTGCTCACACTCGCGGCGCCTGACTGCTGCTTCACCAGTCCTGCCAGCACTTCACCCAGCCGACCCGCGTCCAGTTGCTCACCCTTGAACAGCGCGGCCAGTGCATGCGCCTTTTGCTGCAACACAAGGGCCGCCAGGATCTGTTCCTTCTGGCTCCCCTGCTGCAGGCGGTGGCCAATGAACATGCAATCCCGCGCATAGCCCGTCAGGTTCTCGGAATGGCTCAGGCGCGCGGCCTTGATCAGCTCAAGGTGATCATCTGCACACACTCGCAGCTTGATCTCCTCGGTCAGATGCGTGCCTGGCGCCTTGCGGCGGCGGTCTTCGCGGAGTTTTGTCATGGGGGGTTCCTTGAAAGGACGGGTAATGGCCGCCGGGTTAGGCGGCGGATTTCTTAGAAAAGGCTTTGAGCTCAGGCCAGATGTCAGCCCAGTCATTAGGGCGCAGCTGCTGCCGCGTCACCTCACCACCGGTTTCTCGCTCAATGGCTGCCGCCACCTCTGGCGAGGCGGTCTTGTTGCTGTAGGCGATTTGTCTGAGGTAGCCGCGGGTGGTGAGGGTGCGCGAAACCGCTTCGTCGCTTGCCTGCTTGATCCACTCCAGCAGCTTGGTGTGCTTGGTCCGCATTGCGGGTCTCCTCTGCAATACGGCAATTATTACCGCTCGGTAACTTATATTTCAATACCTAACGGTCATTTACCTGCTGGTAACGGCTGTGGACAATCGGTAGTTATGGACATACGTGAAGTGCGTAGGCACAACCTCAAAGCGCTGATGGACCGCGAGTTTGGCGAGAATGCTCGTGGAGCCCAGTCACGCCTGGCGGAAAAGCTCGAAAAGCCCCAGAACTTCATATCCAGATGCCTGGCAGAGCCGGAACGATCTGGCGCAAAGACCATTGGCGAAGATTTCGCTCGCGAGATCGAAGAAAAATTTTTCTTATCGCGTTATGCGCTTGACGTGCCACTGGAATTCTCCAGCGCCGACTCGAACGTCCAGCCCGCACCGCAACCCGACCGCTACTACCGCTACCCAGTCCTGACCCGGGTAGCCGCCGGCGCGTTCGCAGCCGCGGTACAGCCTTACGCCCCGGGCGCCGAGGATCAGTGGGAATACAGTGACTACAAGGCCGCAGGCCAAGCGTTCTGGTTCGAGGTCAAGGGACACTCGATGACGTCCCATGCCCAGCCATCTTTCCCACCAGGTGTCCTGGTGCTGATCGACACCGGGCTGGAGCCTCAGCCTGGAGATTTCGTGCTGGCCACTATTCCCGATGAGGAAGAGGCCACGTTCAAGCAGTTGATCCGTGAAGACGGCCAGTTGTACCTGAAGCCGCTGAATCCCGACTACCGCACCATGCCAGTTGCTGAAGGCTGCCGGCTGATCGGTAAGGCCAAGGAAGCAAAGTTCAAGTTGTAGAAGAGGCTAGGTGATGCCAAAGCTTTAGCAGATGTTGGGTTGTAATCGTCTTCTTAATCAGCAGTGCAAACCAAAGGTAAAACATGAGCTCAATTCAAGTATCTGCCAAGTCGTGCGGCCCCGACTCTCTTCAGTGCAATTACTGCAGTGAACCTGCAAGTCGGGTTCAGATGGACTACTACCATAATCACAATTATGAGGTTGACTCCATTTATTGTGAGGACTGTGCTTCGGAGCGTGGTTGCGAAACGTGCTCATGCTGTGAAACCGATGAAGGCCGCCTCTGCGAAAATGATGACGGAGTAGCTTCCAACCTGATGCCTATCTATGGGCCAGGTGTGCTGGATAAAGACAACATGTGTTCGGACCACCCTTAGCCCCGATCAAGGGGAATTGCTGCCGCAGCGTTATGCAGCAGCATATCTAATGCCTTTATAGATTGGGGAGAACTCACTCCCTCGGCGGATGGTGACCATCAGTGAAATGCATCATCGTCAGCGTGGTGTTTTCCAAGGTGGAGCTGTTTTAAGGGATCGACCGCTGCCGGCCTGAATGCGCGGAAGTTTTGATCAACACAACACAACACAACACAACACAACGCAAGGAAGCCAGAATGGCTCATGAAGTAGGCGTCACGCTGCACCAGAAAATCGTACTCAATAAGGATGTTGAGGTAGAAGTAAAGGCCGATGGCGCAATGCTGGGGCGGATTCTGATCAGCAAAGGAAATATCGAGTGGGTGCCCGCTGGGCATAGCGTCAATAAGCACAGGTTGTCTTGGAAGAAGTTTGCCGCGCTTATGGAGACTGAGGGCAAGCCGAAGAAGATCGGCTAGTGCCGCCAGCAAGCCAGGCCTTGAGTCGAGATAGCGCGGCAGATCGACGACGTGACGATCCATCCGAAGGTGGTTCTGGTCTGGAATGCGAATGGAAGGTGTAGCGGCATCGTGGGCGTGTCGTCTGATTTCTCTCAAGCGCAATAAGGACGTGTCGTGACAGAAAAACTCAAAGTCAAAAATGAAGGCGATGCGTTTGAAGCCATCGAACGCTTCCTTGCTGGCGAGAAATTCCTCGGAGGAATGGAGCTTGAAGGCTGGCCGAAGCTGAAGATCCGCCTGGTGGGCGATAAATTCCACTCAAGCCTAACGCCCACAGTGATGCGATCTTTCATCGAGCTGCAGAACCTAGTCTACAAATCCTATGCGATAGCGCAGTACGATACTGAAGACACGCGTAAGCTCTCAAAAGAAGAGCGCGACGAGCTAGAGATTGAGGTCAAGGTTGATGAAGGCTCGGCGATATTTGAGGTCGACCTGCAGCAGGTCCTGCTGAAATTCGCTGAGAAGGCGGGAGAGACGATGCCACCAGAAATGATGGTTGTCACGATTCTTGGGCTCGGGGTGCTTTGGGCTGGTAAGACATCCTATACGGCATACCTGAACTACCGGAAGGACATTCGCGCAGCGGAAGCAAAGACTGAAGAGCAGCGCGAAGTACTCACTTCGGTTGAGGCACTGTCAAAACAGGAAACCGCTCGGCTTGAAATACTGACGAAGCTTCTCGTATCCCAGCCACGACTGGAAAGCGTAAGCCGGCAAACTTACGATGCAAGAACAGAGATGCTCCGGGGCTTTTCGGTCGCTGACGAGGCAACCGTTAGCGGAGTGGTCGTTTCCCAAGACGTGGCGCAAGAGCTTGTCACTAATGCGCGCCGCAAGGCTGCAGAAAAGCGGCTGGATGGTTACTACCGGGTCACCAGGGTGGATTCGTCAAATCCCGATGTTTTCAGAGTCAAGGTTAGAAGACATAAAACTCTCGACGAGTTTGAGGCGATTGTCGAGGACTCAACATTGACCGCTGAAATGAAAGAGATTCTTCAGTACGCGGAATGGGAGCGCACCACTGTCTACCTAAGCATTAACGCCAAGGTGCTCGATGGTGAAATCAAGCAAGCGACGGTGCTGAATGTGGTCCGCCAAGATCCGCCTGACTAACCGATTGCCAAATTTAGCCCCGCACCTCGCGGGGCTTTTCACATCCGCGCAAGGAGGCGCCATGCGACGCGCAATTCCCCTCGTCTTCATCCTGCTCACCTCCCCCGCCCTCGCCGCCCAGCTCGAATGCCGGGTGGTAGCTATCTCCGACGGCGACACCCTTACCTGCCTGACTGCCGAAAAGCGCCAGGTCAAAGTGCGCCTCGCCGAAATCGACACTCCTGAATCGCGCCAGCCCTACGGCAACCGCGCGCGCCAGGCACTTAGCGAGCTGGCCTTCCAGCGCGATGTGCGCCTGGATGTGCATGAGACTGACCGCTATGGGCGTACCGTTGCCCGGGTGCACGCCGGCCAGGTAGACGTGAACGCAGAGATGGTTCGCCAGGGCGCCTCCTGGGTTTACCGGCAGTACAGCCGGGACAAGTCACTGCTTCTCCTTGAAGCCGAAGCCAAGCAGGCGAAGCGCGGTCTGTGGGCTCTCCCAGAGGCCGAGCGCGTCGCTCCCTGGGATTGGCGCAAAAATGGTGGCTCCCAGCAACGAGCGCGCCAAACTATCCCTGCCCTGGCCGGTAATGCGGCCGTCGCCTACAGCTGCTCGCCCCGCAAGACCTGCGGTCAAATGGCATCGTGCGCCGAGGCCCGGTTCCACTTGGAGCAGTGCGGCAATAACCGCCTCGATGGCGACCGCGACGGTGTGCCGTGCGAGGCGCTGTGCCGCTGACGTTATCTAGCTAGTGCCACCCTTCCCGCTTCGATCCGCAATTCAGGCACTCGCTGTAGTTACCGTATCGGCCTGATCGGTGTTTCACCACAAACGCACAGTTATTACAGCCGCCATTCAGATCGCCTTTCTCCCAGCGATAGATAAGCCACAGCCTCCACGAAAACCAGATGACACCCATCAAGGCAATCGCTGCCAGCCCAAGGAACACAGGCCGTAGGACAGCGGCCAAGCCAACCATATACGGATTGGTCTGACTGACTTCCCCGAACGTAACCAGAATGATGGTTGGCACTAGCGTGACTAAAGCAGGCCCCGCGAAAAGCCTGAAATTCCTTTCAATGGCAGTGAGGTTGATTTCCATTTTGCCTCCTAATAATGGTCTGGCCCGATCATCCATTGCGCCGAAGAAACTTTCCATCGGCCAGCACACACCTGCTCGAAAAGTTTACATGTGCATTTGGGCCGCCTTGCCTCTCTGCTTTTTCTGGGGATACTGTGTTTTTATCCAGTAGTAGTATCCCGAGGCATAAATGGATCAAGCCACCCACTCACAGCCAACCTATCCCGTCCTCTACGCCCGCGTTCATCAGGTCGTCATTTCCTCTCGCGCTCAACGTGATCAAGAGGCCCTGATCACGCCCCTGCCCTCCGAATCCTCCCGCGACTGGGATCGCCTGCTCGACGAGCTTGCCCAGATCGATTACGTCACCGTGACCCGTCGCCAAGATGGCACGGTTCATCTCGCCTGGTATCGACATCAAGCGGTCTGCTGATCGATCTCTCTTAAATTATTACCTAACGGTATTGACATGAATAATTACCAAGCGGTAACTTTGCACTCAAGCCAGTCACTGGCAGGGCCTCAAAGGGCCTTCTTAGGCAGCGAGCCGAAGCCTCAATTCGGTACAGGGGATGCCTCACCCCGGGTGCGCAGCGTCGAGCACCGCATAAAGGAGTGATCACGGCCAACGGGCGCGGTGATCTGTCGGAGCTACAGGCTCCCCGAGATTGCGAAAGCAAGGCCCAGGCGCAGGTGGCCAGAAACAGCGCCCAGCAAGACCCAAGATTTTCACTGATGCCCGTTGGCGACAGCGGGCATTGGGAAAACAACCCAAGGAGTAAGGCAATGCTTGTTTTGACCAGAAATACCGGTGAGAAGCTGATGATTGGCGAAAACATCGAGGTGGTCGTATTAGGCGTGAATGGCGGCCAGGTCCGCATCGGCATCCAGGCGCCAGCCTCGATTCATGTGCTGCGCGACAACGCAATCCGGCGCCACCCAGTCAGCCAGCCGACAGGCCCGGGTGTCCGGGAACCTGGCCATACGGCGCCGCACGCTGTAAGCGGCAGGAAAACCCTGAGCTGGCCAGGTCAGACCCGAAAGGGCCTGCGATAACCCGAAGCCGCACGGGTGCCAGCAGCGGCGCAAATTGTGAGAGAGGTCTTAAAGCGGGCAGTCGCTTGGTCTCGCTCTAGATATCCGGTCTAGATTCTCCTTTGGAAGAACCCAGCCGGTGGGACCCAAGGGTGGACCGGACGACGCCAGCCGGCGGTGCGTCGATAGCTGAAAACACCGGCAGCCGGTACAGCGAAGTCCTTGTATGGCATACCACGCTGCGAGCCGGCCGTATCGCCCACGTCACGGGCGCCATCACCCGCCAGGGTGTATCGGGAAGTGGCCGGCCCATAGGCTGGCTCGACCATTTCCCGATGCGTTCTGCGTCGTTCCCCCTCCCCGGCTCCGGCCGGGTTTTTTACGCCCATCAAAACCGCATCGGCGGGCGCCAGGCCAGCTTCACGGCTGGGCTTGGTCACCTACGCGCCTGGCGTCCGGCCAATGCGGTTTGCCACGGAGAGCAATCATGTACATCGCACGAAACGTACAGGCCCTGCGCTCAGCACAGGTCGCCTGGGATAACGCTATGCCTGATGAATCTGTGCCCTGGATCGAATCGACCGAGGGCGCCAACTGGTTGAGTGACTGCGCCGAGCAGCTGCGCACCGGTCATGACGTGAAGATCGGCGGCAAGGTCGTGGTGAGCGCCAAGGATTTCATCCTGGAATACAGCCAGGCCGCTGCCGAGATGTACGGCTCCGATGACGAGTTCGCAATGGAATGGGCCCTGGCCAAGGGCCAACCCTTCACCGAGAAACGCTACCCGGCGAAGGCACTAGAAGTAGCGGAGAGAATGCTGCTCGAGCACGCCGAAGCCGCTGAGCAGGAAGCCCTGAAGGAGGTGTTCTGATGACTCCCGCATTTGTTCCCAGCATCGTCGACGACCAGCTGGGCGATCTGACCTGCTACGACATTCATGAGGCGGTTGGTGAGACGCCGCGCCAGGCCATCAAGGCTGCCGAGGGGCTTGGTCTGTACGGCTGGCCGCGCAGCGTCTCCCGTGAGGACCGGAAGGGCCGCATGCTGTGGGTTCACCGTTACGAGCGACCTACGGAGGTGCGCCATGCCTGACTTGAAAGAGCGCGTCCGCACCCTCTTCGAGTCCCGCGCCAAGGCCTACGGCCTCGATATTTCCAAATCCAACAACGGCGACGACTACGACGCCGATGAGACCCAGCACTACTGGATTGGCTACTGCTGGGCCCTCGGTCTGGCCTGACCCTTTGACTGTAATTCCCGGCCGGCGCCTGTCGGCTTTCGGAGCAAACATGACCAGCACCACCACCGTGCGGGCCTCGTCCTGGGGCTCGCTGTTTGACTGCGCCTATAAATGGGAGGGCATCCACCTGCTGGGCATCAAATCTCCAGGCAGTCCGCGCGCCCTTCTGGGTACCGCCATCCACGCCAGCACCGGCGCATTCGATGCGGCCCGGATTAACGGCGAAGAGCTGTCGGCCTACGACGCCGCCGAGCAACTGGTGCAGGCGCTGCACCACCCGGAGTTCGACGTGGATTGGCGCGGTGCTGACATCACCCCGCGCGAGGCCGAGGCCACCGGTCTGGTGCTGCACACCCGCTACTGCAACGAGATCAGCCCCAGCTACGACTTCGTGGCCGTGGAGATGGAAACCAAGCCGCTGGAAATCGACTGCGGCGGCGGGGTCATCGTACGGCTGACCGGCACGCTCGACCGGGCACGGATCAAGCGCGACTGCTTCGGCATCGGCATTGCCGACGTGAAAACCGGCGGCGCTGCGGTCAGTCAAGGCGTAGCCAAGACCAGGGGGCACAAGCCCCAGCTCGGCACCTACGAGCTGCTCTATGAACACACCACCGGCGAGCCCTGCACCGCCCCGGCCGAAATCATCGGCCTCAAGACCAAGGGCAAGCCGGAAACCGGTACCGGCGAAATCACCGGCGCCCGCGAGCTAATGGTCGGCACCGAGGATTACCCCGGCCTGATCCAGTTCGCCGCGGACATGTTCCGCACCGGCCTGTTCCCCCCGAACCCGCAAAGCCCCCTCTGCAGCGAGCGTTATTGCCCGCGCTGGAAAACCTGTCCTTACAAGGCTGAATAGCCAGGAGCCTGATATGAGCCAACCCACCACCCTTCAGCAGATGCAGCAACGCCCCCAGCACGCTCAGGCCGCTGTTGCCATGAGCTTCTTCGACTTGCAGGGCTTTGAGCTGATGCAGCGCATCGCCAAGGCCTTCTCCACCTCGGACCTAGTGCCCAAGCAGTACCAAGGCAATCTGCCCAACTGCATGATTGCCCTGGACATGGCGCAACGCATCGGCGCCAACCCGCTGATGTGCATGCAGAACCTCTACGTGGTGCACGGCACGCCTGGCTGGTCGAGCAAGTTCCTGATCGCCACCGTCAACACGTGCGGCCGCTACAGCACGCTTCGCTACGAATGGAAGGGCAAGCCGGGCGACAAGGACTATGGCTGCCGCGCCTGGGCCGTCGAGAAGGAAACGAACGAGCGCCTGGATGGCGTCTGGGTTACCTGGGAAATGGTCAACGCCGAGGGCTGGGCGTCGAAGTCCGGTAGTAAGTGGAAAACCATGGCCGACCAGATGTTCATCTACCGCGCCGCAGCGTTCTGGCAGCGCGCCTACGCCCCCGACCTGGGCATGGGCCTGCAGACCGAAGAGGAATTGCGCGACGTCTACGAGGCGAAGCGCGATGCCGAGGGCGGCTACTCCGTCGATCTTGATGCGCTGCGCACCGTAGAAACCAGCGTGGCGCAGCAGGCCGGGCAGCAGCAAACCATTGAGCACGAAGAGGCCGAAGTGGTGGACACCCTGACCGGCGAAATCACCCAGCCCGAGCCGGAGCGCGCAGTGAAGCAGCAGGCCGCGAAGCAACAGCCCAAGAAGCAAACCACTGCCCAGCAGCAGGCCGACGACCTCAACGACATCAGCTTCGAATAATTCCCATGGCGTCACGCACCATCGCCGCCCTATTCGACCGCGTTGAGGAGTTCACCAGCCTCCTCGGCGCGGCCGAGCTCAACGCCAGCACCGACTGGGAAGAGCACTTCACCACAGACCTTCGTGCCAACTTCCAGCGCTACGGCACCCAAACCTACCTCAGTGATTCGCAGCTCGAGCAGCTCGAGCGCATAGCCCACGCATAGAGACCGCCCATGACCGCACAAGCCGTTAACACCCTCGCCGAACGCATTGCCAATGAAATGGAGGAGCTGCTGGAACAAGCAGCGCCAACCCCGTTTGAAATGGCGAGCGAAACCCTCGGCCGCGACCTGCTGCAGGTACTCCTTCAGGAAGTCCGCACCCTGCCGGAGCCCTGGCAGAAGATGCCCGAAAAGCGCCAGGCCGCCGTCATTGAGCGGCTGACCGATTGCGTGGAAAGCACCGTGAAGAAGGCGGTCAAGATCCTCGCCGCCGGCGGACGCCCGACCATCGACGGCATCCTGGAGTCAGTGGCGATCAAGGATGGCATCAAGGCGACCTTCAAGGTCAGTCAGTTCAACCCGCTGCGTCATGAGCTGATCGACAGCCAAGGCAAGGTCTGCCTGCTGGTGGTGGCCAATCCCGACGACTACCTGGGCGGCATGGACGAAGTCGCCCCCGACCCCGATCAGAACGAACTGGAGCTGAACGGCGGCGACCAGGACATGCAGGACCCTGGCGCATGGGACGGCGGTACGGTCGTAGGAATCAACCTCGACGCTGAGCGCGTAGACATCTTCGGCGGCTACTCCCTCACCGAACTGGCCACCTCGATCGCGCTGCGCAAAGAAACCATCGACCTGGCCTACCTCCAGTCGCGCTACGCCCTGCCCTACGACGAGGCGAAAAGCCTCCTGCTCCGCCTCCTCGATACCGGCGTTATCACGCTGGAAACCGAGGGCGCACAAACCTCCGACCAGAACATTTACCGCGTCGCCAAGAAGGCGGACGACCTCAACCTGGAGTAACGGACATGCGAATCTCCAACATCGAAATCACCAACTTTCAAGGGCTGCGTCATGCGGCCCTTGCTGTTTCCGAGCCCCTGCTGCTGGTGTCCGGCCACAACGGCGCCGGCAAAAGCTCGCTGCTGGATGCCATCAGCATGGCGCTCACCGGCCAGCCGCGCCGGGTCAGCCTGAAGAAGGACATGGGCCAGTTGGTCACCGAGGGCGCCAAGAAAGGCGAGGCCGTGGTCAGCTGGATCGGCGCCAATGGCGAAGAAGAGTCCGCAGCAGTCGCCCTGCCCAGCGGCAAGGGCGCCCCGCTGGTGGATATGCCCTGCCTGCCCTTCGTGCTGGATGCCAGCAAGTTCGCAGCTTTGGACAGCAAGGAGCGCCGGCGCATCCTGTTTGCGCTGACCGGCGCCACTGCCAGCCCCAACGAAATCGCCAAGCGATTGGAGGCACGCGGCGCCTACCCGAACCTGGTCGAGCAGATTAAGCCAATGCTCCGCGCCGGCTTCGACGCAGCAGCAGCCCAGGCCAAGGAGTACGCCAGCGAGGCGCGCGGTGCGTGGAAGGCGGTCACCGGCGAAACCTACGGCAGCGAGAAAGCCGAAGGCTGGGAGCCGGCTATCAGCACACAGATTCACATTAAACAAGAGGATCTGGACGCAGCCGCCAAGCAAGTCGCCGCCATCGAGGCCGACTTGGGCGAGGCGCAGCAAACACTCGGCGGCCACAAGAGCGCCATGGCGGCAGCAGGAAAGCGCCAGCAGCGCATTGCCGAGCTGGGCGAGGTTGCAGAGCTTCTCCAGCGTCGTGAAAACAAGCTGAACCACGACCGCGCCAACCTCAAGCACTGGCAGCAGCAGCTTTATGACGCCGAAGCCGCCGCCGCAGGGACTGGCAAGCAGGGCCTGATCCATGACATGGCTCGCAACATGGCCGAGTGGCAAGCACTGGCCGAGCGCACCGATGGCGTGAAGGAAAAAAACGGGCCGTCCACCCCATGGTTTGTGCTGGGTGAAATGGACCGGATGAATGCCTTGATGGATCGATACGTCGCCGAACACGGGCCGCTGGGGAGCGAGTCCGAGGGAAGCGACGAGCTGGCCAAGCGGGCACCGGAGTTCCGGACTGTCGTGGAAAGCCTTACCCGCGCCGTCATCAACAGCGAGCGCGACGTGAAATCCTCCCAGGATGCCGCCGCCCAGGTGGAGGCCTTGAAGGCCGAAGCCTCGAACGCCTTGCCGCCGGAAGCTATCGCCAATGCCGAGCAGGTCATCAACGAGTTGCGCCAGGAGCGCGACAAGCTGCTGGCCAAACAGCAGGCCTTGCACGAGGCCCACCAAGCGTTGAATGGCCGGGACGCGCTCATCGTTGAGGCGACCAAGCAACACACGCTGGTCAAAGGCTGGGTAACCGTAGCCGACGCCCTGTCGCCCACCGGCATTCCTGCCGAGATTCTGGCCGACGCCCTCAGCCCGGTGAATACCCTGCTGGCCGAGCTGTCTGCCCAGGCAGGCTGGCAGGAGGTGGCGATCAGCAGCGACATTGACGTGACCTTCGACGGCCGCCTGTACGGGCTGCTGTCCGAGTCGGAGAAGTGGCGCTGCGATGCCCTGCTGGCCATCGCCATCGCCTCGTTGTCCGGGTTGCGTTTCATGTGCCTGGATCGCTATGACGTGCTGGATCTGCCGAGCCGTGGCCAGATCATCAAGCTGCTGATGGCGCGCACCCAGGACGGCACCCTCGACAGCGCCATCATCGCCGGCACCATGAAGGCAGCGATGGAGCGCACCCCCGCCGGCCTGCAAGCCGTCTGGATCGAGGACGGCGTGATCGGCGACGCATTCGCCAACGCAGCGTGAGGTGACGCCATGCATCACCTCACCACCCTCAACCTGCCAACACCCCAGGCGCGCGATGCTGATCGCGCCTGGCTCGCCAGCGCTCAAGCCAGATTTCTGGCCGCTGGCGGCGTTGTTGAGCAGGCCGAGCCCGCGCAACCCAGCCGTCCCATTGAAGCCCACTGGCGAAACAACCCGATCCAGCTACCCGGCACGCCGCAACGGCGCGAGCTTGAGCGCGCCGAGCAGCGCCTGGCCGAGCGGATCAGGGCGCTGGCCTGGCTGGGCATGGCCGGCGAGTCCATCCGCAAGCGCGTCAAGCTGGGCCACGTAGCCTTTTACCAACTCACTGCCCGGCATGGCATCCGCCTGCCGGCGACCCTTAGGAGCAAGACCGAATGACCCTGCTGAATGTCTTCGATACGGAAACCACCGGCTTCCCGCAATTCAAATTGCCCAGCAACGACCCCAGCCAGCCCCACCTGGTGGATATCGCCGCCCTGCTCTACAACGCAGACGGCGAGCTGGTCGACAGCTTCGAGGCCATCATCCGCCCGGACGGTTGGACCATCCCGGACGAGGCGGCCAACGTCCACGGCATCACTACCGAAATGGCCATGGACCTGGGCATTCCCGAAGCCGAAGCGCTGGAAGGGTTCCTGGCCATCCAGGATCGCGCCGGCATGCGCGTCGCCCACAACTGCGCGTTCGATGACCGGATCCTGCGCATTGCCCTGATGCGCTACCGGAGCACAGAAGCAGCCGACCTGTTCCGGGCGGGATCCAGCTTCTGCACCTGCAGCAATTCCACAAAGATCGTCCAGCTACCACCGACCGAGCGAATGATCCGCGCCGGTCGTAGTCGCCAGTTCAAGCAGCCTAATCTGGCCGAGGCCTATCGGTTCTTCACCGGCGAGGAGTTGGAGGGTGCGCACCGGGCCAAGGCAGATGCCGAGGGCTGTGCGCGGGTGTATTTCGCGCTGAAGGAGCGGATTGCAGTAGTGGCGTGAGTCTGTCCAATGCAACGTCCCGTGCCACGTTCGATGGCGCGGGACGTTGCGGCGAGCGGTGCGGGACATGAGCCCGCCAACTTATCAGAACGCGACTTGCTTGAGGTCCTGGCGGAAGCTGCCCCATAGCCAGGCGTATGGGTAGGCGACTCTAAGAATCGTCTTGAGCTAACAAGCCAAATTCAACTATCAGTCTCGGCTGCTGTCCCCTCACCACGACACGTGGGACAGGTCATAAAATACGTTCCCGCCACGGGGCCGTACTCACATCCCTCATTGTCACATGGTAAAGAGCCTGGGCCATCGCACGACCCACATTCGACCCATTCATCACGTTTCTGACTGAATACACTCCCGCTGTTGTCACATTGCTCGCAGTCGTGGTCGCCGTCACACTCGACAAATTTGTCCCCATTACAGTCCGGACAGATTTTAACCTTGGGTTGCTTTTCGTCAAACATAGACATTCCTTAATCCAGCCTCATGCCGGTTGCTAGACCATACCCCAGCCTGCCTGGCGGGCCAGTTTAATGCGGTTCGTTGCCACTGTGCTATCCCGGCTCCGCTCAGCGAGCCTGAACTCTTCGTTTAATGTCTGCCAGGTAATCTGCTGCAGCGCTTTTCTCGGCAGGTCCGCCAGGGCCGTCGCTACCCATAATCGAACTCAAAGCCGCATCGAAGGCGGGGTCAACCTGGAGAGTCATTTTGCTCTTCTGAAGTATGGCGATCAGCAGATGCTCCAAGGCATCGACTTGGGCTTGGTTGCTCACTCTGGCTCCTTGAATTAACGCCGGCCCCTTGCCGGCTTCCCGACCCTACCCCGAACCCAACGCAAAACGCCACTAGGCGAAAGGATTTGCTATGTCCGTAATTCAGCAACCCCATGCCTTGGATTTCCGCACCCAGTACGGCTTGCCACTCACCGAGCAGGACCAGGAAATCAACGTTGACCTGTTCGCCGGTGGCGGCGGCGCAAGCACTGGCCTGGAAATGGGCCTCGGCCGCCCGGTACACATCGCCATCAATCACAATCCGGCGGCGATCAGCATGCATGAGGCCAATCACCCGGGCGCATTGCACCTGCAGACGGACGTCTGGGCAGTGGATCCGGTTCAAACACTGGCAGGCCGCCAGATTGGTTGGTTCCATGCCAGCCCGGATTGCACCCATCACAGCCAGGCCGCTGGTGGCCAGCCTCGCAAGAAAGAGATCCGCGACCTGTCGTGGGTGGTGATCAAGTGGGCCGGCATTGCCAGCCCGCGCACCATCAGCCTGGAGAACGTGAAGCAGATTCGCTCCTGGGGCCCGCTCATTGCCAAGCGCTGCAAGAAGACCGGGCGTGTCGTAACCCTGAACATGATCGAATGCGCGCGCACCGGGAAAATGGTCAACCGCATCGCTGAGCCTGGCGAGCGTGTGCCGCGCAACGAGCAATTCCTGGTTCCGGATCCGAAGCGCAAGGGCGCTACCTGGCGCCGGTTTCTGCAGCAACTCGAATCCCTGGGTTATGTCGTAGAGCACCGAGTGCTTCGCGCCTGCGATTACGGCGCACCTACCAGCCGCGAACGCCTGTTTCTGGTCGCTCGTCGCGATGGCCAGCCCATCGCCTGGCCCGAGGCGACTCATGCCGCGAAGCCGGCAAAGGGGCAGAAGCCCTACCGCACCGCTGCTGAATGCATCGATTGGAGCGTGCCCAGTAAGAGCATTTTTGGGCGGGAAAAGTCTCTGGTCGAGGCCACGCTACGGCGGATCGCCAAGGGTATTCAGCGCGAGGTGATTGGGAAGCCCCGCCCCTTCATCGTGCCGGGGTGTCCGGGAGAAGCAGCATTCATGTACCAGGGGAACGGCGGGTTCAATACGATCTTCTCGAAGCCAATGACCGCGCCGATGACCACGGTCACGAACACAGGCAGCCAGCAGCAATTGGTCACTGCCTTCCTGTCTCGCCAGTTCGGCGCCAGCGTCGGCCAAGGACTGGGCGAACCGGCGCCTACCATCACCGCAGGCGGTGGCGGCAAGTCAGCGCTGGTCGAGTGTCGGCTTTCGCCTGAAGTGGAGCAAGGCGCGCTGCGCTGCGCCGCCTTCCTGATGAAGTATCACGGAGCCGGTGAAAACATTACTGGCATGGGCGACCCGATCAGCACCATCACCACGAAGGACCGCCTGGCCTTGGTCACCGTCTGGATTGGCGGCGACCCATACGTGATTGTCGATATTTGCCTGCGCATGCTGCAGCCGCATGAGCTGTACGCCGCCCAAGGCTTCCCGCCGAACTACATCATCACCCATGGGCATGATGGCCGGCGGTTCACCAAGAGCGAGCAGGTGCACATGTGCGGCAACTCGGTGAGCCCGCCGCCCATGGCTGCGATTGCTCGGGCAAATGATCCGTGGCGGGAGCGGCTGGCTATTGCCGCTTAGGCTTTACCGCCTTTAGGCGCGGCGTTTCCCCTGCCGCCACCTGAAAGATTGCCTGTAGTGCTCGGCCAATTCCCACCGGGCCCTGGGTGACTCGACGGCGGCCGCCCGCCTTGGGGGCCGCCCTGCGGCCCGCTTTTTCCACCACCACTCTTAGCCATGGCTGATACCTCTCGCGTGGATGTCTCCTCAGGGTAGACACGCAGCGCTGATAGGTTCTGCCGGCTATCGCCTAGGTACATCAATGACACGCCCTATTTACTGCAGAACCAGTGGCCTGCCTATCAACGAATGCAATTGCTGCCGGTGCAAGCCGGTGAAGGGGTAAACCATGATTGAAATCTGGAAGCGCCTCACGGCGATTGAGGGCACTACTGCCCAGCAGTTGGCCGCATCCACTGGCCTCCCGATCCGGAAGATTCGCGCCGAGCTAAACCGCCTGCAGGAACAGGGCCGCGTCGCCCGATGGCGCGCTCCGGTTGGCAAGTCGGACTTATGGTGGAGATGGGAGCAACGCCCACTGTCAGACCACACCATTATCGTGGCGCTTGCACTGGCACTTGATCTAGGCAAGCCCGACCGGACCCTCAGAGAAATAATGCTGCTGGCCGCCAGGCGCGGGTGGCTGCCGGGCCTACGCAATCACATGGCGCAATGCGCAAGGCACCCCAGGCCGCGCTACATGGCAGCCGAGGCGATCCGGTACTACCGGGAATGCAATGGATTGACGGCCAGGGCCCCCATCACGTCGGCGGCCTGACCCATGAAGAAAGCCTGCTGGATCGTTTGCCTACCCTGTGGCAAGCGCTTCGCCATGGTCGGCGAGGCTTCCACATACAGTGAAGCCCTGGCATTCGTCCGGGGCATCTGGCCTGACGCCGAAGTTGAGTAGCGAGCCCTTTCAGGGCCTCGCAGTACATCCCCAACATCATCAAGATCAACCCGCGCCCAGCGCGGGAGGAGAGGCATTGTCATGCATGAGGATATGCCCACCTCTGAGGTGCTCGGCAATGAAGAGATTGCCGCAATTACCGGCTACACGCAGCCCAGCAAACAGCGCAGCTGGCTCGATGAGAACGGATGGAAATATATCCGTAACCGCGCAGACCATCCCATCGTTGGGCGCATCTACGCCCGAATGAAACTGGCCGGCATTTCCCCCGGCAAGACTGCTCCCCAGGAACTGTGGAGCCTAGATTTAACCAAGGTGAGCTGATGCGCCCCAAGACTCCGCCAAATCGCGACCTGCCGCCGCGCATGGTCAAGCGAGTGCGCCGCCTGAAGAGCGGAAAGGAGTTGATCTACTTCTTTTACAACGGTCGGGATGAGAAAGGAAAGCGAAAGGAAATCCCCCTCGGTAGCGACTTCGATGTAGCCAAAAGAGAATGGGCGCGACTGGACTGCAAGCCTGTGCCTCCAGCTACCGGGACACTTGGCGCCGTGTTCGATCGGTACGAGAAGGAGATCATCCCGAACAAGGCGCCGCGCACGCAACGCGACAACCTGCTGAGCCTGACCCAGCTTCGCAAGGTGTTCAACGCGGCCCCCATCGACGCTATCACGCCGACAGTGCTGGCTTCGTACCGGGACGCCCGAACCGCCAAGGTGCGGGCCAACAGGGAAATCAGCCTGCTGTCGCACATCTACAACATCGTGCGCGAGTGGGGCATCACCGACAAGCCGAACCCGGCCGCCGGCCTTCGCAAGAACAAGGAGACGCCACGGGACTACTACGCAACCGGCGAGGTCTGGAATGCGACTTATGCCCAGGCTGTGCCCGAACTTCGCGATGCCATGGATCTGGCCTACCTGACGGGCCAGCGCCCCGGCGACGTGCTGGCCATGCGCGAGGCGGACATCGTGGACGGGTACCTGCAGGTCAAGCAAGGCAAGACCACCAAGAAGCTGCGGATCGTACTGGATGGCACAGCGCTCGGAGTCCTGATCGAGCACTTGATGGAACGCAGGCGACGGCTGGCCGTGCGCGGCCCCTGGCTGATCGTTACGGACGATGCTGTTCGGGTCACCCAGCCCATGCTGCGGCGACGCTTCGATGATGCGAGGGACAAGGCTGCAGTAAAGGCGCTCGAGCGCGAAGATGACCAACTGGCCGCCGCGATTAGGAACTTCCAGTTCCGCGACATACGCCCGAAAGCTGCCTCTGAAATTACAGATCTGGGTAAGGCATCCCGCCTACTCGGTCACACCGACAAGCGAATCACCGAGACCGTTTACCGGCGCGTCGGTGAGATAGTTGAGCCGACAAAATGACCCTAGTTGCGGAAACGATTCGGGAAGTTGCGGAAACGATGCAATCCCATCGCGTTCCCAGCACAGACCCCAGAAACGCGAAAGCCCCGTAGAACGGGGCTTTCAGCGATATGTATGGCGGAAGCGTAGAGATTCGAACTCTAGGACAGTTGCCCGTCGGCGGTTTTCAAGACCGCTGCCTTAAACCACTCGGCCACGCTTCCAGATATGAATAACTCGCCAGTAGCGTGGCGAGCGGCGGCAATATTACCGAATCGCAACACGCTGTCAAATTCTCTTGCTTCCCGCGTCCCAGAGCTTTGCTATGATCGCGTCATCAACAAATCGTATTCCTTCAGGAGTAACCCTCATGCAACAACGTGAATACGCGCTTAATCCTGCTCAGGTCGAGCAGCGTGAAATCAGCGGCGTCCTTCGCAATACCTATGGGCTGCTGGCCATGACCCTGGCGTTCAGCGGGTTGGTGGCTTACCTGTCCCAACGCGCCAACGTTGCCTATCCCAATATCTTCGTGGTCCTGATTGGCTTCTACGGCCTGTTCTTCCTGACCATGAAACTGCGCAACTCCGCCTGGGGACTGCTTTCCACCTTCGCCCTGACTGGCTTCATGGGCTACACGCTGGGTCCGATCCTGAACCGTTACCTGGGCATGGCTAACGGCGCCGAGGTGATCAGTTCGGCCTTCGCCATGACTGCTGTGGTGTTCCTGGGTTTGTCCGCCTACGTGCTGACCACCCGCAAGGACATGAGCTTCCTGGGCGGCTTCATCACCGCCGGTTTCTTCGTCCTGCTTGCTGCCATGCTGGCCAGCTTCTTCTTCCAGATCAGCGGCCTGCAACTGGCGATCAGCGCCGGCTTCGTGCTGTTCTCCTCGGCGGTGATCCTGTACCAGACCAGCGATATCATCCACGGCGGTGAACGCAACTACATCATGGCCACCATCAGCCTGTATGTGTCGATCTACAACCTGTTCATCAGCCTGCTGCAAATCTTTGGCATCATGAGCGGCGACGACTGATCCGGATCAACAGCTGACCCAAAAGCCCGCACCTGCGGGCTTTTTCGTTTTAGGCGCGTGGTGCTCGCGGGGTATCATGTAAGCACCTCGGTTCTCTGCTTCGAGCATGTTTATGAAATTCGCCATCGCCCTCTTCTCAGCTCCCCATGCCCCTTCAGCGCGGCGTGCCCTGCGTTTTGCCGAGGCGGTGCTGGCCGAGGGGCATGAAATCGTCCGTGTATTCTTCTACCGTGAGGGCGTTTACAGCGCCTCACAGGCGGTGGTCACGCCTCAGGATGAGTTGGACGTTGCCGCCCAATGGCGCGCCTTCGTGACGCAGCACAATCTGGACGCCGTGGTGTGCATCGCCGCTGCCCTGCGCCGAGGCGTGCTCAATGCAGAAGAAGCACAGCGCTATGAACGACAGGCAGTGAGCTTGGGCGCACCTTGGGAATTGTCAGGACTTGGGCAATTACACGAAGCGGCTCAGCAAGCCGATCGGCTGATCTGTTTTGGAGGCGACTGAGATGGCTAAATCAATGTTGTTGATCAGCCGCCACAGCCCTTGGAGCGGCACCTGCGCCCGCGAAACACTGGATATTGCCCTTGCCGGCGGTGCCTTCGACTTGCCTATCGCCATGCTGTTTCTGGATGACGGCGTGTTTCAACTGGCAGCCCAACAGAACCCGGTCGTACTGCAGCAAAAAGACCTGGGCGCCAACCTGCAGGCCCTGCCGTTGTTTGGTGTGGATGAG
Organism: Pseudomonas sp. B392_1p; assembly: GCF_052245235.1. Taxonomy (NCBI): domain Bacteria; kingdom Pseudomonadati; phylum Pseudomonadota; class Gammaproteobacteria; order Pseudomonadales; family Pseudomonadaceae; genus Pseudomonas; species Pseudomonas sp. B392_1p. The sequence goes on from NZ_JBQPXM010000003.1 coordinate 338,715, forward strand.
ATATATGTGTGTGGCGAAAGCTTGGTCCGGCGGGGCGTGGATTCAGACAGCCTCGCCCTGCCCGCCCAGGCACTGGACGCTGCCGCGCTCGCCGCCCTTGTCGATCGTTATGACCTGGTGATTACTCTCTAATGGCCACTTTGCACCTGCTTGCTCAATCGCCTTACTCCAGCGCGCTGGATAGCGCCCTGCGTCTGCTCAGTACCCAGGATGCTGTGCTGTTCACAGGCGACGCCTGCCACGCCTTGCAGGCCGGTAGCGCCCCTCTGAAACAACTGCAGCACATGCCGGATGGCATTGAGTTCTACGCATTGAAGGAAGATATGCAGGCGCGCAACATCAGCGTGCCTGCACGGGTCACGCTAGTGGATTACCCTGCATTCGTTGCGCTCAGTCTTCGTTTTGACAAGGTCAACAGTTGGCTATGAATGAACTGTTAGTCGAGGGCCGACACCTGCCCCTGGACCAGGATGGTTATCTAGCCGAGCGCCAGGACTGGTCGGAAGCAGTCGCAGCCGCCCTTGCCCTACGCGAGGAGATGGAACTGAGCAACGAACATTGGGAAGTGCTCTATTTGCTGCGCGACTTCTACAGCGAATTCCAACTCTCTCCGGCCACCCGCCCCCTGATCAAATACGCGGCCCTGAAACTCGGTCCGGAAAAGGGCAACAGCCTGCACCTGAATCGCCTTTTCAAGGGCACTCCTGCAAAACTTGCCGCCAAACTGGCCGGCCTGCCAAAACCGACCAATTGCATATGACCGATCTGACCGCTGTTGAACATCCGTTCGCCCAATTCATTCGCATCCTTGGTAAGGGCAAGCGCGGCGCCCGTGGCCTGACACGCGCCGAAGCTCATGAAGCCATGGGTATGCTGCTGGATGGGCGCACCGAGGACACCCAACTGGGGGCCTTCCTCATGCTGCTGCGCTACAAAGAGGAAAGTGCCGAGGAAATGGCCGGCTTTGCCCAAGCCGTGCGTGAGCGAGTCAACGCGCCCAAAATCGCCGTGGACCTCGACTGGCCCAGCTATGCCGGCAAGAAGCGCCATTTGCCCTGGTACCTGCTGGCGGTGAAGTGCCTGGCCGCCAATGGCGTGCGCATCCTGATGCACGGCGGTGGCGCCCATACCGCAGGCCGCCTATATACCGAACAGTTGTTGGAAACACTCCATATTCCCCTCTGCCAGAACTGGGACGAGGTGGCGAGCGCACTGCAACAAAGTCAGCCCGCTTTTATCCCGCTGAGTGCCTGGATGCCGCGCCTGCAAGCCATGATCGAGCTGCGCAATACCTTGGGGCTACGCTCGCCGATTCATTCCCTGGCACGCATTCTCAACCCACTCGGCGCTCGCTGCGGACTGCAGAGTATTTTTCATCCGGGTTATCAGGAGATCCATCGCTCGGCCAGCCAACTGCTGGGCGATCACGCCATCGTCATCAAGGGCGACGGTGGCGAGATTGAAGTCAATCCGGATGTAATATCGCACCTGTACGGCACCCAGAACGGTGACAACTGGGATGAGGAATGGCCAGCCTTGGCCGAGCGCCGGCACGTGAAACCGGATGTCCTGGAGCCTGCCCATCTGCTGGCGGTCTGGCGCAACGAAGCCACTGACAGCTATGGAGAGCTGGCTGTGATCGCCACCATGGCGCTGGCTCTACGCGGCCTGGGTCATCCACGCGAAGCCGCTTTTACCTTGGCTCGACAGTATTGGGCGGCACGCAATACATCGAACTGACCGATAGGAACAACCCGAGCTTTGCGTCTTTCCATTGCTCGGGGGTCGCTAGACTTCACCCCAGACCATCAGGCATCACAGCCTGCCCCATCAGATCTGAGGTGAAGTTATGGGTTTGCTTATCAAAGGTCGCTGGCACGACCAGTGGTACGACACCGCCAAAGACGGCCGTTTTCAGCGAGAACAAGCACAACGACGTCATTGGATTACCGCCGATGGCAGTGCCGGACCAAGCGGCGACAGCGGCTTTGCCGCCGAAGCCGGACGCTATCACCTGTATGTCAGCCTGGCCTGTCCTTGGGCCCATCGCACGCTGATCCTGCGCACGCTCAAGGGACTGGACAGCGTGATCGATGTATCAGTGGTCAGCTGGTTGATGCGCGAACATGGCTGGACCTTCGATCCACAATTCGGCTCCAGCGGCGATGCCTTGGATAGCTTCACTTTCCTGCATCAGCGCTACACCGCCGAAGACCCGCGCTACACGGGCCGCGTCACCGTGCCCCTGTTGTGGGACAAACACCGCCAGCGCATCGTCAGCAACGAGTCAGCGGAGATTATCCGCATGTTCAACAGCGCATTCGACGACCTGACGGGCTCGCGGCTGGACTTCTATCCCCAACCGCTGCGCGCCAAGATCGATGCGCTCAACGACCGCATCTACCCCCGCGTTAACAACGGCGTCTATCGCGCCGGTTTCGCCACCACGCAGGAGGCTTACGAAGAGGCGTTCGACGAAGTGTTTGGCGAATTGGACTGGCTGGATCAGCACCTCGCCGAGCATCGTTACCTGGCCGGTGAGTACCTGACAGAGGCCGATTGGCGTTTGTTCACCACCCTGATTCGTTTTGATCCGGTCTACCACGGACATTTCAAGTGCAACCTGCGGCGCATCACGGACTACCCGCAGCTGTCCAATTGGCTGCGTGAGCTGTACCAGTGGCCGGGCGTCGCCGAAACGGTAGAGTTCACCCATATCAAGGGCCACTACTATGCCAGCCACGCGACCATCAACCCGACCGGGGTGATCCCAAAGGGGCCGGCGCAAAACCTGCTGGCTGCCCATAACCGCGATCGGTTGGAAGGCAATGGGATCTGGCAGCGAAACTGACTGGCAAAAAAGCCGCCCGGCGAGAGCAATCCCGCAGGGCGGTCTCACCCACGATCAGCGGCAGGGTCGTGACTGGAGCAATACGGGCAGCTACCGTTTTACCTGTGGAGAACCGACGCCATCGTAGGATACGCCGCGCCAGATCAGCCTACTCCCCTGCCCCTTCAAACCAGGCCAGCTTGTCGCGCAATGTGACCACCTCGCCGACGATTACCAGCGTCGGCGCCTGCACCTGCTGTTCGGCAACCAACTGAGGCAGATCGGCCAGGGTGCCGGTAAATACCCGCTGATTGCTGGTCGTACCCTGCTGGATCAGCGCCGCCGGGGTGTCCACGCCACGACCGTGGCGAATTAGCTGCTCGCAGATCACCGGCAGACCGACCAGGCCCATATAGAACACCAGGGTTTGCCCCGGGGCGACCAGATCGGCCCAAGGTAAATCACAGCTGCCATCCTTCAGATGCCCGGTAACAAAACGCACCGACTGGGCGTGATCGCGGTGGGTCAGCGGAATGCCGGCATAGGCTGCACAGCCCGAAGCAGCGGTAATACCGGGCACCACTTGGAAGGGAATACCTTCGGCCGCGAGCTCTTCGATTTCTTCGCCACCGCGGCCAAAAATAAACGGATCTCCGCCCTTCAGGCGCAGCACCCGCTTACCGGCCTTGGCCAGTTCCACCAAACGGCGGTTAATTTGATCCTGCGGCACGGCATGTTCCGAACGCTGCTTACCAACGTAAATGCGGTCGGCATCGCGCCGGCACAGCTCGATGATTGCGGGCGCCACCAGACGGTCATAAAGCACCACATCGGCTTGCTGCATCAGACGCAGGGCACGAAAGGTCAGCAGGTCGGGATCGCCCGGGCCGGCGCCGACCAGATACACCTCGCCCAGTGCCTTGGGTTTGCCAGCCCCTAGTTTCTCTTCCAGAAGCCGTTCGGCCTCAGCCGGTTTGCCCGCGAACAGACTTTCGGCAATCTGGCCCTGAAAGGTTTCTTCCCAGAAAACCCGGCGTTGCTGCACATCCGGCAGCAAGGCTTTGACTCGAGCACGAAACTTCTTTGCCAGCCCAGCCAGCTGGCCATAGGACGAGGGAATCCAGGTCTCGATCCGCGCGCGGATCAAGCGTGCCAGCACAGGCGCATCACCGCCGCTGGAAACCGCAACGATCAAGGGCGAACGGTCAACAATCGCGGGGAAGATGACCGAGCACAAGGCCGGCGCATCCACCACATTGACGGGAATGCCGCGCGCTTGGGCCTGCTGGGAAATGTGTGCATTGAGCGGTTCGTCATCTGTGGCGGCAATTACAAGCACCACATCCTCCAGGTCGCCCACTTGATAGCCCCGCAGCATTACCTGACTGCCACCCTGCCCGGCCAGCTCATGCAATTCATCGAGTACTTCGGGCGCAACCACGCGCAAAGTGGCGCCGGCATCGGCCAGCAGGCGCGCCTTGCGCAACGCGACCTCACCACCACCGACCACCAGAACACGGCGGTCTTGCAGCTTGTGAAAGAGGGGAAGGTAATCCATGAGCGAATCCCGTTCGAGCCTGAGAAAAAGATAGGGGCATCACAGCCGATTAGCGACCTGATGCCCCTGTCGAAAATCAAGGTTTTCAGCGTTCCTCCGTCAAGGGGGGCAGGTGGAACCCCACCTTACGGCTTACTTGCTGATGATTTCGATCCCACCCATATACGGCTTGAGCACCTCCGGCACACGAATGGAGCCGTCGGCCTGCTGATAGTTTTCCAGCACCGCGACCAGGGTACGGCCCACTGCCAGGCCGGAGCCGTTCAGGGTGTGGACCAGCTCCGGTTTGCCGGTGGCGGGATTGCGATAGCGCGCCTGCATGCGACGCGCCTGGAAATCGCCACAGTTGGAGCAGGAGGAAATCTCCCGGTACTTGTCCTGGCTGGGGATCCACACTTCCAGGTCGTAGGTCTTAACCGCGCCAAAACCCATGTCGCCGGTGCACAGCGCCAGCTTGCGGTACGGCAGGTCCAGCAGTTGCAGCACACGTTCCGCGTTGGCCGTCAGGCTTTCCAGGGCTTCGAAGGATTTTTCCGGCTCGACGATCTGCACCATCTCGACCTTGTCGAACTGGTGCTGACGGATCATTCCGCGGGTGTCGCGACCGGAAGCACCGGCTTCACTGCGGAAGCAAGGCGTGTGGGCGACAAATTTCAGCGGCAGTTGCTTGGCATCGAGAATCTCACCGGAAACGATGTTGGTCAGCGACACTTCGGCGGTCGGGATCAGATACAGATCGGCCTGATCCTCACGCTGGATCTTGAACAGATCCTCCTCGAACTTCGGCAACTGGCCGGTACCCTGCAGTGCCGGCGCTTGCACCAGATACGGGGTGTACGCCTCTTCGTAGCCGTGCTCGGTGGTATGCAGATTGATCATGAACTGCGCCAGCGCCCGGTGCAGGCGAGCAATCGGCCCGCGCATCAGGGCAAAGCGGGCGCCAGACAGCTTGGCGGCGGTTTCGAAATCCAGCCAGCCCAGGTTTTCGCCCAGTGCCACATGGTCCTTGACCTCAAACTCGAAGCTGCGAGGCGCGCCCCAGCGGGAGACTTCAACGTTGCCGTCCTCATCTTCGCCCACCGGTACCGACTCATGCGGCAAGTTGGGAATGGTCAGCAAGATGGCATCCAGTTCAGCCTGAATGCCATCCAGTTCGCGCTTGCCGCTTTCAAGGTCGCTGCCCATCTGGTCGACTTCAGCCAGCAACGGGGCGATATCTTCACCGCGCGCCTTGGCCTGGCCGATCGACTTTGAGCGGCTGTTACGCTCCGCCTGCAGCTGCTCGGTGCGGGTTTGCACGGTCTTGCGCTGCGCTTCCAGCGCTTCGATACGCGCCACATCCAGTTGATAGCCACGGGTCGCCAAACGGGCGGCGACGTCCTGCAGCTGAGTACGTACCAGTTTCGAATCGAGCATGTCAGTTCTCGTCAGTCAGAATTTGTTCAAAGCCAGGCCTGCCCAGGTCGCCAGCAAGCAGACCATCACGCTGGCTGCGGCATAGCCGAAGGCAGTGGTCAGCTGGCCGCTTTCAAGCAGGCGCAAGGTGTCCAGGGAAAAAGATGAAAAGGTAGTCAGGCCGCCGAGAAAACCGACGATCAATCCAGCGCGCAGCTCAAGGGGCCACTCCGGACGCTGCAGAAATACGCCGTAGAGATAACCGATCAACAGGCAGCCCGCAATATTCACAGCCAGGGTAGCCAAATAGAAATGCTGGGGCCAATGCGCCGAAACCCAGTTTGAACTGGCGAAACGCAGCAGACAACCCAGCGCACCGCCTCCCGCCACAGCGAGAATCACGCCGATCATTAGCGCCTCCGCCGGCGCGGACTGTTGCGGTCCAACTCGGCCAGGTGTTTCAGCTTGTCGCGAATTTTCAATTCCAAGCCACGCGGCACCGGCTGGTAATAACGCCGCGGCTCCAAGCTCTCGGGGAAATAGTCTTCGCCTGCCGCAAAGGCATCTGGCTCGTCGTGGGCGTAGCGGTATTCTTCACCGTAGCCCAGCTGTTTCATCAGTTTGGTCGGCGCGTTGCGCAGGTGCAGCGGCACTTCCAAGGAGCCGTGCTCGCCAGCCTCACTCATCGCCGCCTTGAAGCCCATATACACCGCATTGCTCTTGGGCGCGCAGGCCAGGTAGACAATCGCCTGGGCCACGGCCAACTCGCCTTCCGGGCTGCCCAGGCGTTCTTGCACGTCCCAGGCATTCAGGCACAGTGCCAGCGCGCGCGGGTCAGCATTGCCAACTTCCTCGCTGGCCATGCGCACCACACGGCGGGCGATGTACAACGGATCACAACCACCGTCCAGCATGCGCGCGAACCAGTAAAGCGCACCGTCCGGGCTAGAGCCGCGCACCGATTTGTGCAGCGCAGAGATCTGGTCGTAAAACGCCTCGCCGCCCTTGTCGAATCGACGATGGCTGTCGCCAAGCAGATTCTGCAGGGTTTCTGCGGCGATGGACTCGCCGTCCTCCACGAGGTCCGAGGCGTTTTCCAGCAGGTTGAGTAACCGGCGTCCATCACCATCGGCGGCAGCCAGAAGAATCTGGAAACTTTCCTCGGGCAGAGTGAGACGACGCGCGCCCAGCCCTTTCTCCTCGCTCAGCGCGCGTTTCACCAATTTGCGCAGGGCCGCTTCGTCAAGGCTTTTCAGCACATAGACACGCGCCCTTGAGAGCAAGGCATTGTTCAGCTCAAACGATGGATTTTCCGTGGTCGCCCCGATAAAAATCAGCGTGCCATCTTCTACATAAGGCAAGAAGGCATCTTGCTGGCTCTTATTGAAGCGGTGCACTTCGTCCACGAACAGGATGGTCCGCTTACCGTACTGAGCGGCGTGTTGCTGGGCGACTTCTACAGCCTGGCGAATCTCCTTGACCCCGGAAAGCACCGCGGAAATCGTCTCGAAGTGGGCATCGGAAACCTTGGCCAGAAGCCGGGCCAGCGTTGTCTTGCCAACGCCCGGCGGCCCCCAGAAGATCATCGAGTGCAGCGCGCCCTGCTCCAAGGCCTCGCGCAGCGGTTTACCCCGCGCCAGCAAATGCTCTTGCCCCACGTACTCGTCCAGATTGGCCGCGCGCAAGCGAGCCGCCAATGGCTGGGCTATCGGAGTACTGCGGAACAGATCCATGTGGCGATGAAACCTCGGTCAATCCTGGATAATGTCGGTACCGGCAGGCGGCACAAAACGGAACATCGAAGCGTTCAGCGGCGCGTTCATCTTCACCCCGGAAAACAGGATGTTGGTGCGCTGGCCGACGCTGTCGATCAGTTGCATGTCATTGATCACGCCATTGCGAAACGACAAGCGCAAATTGTCGAACAGGGTATCGCGGGACTTGGGCTTGAGGACGAAGTCGACCACACCGCTGGTTTCTTGATGGCTGATGTCAAAGTTTTCGCTGATCTTCGACACATCGCCAGACAACAGTAACGCCGGGGTGTGGGTCAGGCGCTGATCGAGTTGCTGAATAGTGACCTGCTCAAGATCCGGATCATACAGCCAGACCTGCTTGCCATCGGAGACCAATAGTTGCTCCATCGGCGCGTCGGTGTGCCAGCGGAACTGCCCAGGGCGCTTCAAGGCCATTTCGCCTGTGGACTCTTGCAGATTGACGCCGGAGCCGTCCAGCGTCAGCTGGGAAAACCGCCCGGTGAGCGTCTGCGCCTGGTTAAGCAACTCGGTGAGTCGTTTCACGGCAGCACTGTCGGGGGCAGCGCTGGCCTGTAGCGGAAGCGCAACACTCAACACCGCCAGCAGGAACATGCGAATCATGGCCATGGGAGTCCTCGTCATTCAGTCGCGCATAGGCGCCGGCGCGATTACTTCGCGGGAGCCATTGGTATTCATGGGTGTCACCACACCGGCCATTTCCATGGCCTCGATCATCCGTGCGGCACGGTTGTAGCCAATCTTCAGCTTGCGCTGTACCGAGGAAATCGAGGCGCGCCGGGTTTCGGTGACAAAACGAACGGCTTCATCATAGAGCGGATCGGCCTCACTCCCTTCACTGTCACCGCTGCCTCCGTCAAAACCGGAGCTACCCCCTTCATCGGCGCCCGCGAGAATTTCCTCGACGTAATCGGGCGCACCGCGAAGCTTCCAGGCGTCGACCAGGCGATGCACTTCTTCATCCGAGACAAAGGCGCCGTGCACACGAATCGGCAGACCAGTGCCGGGCGGCAGGTAGAGCATGTCGCCATGACCGAGCAGTTGCTCTGCCCCGCCCTGGTCGAGAATGGTCCGCGAATCGATCTTGCTGGACACCTGGAACGCCATTCGGGTCGGAATGTTAGCCTTGATCAAGCCGGTAATCACGTCCACGGAGGGCCGCTGAGTGGCAAGAATCAAGTGAATGCCGGCCGCACGCGCCTTCTGCGCAATGCGCGCAATCAGCTCTTCAACCTTCTTGCCGACGATCATCATCATGTCGGCGAACTCGTCCACCACCACCACGATGGTCGGCAGTTTTTTCAGCAGCGGCGCTTCGTCTTCCATGCTTTCGCGGCGGTAGAGCGGATCGGTGAGCGGCGTGCCCGCCTCTTCGGCGTCTTTGACCTTGCGGTTGAATCCGGCCAGGTTGCGCACGCCCATGGCCGCCATCAGCTTGTAGCGCCGCTCCATCTCGGCAACGCTCCAGCGAAGAGCATTGGCCGCTTCCTTCATGTCTGTCACCACGGGACACAGCAGGTGCGGAATGCCCTCGTAGATCGACAGCTCGAGCATTTTCGGGTCGATCATGATCAGTCGCGCATCTTCCGGCGTCGACTTGAACAGAATCGACAGAATCATTGCGTTAACACCAACCGACTTACCGGAGCCCGTTGTGCCCGCCACCAGGAGGTGGGGCATCTTCGCCAGGTCGGCGAACACCGGCCGCCCGCCGATGTCATGCCCCAAAGCCAGCGTAACCGGCGACTTGGCTTCTTCGTATTCGCTGGACTCGAGCACTTCGGAGAAATACACGATCTGGCGATCTTCGTTGGGAATCTCGATGCCCACCGTGGTCTTGCCCGGGATAACTTCCACCACACGGACGCTGATGACTGCCAGGGAGCGCGCCAGGTCCTTGGCCAGATTGGAGATGCGGCTGACCTTGACGCCCGCCGCCGGCTGGATCTCGAAGCGGGTAATCACCGGGCCGGGATAGACACCTTCCACCGCCACTTCGACGCCAAATTCCTTGAGCTTAATTTCCAGCAAGCGCGACATGTCGGCCAGCGATTCTTCGGAAAAACTTTGCGGTTTCTTTTGTGCCGGATCGAGCAGCGAGATCGGCGGCAAAGTGCCTTCCAGAGCGCTGTCAACGAAGCGGGCGGCCGGGTTACGCGGCGCCTGCTCGGACGTATCATCAAGCTTGGGCAAAGGCGGTGGCGGCGCGAGGATAGGCACCATGCGCTTTTCAGGTGCGGCAGCCACCTTCACTGGAGCCGGCTTGCTCGGCCTGGCAGTCGGCGCAGCAGTTGTTATGACCGGTTCCTTGCGGATCGACTTTCGCGGCGGCTCGGAAAACACCGGCTCGTCGAGTTGCAGCTCCAGTTCCGAATCATAAGCCCGCTCCAAGCGCACCTTGGCCGGACGAGCCTGCCGGCGTGAGTTCCACCAATTGCTGAGACTGCCCTGAATCAGTTCCAGTAGATCCAGCGTGATCTTGCCCGTCACGTCGATGACCCTGAACCAGGAAAGATCGGTAAATACGGTAAAGCCAAACAGGAACAGTGCAAGAAACAGCAATGTACTGCCCTGTACGTTCAAAGAGGCGATGGCCAGCTGACCCAGGCTTTCACCCAGCGCGCCGCCGGCCGAGGCTGGCAAGCCGGGCGCAGACTCAAAATGGATATAGGCCAAGGCAGCGCCGGACAATACAAAAAACACCAGACCAATCGCCCGCCAGGAAAACAGCCAGCCGCTCCAATGCCAAGGCTGATGACGAACGCGAAATACCCGCCAGGTTTTGATCGCCAGCAAGACCGGAAACAGATAGGCGAAGTAACCCAATGCCACGAACATCACGCTGGACAACCAGGCGCCCAGGCTGCCGCCGGCGTTACTGATACGTTCGACCTGCACGCTATGGTCCCAGGCCGGATCGGCGGAGTCGTAGGTGAGTAACGCCATGGACAGGTACAGGCATAAGGCACCCAAGGCAATCAACGCACCTTCCTTGAGTCGGATCGGCAACTGTTGGCGCCACTCGGGAGTCTGAACGCTGCTGGAGGTGGAATTCTTCAAAACACGTAAGTTCCTGCTAGGAGATGCATGCGAGACGCTTGTCGCCATTGTACGGCTTTGACTGCCCCATGCCACGCAGGCCAGTTGCCATCACGCGCGGCGCGCTCCCGCTCCGACCCTGCTTCGGTGTAGGATTGACGGCAGTATTTTGCATGCCGACCAATTGGACCATGCATTCTCTTTAGAGACAAAGGCTTATGAGGGTTATTTATGAGTGAAGTCAAGCATTCGCGCCTGATCGTTCTGGGCTCCGGCCCGGCAGGCTACACCGCCGCCGTCTATGCGGCCCGCGCCAACCTGAAGCCCTTGGTTATCACCGGCATTCAACCGGGCGGACAACTGACCACAACCACCGAGGTGGATAACTGGCCGGGCGACGTGGAAGGCCTCACCGGGCCTGCGCTGATGGAGCGGATGCAGAAGCATGCCGAGCGTTTTGCCACCGAGATCGTCTACGACCACATTCATACGGCCGAGTTGCAACAGCGCCCCTTCGTTCTCAAGGGCGACAGCGGCACCTATACCTGTGACGCCCTGATCATTGCCACCGGCGCCTCTGCCCAATACCTGGGCTTACCGTCTGAAGATGCGTTCGCCGGCAAGGGTGTGTCTGCTTGCGCCACCTGCGACGGCTTCTTTTACCGCAACCAAGTGGTTGCGGTAATCGGCGGGGGCAATACGGCTGTCGAAGAAGCACTTTACCTGTCCAACATCGCCAAGGAAGTGCACCTGATCCATCGCCGCGACAAATTGCGTGCGGAGAAGATCCTGCAGGATAAGCTGCAGGACAAAGCCAATAACGGGAACATCCGCCTGCACTGGAACCATACGCTAGAAGAAGTGCTTGGCGACACCAGCGGCGTTACCGGCGTGCGTCTCAAGGACACCCAAAGCGGCCTCGAAAAGGCGCTGGATCTGGCAGGTGTGTTTATTGCCATTGGCCACAAGCCCAACACTGACCTGTTCCAGGGCCAACTGGAAATGCGCGATGGCTACTTGATCATTCAGGGCGGCAGTGAAGGCAACGCCACCGCCACCAGTGTTCCGGGCGTGTTCGCCGCCGGGGACGTAGCTGATCACGTCTATCGCCAAGCCATCACGTCGGCCGGCGCAGGCTGTATGGCTGCACTGGATGCCGAAAAATTCCTCGATGACATCTGACACGGGAAGGCGGTCGTTATCGACCGCTCTACTCTTTGACCATGCTGACCTGGCTTGATCGCAACTCACTCGAGTTTCCCCCACTGAATCGCGCCCTGCATGAACCCAACGGCCTGCTGGCGGCTGGTGGCGACTTGAGCCCGGAACGCCTGATCCAGGCTTATCGGCATGGCTGTTTCCCCTGGTATCAAGAGGGCCAGCCACTTCTGTGGTGGTCCCCTGATCCGCGTACCGTCTTGTTCCCGGATGACTTGCATGTTTCGCGCAGCCTGACCAAGTGTCTACGCCAGCAGCGCTACCGGGTCACCTTTGACCACGCGTTCAGCGAGGTCATGGCCGGCTGCGCAGGCCCTCGCCGTGATACCGACGGTACCTGGATCACCCACCCTATGCAGCACGCCTATGCAACGTTGCATCAGCGGGGAATTGCCCACTCCGTCGAAGTCTGGCAAGAAAGCCAACTGGTCGGAGGCCTCTACGGGCTGGCCATGGGACAGCTATTCTTTGGGGAGTCTATGTTCAGTCATGCCGATAATGCATCGAAGGTCGGGTTTGTAACCTTGGTCCGCCAGCTCAAAGAGTGGGGTTTCGTACTGATCGACTGTCAAATGCCAACCCAACATCTGCTCAGTTTCGGGGCGCGCTCGATCAGCCGCAACGTTTTCGCCGCCTACCTGCATCGCCATCTTGATCAGGCGAGCGACGCCAATTGGCCTGGCATACACTGTCCCTCAGGTTCAATGAGGTTCGATCCATGACCGAGCTGGCTCGCCTGAAATTCTATGCTACCCAGCCCCATGCGTGCAGCTATCTCCCAGGCGAGCAGGCGACGACGCTGTTTCTTGATCCCAGCCAGCCAATGGATGCGCATGTTTATGCCGAGCTTTCAGAGCTGGGCTTTCGCCGTAGCGGTGACCACCTCTACCGCCCCCACTGCCAGAACTGCAATGCCTGCACGCCAGCACGCATAAATGCGGAACGATTTAGACCCAATCGCCAGCAGCGTCGTATCTTCAAGCGCAATGCCGACCTGCGCGTCCGTTCGGCACGCCCCCACTTCACCGAAGAATACTACGCGCTTTACGCCCGCTACATCGAGCAGCGCCATGCGGATGGCGATATGTACCCGCCCAGTCGCGAGCAATTCCAGACGTTCCTGGTGCGCAACTTGTCTTTTGCGCGCTTTTACGAGTTTCGTCTGGGTGACCGGCTCGTCGCCATCGCTGTTACCGACGTTCTGCCCAATGGGCTTTCTGCGGTTTACACCTTTTATGACCCTGACGAAGAACGCCGCAGCCTGGGACGTTTCGCCATCCTCTGGCAAATCGATGAGGCCGCACGTCTCGGCCTTGCCGATCTTTACTTGGGGTACTGGATCAAAAACTGCAGGAAGATGAATTACAAGACCGAATATCGGCCACTTGAGCTGCTAATCAATCAGCGCTGGGTCAGTCTGACCTGAAGGCCTTGGCGTAGCGTGTCATTTTCGGGCACAATGCACGCCGCTTTTGCTGGGTCCCCAATGGAGTCCGGCTATTCATAGAACACCGAGGGCACTATTGCATGTCGAAAGAAGACAGCTTCGAAATGGAAGGCACTGTCGTCGACACCCTGCCCAACACCATGTTCCGCGTGGAGTTGGAAAATGGGCACGTCGTTACCGCGCATATTTCGGGCAAAATGCGTAAGAATTACATCCGCATCCTGACCGGTGACAAGGTTCGTATCGAGCTGACGCCTTACGACCTGAGCAAGGGACGCATCACCTACCGCGCCCGCTGACAGACCGTACAGTCAAAATTGCCCGGCTTATGCCGGGCGTTTTCGTTTGCCTGACATTTATTCAAAACACCAAAAGCACTTAAAAAAACGCCCGGACTGGCCGGGCGTGATTTGGTAGCCGATCAATCAAGCCGTCTCGATTACCGTCTCGAAATCAAAGGTCAGCTCTCCGGCCTCAAGGTCAACGTGCACGATACCACCGTGCTCGGCTAGCTCTCCAAACAGAATAGCTTCCGCCAGAGGACGCTTGATCTTTTCCTGGATCAGCCGTGCCATGGGTCGAGCTCCCATTTGTACATCGTAGCCATGCTCAGCCAGCCAGCCGCGCGCCGCGTTGCTGACGTCCAATTGCACGCGCTTGTCTTCTAGCTGCGCCTGAAGTTCGGTGAGGAACTTGTCGACGATGCTCTTGATTACTTCATGACTCAATCGACCGAACTGGATAATCGTGTCCAGACGGTTGCGAAACTCCGGTGTGAAACTCTTCTTGATGACTTCCATGGCATCCGACGAGTGATCCTGCAGCGTAAAGCCGATAGAGGCCCTCGCCGCGGTTTCTGCCCCGGCGTTCGTTGTCATGATCACGATCACATTGCGAAAATCCGCTTTGCGCCCGTTGTTATCCGTCAGCGTGCCATGATCCATTACCTGCAACAGCAGGTTAAAGACCTCCGGATGCGCCTTCTCGATTTCGTCGAGAAGCAGCACACAATGGGGCTGCTTGGTAATCGCCTCTGTCAGCAAACCACCCTGATCGAAACCTACATAGCCAGGCGGCGCCCCGATCAAGCGCGATACGGTATGCCGCTCCATGTATTCGGACATATCGAAACGCACAAGCTCGATACCCAACGACCGTGCCAGCTGACGGGCCGCCTCGGTCTTGCCGACGCCGGTAGGCCCGGCAAACAGGAACGACCCCACCGGCTTGTCCGGCGCCTTGAGCCCTGCCCGGGAAAGCTTGATCGCCGTCGCCAGAGAATCGATAGCTTCGTCCTGACCAAACACGGTGAGCTTGAGATCCCGCTCAAGATTGCGCAGCAGTTCCTTATCGGAACTGGAAACATGCTTGGGCGGAATGCGCGCGATCTTGGCGACGATATCCTCGACCTGAGCTACTTCGATGCGCTTGACACGCTTTTCTTCCGGCTGCAGACGCTGATAAGCACCCGCCTCATCGATCACATCGATTGCCTTGTCAGGCATATGCCGGTCATTGATGTAGCGGGACGCCAGCTCGGCCGCCGCGCGCAACGCCTCGTCGCTGTACTCGATCTGGTGATGCTGCTCGAAACGGCCTTTCAGGCCGCGCAGGATACCGATCGTATCCTCCACCGACGGCTCACCCACATCGACCTTTTGAAAACGCCGAGCCAAGGCCCGGTCCTTTTCGAAGATGCCGCGAAATTCCTGGAAGGTCGTCGAGCCAACGCAGCGAATCTCACCCGAGGAAAGCAACGGCTTGAGCAGGTTGGAGGCATCCATCACCCCGCCAGAAGCCGCTCCGGCACCGATGATGGTATGGATTTCATCAATGAATAGAATCGCGTGCGGGCGTTTGCGCAGCTCGTTGAGCAGCGCCTTGAAGCGCTTTTCAAAATCGCCGCGATATTTGGTGCCTGCCAGGAGCGCTCCCAGATCCAGGGAATACACCACGCTTTGCGAGAGCAGCTCAGGAACCTGACCGTCGACGATGCGCTTGGCCAGGCCTTCGGCAATGGCTGTCTTGCCGACACCGGCCTCGCCCACAAGTAGCGGGTTGTTCTTGCGACGCCGAGCCAGAATCTGCGCGACTCGCTCGACCTCCTGCTCACGTCCCACCAGCGGATCGATTCGCCCTTGGCGGGCAAGCTCATTCAGATTACTGGCGTAGGCATCCAGCGGACTGCTGGAAGCAGCGGGCTCGCCACCCTCCTCGTCCGACAAATCCTGATCATTATCGACATGGGAGGCATGCCCCGGCACTTTGGAGATGCCATGGGCGATGTAATTGACCACATCGATGCGGGCAACCGTCTGCTGCTTGAGCAGAAACACCGCCTGGCTTTCCTGCTCACTGAAGATGGCAACGAGCACATTAGCCCCGGTGACTTCACGCTTGCCGGAGCTTTGCACGTGAAAGACAGCCCGCTGCAACACGCGCTGAAAACCCAGCGTCGGCTGTGTTTCACGCTCCTGATCATGCTGCGGAATCAGTGGCGTAGTGGAATCGATAAACTCGTGCAGATCATGGCGAAGTTTATCGAGGTTGGCGCCGCACGCACGCAGCACCGTGGCGGCAGCCTCATTATCCAACAATGCAAGCAGCAAATGCTCAACCGTCATGAACTCATGGCGCTTGGCGCGTGCTTCCTTGAAAGCCAGATTGAGGGTGACTTCGAGCTCTCGATTTAACATGGCTTCACCTCATCCCAAGCGGCCGTTTCAGCCGTCCTTCTCGATTTCACAGAGTAGCGGATGCTGGCACTCCCTGGCGTATTGATTGACTTGCTCCGCCTTGGTTTCGGCGATATCACGAGCATAGACCCCACACACAGCACGTCCCTCAGTGTGAACCCTGAGCATGACCTGAGTCGCCAGCTCCCGGTTCAGTGCAAAAAAACCCTCAAGCACTTCGACAACGAAATCCATGGGTGTGTAGTCGTCGTTGAACATGATGACCTTGTACAACGGAGGCGCCTCCAGCTTCGGCTTGGCCTCCTGCACGAGCAGGTCCGAATCACCCTCATGGGAAGCGGGGCGATCCTGATTGAATGTTAGTCGAATCTGATTGCGTAAATACATGCCGTGACAGTGCTTCATCATTGGGTCGAAATTGAAGAGATTTGACTCGCTTCGCAGCCAGCCAATGGCTTCCCTTGACTATCAGAGAATCGGTGATACAAACAAGGAATACCCACTTTCGGGTATCCGGGGTTCCATGCCACGGCAGTTCGGCCTCACATGGAATTGAAGTCGATGATACTCCAGTGATGGAGTCCTATGCAGAGGGATATCAGCATGCTTAGCGGTAAGGTCAAGTGGTTCAACAACGCCAAGGGCTACGGTTTCATCGTCGCAGACGGCCGAGATGAGGACCTGTTCGCCCATTACTCGGTCATTCAGATGGACGGCTACAAGACCCTCAAAGCAGGTCAACCCGTCAACTTTGACATTGTGCAAGGTCCTAAGGGCCTTCATGCCGTGAATATCCGCTCGGCTGCCGTTGAAGTTGTCGCTTCCAGCCCAACCCTGAGCGCACATACCGAAGACGCCTGAGGCTTCGCGTCATGCACAATAAAAAACCGGCCTTTGGGCCGGCTTTTTATCGCCCATCGCTTGGCTTACATATGAGCAATCAGAGCATCGCCGAATTCCGAGCAGGATAGCAACGTGGCGTCTTCCATCAAGCGCTCGAAGTCATAGGTGACCGTCTTCGCGGCAATGGCGCCATTGGTGCCCTTGATGATCAGATCAGCAGCTTCAACCCAGCCCATGTGGCGCAGCATCATTTCCGCCGAAAGAATCAGCGAGCCGGGGTTCACCTTGTCCTGGCCCGCATACTTCGGCGCGGTGCCGTGGGTCGCTTCGAACATGGCGATGTTGTCTGAAAGGTTGGCACCCGGGGCGATACCGATACCGCCCACTTCGGCAGCCAGCGCATCAGATAAGTAGTCACCGTTCAGGTTCAGGGTGGCAATCACGTCATATTCAGCCGGTCGCAGCAGGATCTGCTGCAACATCGCATCAGCGATCGCATCCTTGACCACAATGGTCTTGCCCGTATTGGGGTTTTTGAAGTGCATCCACGGACCGCCATCCAGCAACTCGGCACCGAACTCGTCGCGCGCCACTTCGTAGGCCCACTCCTTGAAGGCACCTTCAGTGAACTTCATGATGTTGCCTTTGTGAACGATGGTCAGCGAGCTGCGATCATTGTCCACGGCGTATTGCAGAGCCTTGCGCACCAGGCGCTTGGTGCCTTCCAGGGAAACCGGCTTGATGCCGATGCCGCAGTTTTCGGTGAAGCGAATCTTGGTGACACCCATTTCCTCAGTGAGGAACTTGATAACCTTTTCTGCTTCCGGACTGCCGGCTTTCCACTCGACTCCCGCATAAATGTCTTCCGAGTTTTCGCGGAAGATGATCATGTCCACATCGCCAGGCTTCTTCACCGGGCTGGGCACGCCCTCGAACCAGCGTACCGGACGCTGGCACACATACAGATCCAACTCCTGACGCAGGGCTACGTTCAGGGAACGAATGCCGCCGCCGACAGGCGTGGTCAACGGACCCTTGATGGAAACCACGTAGTCGCGCACAGCGTCCAGGGTTTCCTTGGGCAGCCAGGTGTCCTGGTCATAAACGGTGGTGGCTTTTTCGCCGGCGTAAACTTCCATCCATGCAATCTTGCGCTCGCCGCCATAGGCTTTCTCGACGGCTGCATCCACTACCTTGATCATGACCGGACTGATATCAACACCAATGCCATCGCCCTCGATGAAGGGGATGATCGGGTTGTTCGGTACAGTAAGCGACATGTCGGCATTAACGGTAATTTTGTCACCGTTAGCAGGCACCTGGATCTTTTGGTATCCCATGCTGGACTCCGTGTGATTGTTGAACCGGGTTGCAACTGCCCGAGCGTACCCAATCGCGCCGGACAAAAAAACCTCTCCTTCGTTAGTCGAAGGTATAAGGCCACTCTTCAGGCATGGAGGACCAATGGTATACTCCGCCGCCGTGACATAACTGTCATCAGGGCCGCCTTGCCTCCCTTCGGCAACCGGCCCTGAACCGGCTGAGCCGCCACCATGGTTCGACTGTGCTACAGGCTACTGGTGCCACCACCATCACCGGGCGACATCTCGACTTCGCTTCAATCCATCATTGAATCGAAGCGCCTTATCCGGCGCGCCTCGAGATCCGTGCCCGCACCGCAAGAGAGAGAGTCCTACTCTGATGTCCAATCGCTCGAAGATTACCTACACCTTCACCGACGAAGCCCCTGCCCTCGCCACTTACTCGCTTCTCCCCATCGTAAAAGCCTTCGCTTCCTCAGCAGACATTGACGTCGAAACCCGCGATATCTCTCTAGGCGCCCGGATCCTCGCCGCCTTTGCAGACAAACTCGACGGACAACAGATTCAGGATGATCTTGCTTACTTGGCGCAACTGGCCACCTCGCCGGCAGCCAACATCATCAAACTGCCCAACATCAGCGCCTCGATCCCCCAACTCAAGGGCGCGATCGCCGAACTGCAGGCCCAGGGCTACCAGATCCCCGATTTCCCCGAAGACCCGCAGAGCGACGCCGACCATGAGATCCGCGCTCGCTACAGCAAAGTACTGGGCAGCGCGGTAAACCCGGTATTGCGTGAAGGCAACTCCGACCGTCGCGCACCCGCCGCGGTCAAGGCCTTTGCACGCAAGTACCCGCACTCCATGGGCAAGTGGAGCATGGCGTCCCAGTCCCACGCAGACTACATGCGCGGCGGCGACTTCTTCTCCAGCGAACAGTCCTTCACTATGGACAAGGCTGGCAAGGTCCGCATTGAATTCGTTGGCAAAAACGGCCAGGTCGAAGTCAAGAAGGAGCTGTCCCTTCAGCAAGGCGAAATTCTCGACGGCATGTTCATGAGCTGTAACAAGCTGCGCGCCTTCTTCGAGCAAACCTTGCAGGACTGCAAGGAAACCGGCGTCATGTGGTCCCTGCACGTCAAGGCGACCATGATGAAGGTCTCCCACCCGATCGTCTTCGGCCACGCCGTGACCGTCTATTACAAGGACGTGTTCGAGAAGCACGGCAAGCTGTTTGAAGAAATCGGCGTCAACCCGAACAACGGCCTGTCCAGCGTCTACGACAAGATCAAGTCGCTGCCCTCCGCCCAGCAGGAAGAAATCCTGCAAGACATCCACGAGACCTATGCCCATCGCCCGGAAATGGCCATGGTCGACTCGGTCAAGGGCATCACCAACCTGCACATTCCCAGCGATGTGATCGTTGATGCCTCCATGCCGGCAATGATCCGTAACTCCGGTCAGATGTGGGGCCGCGACGGCAAGCAGAAAGACACCAAGGCAGTGATGCCGGAAAGCACCTATGCCCGCATCTACCAGGAGATGATCAACTTCTGCAAGACCAACGGCGCCTTTGACCCCACCACCATGGGCTCGGTCTCCAACGTTGGTCTCATGGCGCAGAAGGCCGAGGAATACGGCTCCCACGACAAGACCTTCGAAATGGCTGCCGACGGCATCATGCGCGTGACCCTGGAAGACGGCACCGTGATGATCCAGCACGAAGTCGAAGCCGGTGATATCTGGCGCGCCTGCCAGACCAAGGACCTCCCGATCCGCGACTGGGTCAAGCTAGGCGTCAATCGCGCCCGCCAGTCCAACACTCCGGCCATCTTCTGGCTCGATCAGGAGCGCGCCCATGATCGCGAATTGAAGAAGAAGGTTGACCTGTACCTCAAGGACTACGACCTGACCGGCCTCGACATCCGTTGCATGGACTACAACGAAGCCATTCGCGTGAGCATGGAGCGCCTGATCCGTGGCCTGGACACCATCTCGGTGACCGGCAACGTACTGCGCGACTACCTGACCGACCTGTTCCCGATCATGGAACTGGGCACCTCGGCCAAAATGCTCTCGATCGTCCCGCTGATGGCAGGCGGCGGCATGTATGAAACCGGCGCCGGCGGCTCGGCACCGAAACACGTACAGCAGCTGGTGGAAGAGAACCACCTGCGCTGGGATTCCCTGGGTGAATTCCTGGCCTTGGCCGTCTCCCTGGAAGAAACCGGCATCAAGACCAACAACACCAAGGCCAAGCTGCTAGGCAAAGCCCTGGACGAAGCCACCGGCAAGCTGCTGGACAACGGCAAATCGCCGTCGCGCAAGGTCGGCGAGATCGACAACCGCGGCAGCCACTTCTACCTGGCACTGTACTGGGCCCAGGCCCTGGCAGCACAGACTGAAGATGCCGCTCTGGCCGCTCACTTCGCACCCGTAGCCAAGGCACTGAGCGAGCAGGAAGCGACCATCATTGCCGAGCTGAACCAGGCCCAGGGCAAGCCTGCCGAGATCGGCGGTTACTACTGCGCCAACCCGGAACTGACCAGCAAGGTCATGCGCCCGAGCAACACCTTCAATGCAGTGATCGACGCACTGGCTTAAGGTAACGCGCGCAGCTTCTGGCGAAAGCACAAAACCCCCGGCCTTGCCGGGGGTTTTGTTTCCAGGCCCCAAAACCCACTTACGAGACACTCAACATGGATTGGCACCCCCACATCACCGTCGCCACCATTGTCGAAGACCGGGGACGTTTCCTGCTGGTCGAGGAACTGGCGGGCGGGCAGGCGGTTTTCAACCAGCCTGCCGGACATCTCGAAGCCAACGAAACCCTGCTCCAGGCCGCCGTGCGTGAAACCCTGGAAGAAACCGGTTGGGAGGTCGAGCTGATCGCAGTGACCGGTATCTACCTCTACACCGCACCCAGTAACGGCGTCACCTACCAACGCGTCTGTTTCAGCGCGCGCCCCTTGCGCCACCTGCCCGACAGCCCGCTGGACCATGGCATCATCGGCCCTCGTTGGCTGACCCGCGATGAACTGCTGGCCGAGCGCGCTCACTGGCGCAGCGAGCTGGTCTTGCGCTGCATCGACGATTACCTGGGCGGCGAGCACTTTTCGCTTGGTCTGATTCGCTAACCCCTCGCAAGCCCATACGGCGTTTGCAACGGTGCTTATCTGGTAGAATCGCCGCTTTCCGCTGTCATTATTTCGGTCCCATGCCCAATCCAACTCTTACTCGCGTCATCGTCGGCATGTCCGGCGGTGTGGACTCTTCCGTATCTGCCTTGCTGCTGATGGAGCAGGGTTACCAGGTCGAAGGCCTGTTCATGAAGAACTGGGAAGAAGACGACGGCACGGAATATTGCACCGCACGCGAAGACCTGGCCGACGCCCAGGCGGTGTGCGACAAGCTCGGCATCACGCTGCACACCGCCAATTTTGCTGCAGAATATTGGGACAATGTCTTTGAGCACTTCCTGGAAGAATACAAGGCAGGCCGCACACCGAATCCCGATATTCTGTGTAACCGCGAAATCAAGTTCAAAGCCTTTCTCGACTACGCCCTGACGCTAGGCGCCGAGCTGATCGCCACCGGCCACTATGTGCGTCGTCGCGACCTCGACGGGCGTAGCGAACTGCTCAAAGGCCTGGATCCAAACAAGGATCAGAGTTATTTCCTGCATGCCGTAGGCGGTGAACAAATCGCCAAGACGCTGTTCCCGGTGGGCGAATTGGAAAAGCCTCAAGTGCGCGCCATCGCCGAAATGTACGGTCTGGTGACGGCAAAGAAAAAAGACTCCACCGGGATCTGCTTTATTGGTGAGCGCCGCTTCAGCGATTTTCTCAAGCAGTACCTCCCTGCCCAACCCGGCACTATCGAAACGACCGTAGGCGAGACCATTGGCCGTCATCACGGCCTGATGTACCACACCATCGGCCAGCGCCAGGGCCTGGGCATCGGCGGACTCAAGGATGCAGGCGATGAGCCCTGGTACGTGCTGGAAAAGGATCTGTCGCGCAACGTACTGATTGTCGGCCAGGGCAATGACCACCCTTGGCTGTTTTCACGCGCCCTGCTTGCCTCGGACATCTATTGGGTCAACCCGATCGACCTTAGCGCACCGAAACGCCTCACCGCCAAGGTGCGCTACCGTCAGAACGACCAGCCCTGCGTCCTGCACGCCGCCGACAAGGGCTATCGCGTCGAATTCGACGAACCGCAACGCGCTGTAACACCCGGCCAGTCCGTGGTGTTCTACGACGGCGAAGTCTGCCTCGGCGGCGGCGTGATCGAGAGCGCGGAACCCTGGCATTCGCGAAACGGAGTATCGGCATGACGCCATTACAAGAGCAGTTGGTTGCCCTGAGCGCAGTCTTCAATGCCGCCATTCAGGTCGACCGGATTG
Source organism: Pseudomonas sp. B392_1p (assembly GCF_052245235.1). Taxonomy (NCBI): domain Bacteria; kingdom Pseudomonadati; phylum Pseudomonadota; class Gammaproteobacteria; order Pseudomonadales; family Pseudomonadaceae; genus Pseudomonas; species Pseudomonas sp. B392_1p. The sequence goes on from NZ_JBQPXM010000003.1 coordinate 361,244, forward strand.
CCCGTACCGGACAAAGCAGCGAGCCCGCCCTGGCCTGCATGGTAGGCAGTCTGCTCGTACGCAACCCAGAAAACACCCTGGCGGTGTACGGAGGTGACGATCTGTACTTGCGTGACGGATACCGCGCCCTGGCAAGTACTCTGGAGCGCTCGCCAACCAACCTGCAACGCGACCCCTTGCGCTATACCCTGGCCATGCTTGCACTGGAGCGGCAACTGGATAAACGCGGAGATTTGCAGGACATCATTGGCAGCCGACTAGAGCAGATCGAACAACAGGTGCAGCACTTCGGCATTAGCCATGACAACGTCATCGCCTCATTTGGCGCGCTGTATCAGGACACGTTGAGCACCTTTCGCCAGCGCATTCAGGTGCAAGGCGACACACGCTTCCTGCAGCAGAGCGGCAACGCGGCGAAAATCCGCACACTGCTGTTTGCCGGCATTCGCTCCGCACGCCTGTGGCGGCAGCTGGGCGGTCATCGCTGGCAGCTGGTCTTCAGTCGCCGCAAGCTGCTCAACGAGCTTTACCCCCTGCTACGCGGCAATGAAAGCTAGGTTTTCAGACCCGCACCGCTCGTAACACGAACCGCGCCTGATACCTGCCCGCCAATACCCCCTTGCTTTCAGGTATCATATGCGCCCTTTTTCCGCCCCCGACTTCCAGAGAATACCCATGCAGCTTTCTTCGCTCACTGCGGTCTCCCCCGTCGATGGCCGCTATGCCGGCAAAACCAGCGCTCTGCGCCCGATTTTTAGTGAGTACGGTCTGATCAAAAGCCGTGTTCTGGTCGAAGTACGCTGGCTGCAGCGCTTGGCCGCTCACCCTGGCATTCCGGAAATCGCTCCTTTTTCTTCAGCCGCCAATGGACTGCTCGACCAACTGGCTGAAAATTTCCAGATAGAGCACGCCGAGCGCGTGAAAGAGTTCGAACGCACGACAAACCACGACGTGAAGGCTGTGGAGTACCTGCTCAAGGAGCAGGCCAAGCAGCTACCCGAGCTGGCCGCTGTCAGTGAGTTCATCCACTTCGCCTGCACCAGCGAGGACATCAACAACCTGTCCCACGCCCTGATGCTGCGTGAAGGTCGCGACGACGTGATTCTGCCGCTGATGCGCCAGTTGGCCGACGCCATTCGCGCGTTGGCCGTGCAGTTCGCCGACGTCCCGATGCTGTCACGCACCCATGGCCAGCCGGCATCGCCGACCACACTGGGCAAGGAGCTGGCTAACGTAGTCTATCGCCTCGAGCGTCAGATCGCCCAGGTTGCGGCCGTACCGCTACTGGGCAAGATCAATGGCGCCGTTGGCAACTACAACGCCCACCTCAGCGCTTACCCGGACATCGACTGGGAATCCAATGCCCGCGAGTTCATTGAGAACGACCTAGGCCTGAGCTGGAACCCCTACACCACCCAAATCGAGCCGCACGACTACATTGCCGAGCTGTTCGATGCCATTGCGCGCTTCAACACCATTCTGATCGATTTCGATCGCGATATCTGGGGCTACATTTCCCTCGGTTATTTCAAACAGCGCACCATCGCTGGCGAAATCGGCTCATCGACCATGCCGCACAAGGTCAACCCGATCGACTTCGAGAACTCCGAAGGCAACCTGGGAATCGCCAACGCGGTACTTCAACACCTGGCCAGCAAACTGCCAATTTCCCGCTGGCAGCGCGACCTGACCGACTCCACCGTGCTGCGCAATCTGGGCGTTGGCTTCGCCCACAGCGTCATCGCCTATGAGGCCACCCTGAAGGGCATCAGCAAGCTGGAGCTGAACACTCAGCGCATCGCTGAAGACCTGGACGCCTGCTGGGAAGTGCTGGCCGAGCCGGTGCAAACCGTCATGCGCCGCTATGCGGTGGAAAACGCCTACGAAAAACTCAAGGAACTGACCCGCGGCAAGGGCATCAGCCCGGAAGCACTGAAGGTTTTTATCGGCGGCCTCGATATCCCCGCCGAAGCCAAGGCTGAACTGAGTAAGCTGACCCCGGCTGCCTACATCGGCAACGCCGTGGTGCAGGCCAAACGCATCTGAGTGCCGAAATGACTTCCGCGCCCGGCTCAGCCGGGCGTTTTTATTTTTAGCTCTTACGTAAGAGCAAGGTCTTAACCATGACTTCTAATACACCACTTCAACTTCTGGGCGGCATGAGCGTGCGCGAATTTCTGCGCAATTATTGGCAGAAAAAACCGCTGTTGATTCGCCAGGCCATTCCGGATTTTGAAAACCCGATCTCGCCTGACGAACTTGCTGGCCTGTCGCTCGAGGAAGAAATCGAATCCCGCCTGGTTCTCGAGCACGGCGAGCAACCATGGGAATTGCGCCGCGGCCCGTTCGCCGAAGATACTTACCAGCACCTGCCGGAGCGCGACTGGACCCTGCTTGTACAAGCGGTCGACCAATTCGTCCCGGAAGTCGCTGAACTGCTGGAACAGTTCCGCTTCCTTCCCAACTGGCGCATCGATGACGTGATGATCAGCTACGCCGCGCCCGGCGGCGGCGTCGGCCCGCATTACGACAACTACGACGTATTTTTGCTACAAGGATACGGTAAACGTCGCTGGCGCATCGGCCAGATGTGCGACAGCGAAAGCCCGCTGCTGGATCATCAAGACCTGAAAATCCTCGCCGAATTCGAAGGCACCGAGGACTGGGTACTCGAACCCGGCGATATGCTTTATCTGCCCCCGCGCCTGGCACATTTCGGCACTGCCGAAGATGAATGCATGACCTACTCGATAGGTTTTCGCGCACCGAGCGCCAGCGAAGTCCTGACCCACTTCACCGACTTTCTCGCCCAGTTCATTCCGGATGAAGAGCGCTACAGTGATGCCGACCTGGAACCCCAGGACGACCCTTCGCAGATTCAGAACGACGCCCTGGTACGCTTGAAAAACTTGCTGACCGAGCACATGAGCGATGAACGCCTGCTGATGACCTGGTTCGGCCAGTTCATGACCGAACCGCGCTACCCTGAACGCGTCGCAGGCCCGGAAACCACAGCTGAAGATCTGCTCGCAGACCTGGAAGACGGCGCAGTCCTGATTCGCAACCCCAGCGCTCGCCTGGCCTGGAGTGAAATCGATGTAGGTCTGTTGTTGTTCGCCAGCGGCCAGAGCCGCCTGCTGCCCACTCATCTGCGTGACCTGCTCAAGCTGGTTTGCTCAGCCGACGCATTGCACGCGGATAATCTTGCCCAGTGGCTGAGCGATGAAGAGGGACGTGATCTGCTCTGCGAACTGATCAAACAGGGAAGCCTGGAATTCGCCCATGAATAATATCCATATACGCCTTGCCGACTGGCAAAGGGATAACGCTGACCTGCAGCGCATCCGCGAAGCGGTTTTCATCACCGAGCAAGCCGTACCCCCGGAACTGGAGTGGGACGCCGAAGATGCGGGCGCCGTACACTTCCTTGCCTGCGAAGGTGATTACCCGATCGGTACCGCACGCCTCCTCACCGATGGACACATCGGCCGGGTTGCGGTGCTCAAGGATTGGCGAGGTCTGCACATCGGCGCCGAGCTGATGAAGGCGGTGATTGCCGAGGCCGAACGACGCGGCTTGCAGCGCCAGTTTCTTACCGCCCAAGTACACGCCACCGCCTTCTATGAGCGACTGGGGTTTACCATTGTCAGCGACGAGTTCCTCGAAGCCGGCATCCCTCATGTCGACATGGTACGCCAGAGCCAATAAGCACAAGCCAGCATCCCGCCAGGCAAACAGACAATGCCCGGCGGGGGCTTCCTGCGCCGCGGCTTTTTGTCAGCGCCACTGAGCCTTGGTTCGCTTTGTCTCAGGCTGCATTCACGCAGTATGCTGACGGGGCACCCGCGAATAAGGACGCCCTACGATGAACCTGCGCACTCAGCTCTGCACCCTGACCCTGCTTCTGTGCGCCAGCCTGTCTACCCAGGCCGCCACGGAGCTGCTTCCTCTCAAGCACCGTCTTGCTGAAGACCTTCTTCCAGCGGCACAAGCCGTCCTGAACGGGGAAGGCAGCGTCACCGCTTACGGCAATCAACTGATCGTTACTAGCACGCCTGAAAAAATCCGCGAGCTGCGCGAACTTGCCGAACGGCTGGACGCCCCTGCCCGACGGCTGCTGATCAGTGTCTCAAGCCAGGAGAGTGGCACATACAACATCAAAGGCCCCGATCATTCCCGAGCTCCACTGCGAATCATTAACCACAGCACCACCCGCAACGGTGAGGTGCAGCAAGTCCACGCCAGCGAAGGCTATCCCGCACTGATCCAGACGGGCCAAAGCATACCGATCACCTCGTTTTCCAGCGGCCCCTACGGAGAGCTGTATGCCGATACCCAACACCGTGATCTGGCCCGCGGACTGTATGTGACCGCCAGACTCAGCGGTGACATCGTGCACCTTGCACTCAGCAGCCAGCATGACAGCCTGGACCAGAGCTCCCGCGAGATCATCAACTCCCGCCAAGCCGACACACGCGTAAGCGGACCGTTGGGTGAGTGGATTTTGATCGGCAGCTCAGGCGAGTCCTACAGAGCACAGCATGGCGGCACCGTTGTGCGCCATTCGACCGGCTCGCCAGATGACTTCATCTTGCGCGTGAAGGTCGATGTGATTCCATAAAAGGCAGTCCGCAGCATCGGCACATGAATTATGTAGTGCCCGACAAAAAACACTACAAAACATTTGACGAAGCCTTTTTTCCATAGCATGATGCCCTCGCTCCCGCTAACCAGAGGCTCTAAACAGGGCCTCCTGAGCGCGCTCCAGCCAACCAGCCGAGCCGCTTAGTGCCGATTCAGCCTTACCGGGCGATCGACGAGGTTGCGACTGGAACGAGGTCGTCCTCAGGGACGGGGAAGCGATTGATTCAGCGCAAGACCCAAGCCAAGCGAAGCCTGTGCGTGCCGAGCAGAAACATCGGGATCTTGGTTGTTCGTTTCATCCCCCTTCTTGTCTACCTCCCACAGTCGCCATCTCTGCGCTCCAGCGGCAGCACCCGCAACAAACACCTTCAACAGATAGGTTTGTAGTCGGGAAAGTCGGTACGTAATCAAATCAATATCTTGTTTGAAAGGATTGACCATGTCCGCTTATCAGAACGACATCAAAGCTATCGCCGCCCTGAAAGAGCAGTACGGCAACAGCTGGAGCGCCATCAACCCGGAATCGGTCGCCCGTATGCGCGCTCAGAACCGTTTCAAGACCGGCCTGGAAATCGCACAGTACACCGCCGACATCATGCGCAAGGACATGGTCGAGTACGACGCCGACTCTTCCGTTTACACCCAGTCGCTGGGTTGCTGGCACGGCTTCATCGGTCAGCAGAAGATGATCTCCATCAAGAAGCACCTGAAGACCACCAACAAGAAGTATCTGTACCTGTCCGGCTGGATGGTCGCCGCGCTGCGCTCCGACTTCGGCCCGCTGCCCGACCAGTCCATGCACGAGAAAACAGCCGTCTCCGATCTGATCGAAGAGCTGTACACCTTCTTGCGCCAAGCTGATTCCCGCGAGTTGGACCTGTTATTTACCGCTCTGGACGAAGCCCGCGAAGCTGGGGACAAGGCCAAGGCTGCCGACATCCAGAACCAGATCGACAACTACGAAACCCACATCGTACCGATCATTGCCGACATCGACGCCGGTTTTGGCAACCCGGAAGCCACCTACCTGCTGGCTAAGAAAATGATCGAAGCCGGTGCTTGCTGCATCCAGATCGAGAACCAGGTGTCCGATGAGAAGCAGTGCGGCCACCAGGACGGCAAGGTTACCGTACCCCACGCCGACTTCCTCGCCAAGATCGCTGCAGTCCGCTATGCATTCCTGGAACTGGGTATCGACAACGGCGTGATCGTTGCTCGTACCGACTCCCTGGGTGCCGGCCTGACCAAGCAGATCGCCGTGACCAACGAGCCGGGCGACTTGGGCGACCTGTACAACTCCTTCCTGGACTGCGAAGAAGTCACCCCTGCCGAACTGGGCAATGGCGACGTGATTCTCAACCGTGGTGGCAAGCTGCTGCGTCCCAAGCGCCTGCCGTCCAACCTGTTCCAGTTCCGCGCTGGCACCGGCGAAGACCGTTGCGTACTCGACTGCATCACCTCGCTGCAAAACGGCGCCGACCTGCTGTGGATCGAAACCGAGAAGCCGCACGTGGGCCAGATCAAGGCCATGGTTGACCGCATCCGCGACGTCATCCCGAACGCCAAGCTGGTGTACAACAACAGCCCGTCGTTCAACTGGACCCTGAACTTCCGCCAGCAGGTGTACGATGCATTCGTCGCCGAAGGCAAGGATGTCACCGCCTACGACCGCGCCAAGCTGATGAGCGTTGAGTACGACAACACCGAGCTGGCTGTCGAGGCTGACCGCCGCATCCAGACCTTCCAACGTGACGGTGCTGCTCAGGCTGGTATCTTCCACCACCTGATCACTCTGCCGACCTACCACACTGCGGCCCTGTCCACCGACAACCTGGCCAAGGGCTACTTCGCCGACGAAGGCATGCTGGCCTACGTGAAGGGCGTACAGCGTGAGGAAATCCGCCAGGGTATCGCCTGCGTCCGCCACCAGAACATGGCTGGCTCCGACATCGGTGACAACCACAAGGAATACTTCGCGGGTGAAGCTGCCCTGAAGGCAAGTGGCAAGGACAACACCATGAACCAGTTCCACTAAGGACGGTTGCCGGGCGGCGTAAGTCGCCTGGTAAGGTGCAGCCAAAAGCCCTGACAGCAATGTCAGGGCTTTTTACTGGGCGAAAAGAGCTAAAAGCCGCTAAAGGCAGTTAATAGCGCCTCCATACAGAACAAAGTCAATTGCTCCGAGGGGCAATTTACTTGCCCTCATATCGAGCCTACACTACTGGCTCTTCACGGGCGGTACGCTCTGCGTCGCCTCATAGACGCATCAGTAGTCCCCCACAGGAGTCCGGCATGACCGATGTTTCCAGCCTCTCCCACAATTGGGCATTTGCCGTTTTCATTTTTGGCATTGTGGCGTTGTGTGCATTCATGCTCGGAGTCTCCAGCCTGCTCGGCAGCAAGGCGTGGGGACGCAGCAAAAACGAGCCGTTTGAATCCGGCATCGTTTCCACCGGCAGTTCTCGTCTACGCCTGTCGGCAAAATTCTATCTGGTCGCGATGCTCTTCGTGATCTTCGACATTGAAGCCCTATTTCTCTTTGCCTGGGCTGTTTCAGTGCGCGAAAGCGGCTGGGCAGGCCTCATTGAAGCTACCGTTTTCATAGCAATTCTGTTGGCGGGTCTTGTTTATCTTTGGCGGATCGGAGCGCTCGACTGGGCGCCTTCCGGCCGTCGCGAACGACAGGCGAAGCTAAAACAATGAGGCTTTGGCAATGCAATACACGCTTACCAGAATCGACCCGGATGCTCCGAATGAGCAGTATCCGATCGGTCAGCGGGAGACCGTAACCGATCCACTTCTCGAAGATCAGGTCCACAAGAACATCTTCATGGGCAAACTTGAAGATGTTCTGCACAACGCAGTGAATTGGGGGCGAAAAAACTCCCTTTGGCCGTATAACTTTGGCCTTTCCTGCTGCTATGTGGAAATGACCACCGCCTTCACTGCCCCCCACGACGTTGCCCGCTTCGGTGCAGAAGTGATTCGCGCCTCGCCACGTCAGGCTGACTTCATGGTGATTGCCGGCACGCCTTTCATCAAAATGGCACCGGTCATCCAGCGTCTCTATGAGCAAATGCTAGAGCCGAAATGGGTGATTTCCATGGGAGCCTGCGCCAACTCGGGGGGAATGTACGATATCTACTCGGTCGTTCAGGGCGTGGATAAGTTCCTGCCGGTGGACGTTTATATCCCTGGCTGCCCTCCGCGCCCCGAGGCGTTTCTGCAAGGGCTGATGCTGCTGCAGGAATCCATTGGCAAGGAGCGTCGGCCGTTGTCCTGGGTGGTTGGCGATCAAGGCGTTTACCGCGCCGAGATGCCGTCACAAAAAGAACAGCGCCGCGAACAACGCATACAGGTTACCAACCTGCGCAGCCCAGACGAAGTGTGACCCAGCGTCGCAGGTGCCTGTTCACCTGCACCTGACTCACTCCACCGTTGACCGAAAGTGATCGAGATCATGACTGCAGGCAGTGCTCTGTACATCCCGCCTTACCGGGCTGACGACCAGGATGTCGTCGCCGAACTGAATGCGCGCTTCGGCGCCGAAACCTTCATCGAACAACCTACTCGCACCGGCATGCCCGTGCTGTGGGTGCAGCGCGAAAAGCTCATCGACGTCCTTAGCGCCCTGCGCCAGGTCAGCAAGCCGTACGTGATGCTCTACGACCTGAGCGCCGTCGATGAGCGCCTGCGCACCAAGCGCCGCGGGCTGCCCGGCGCCGACTTCAGCGTCTTTTATCACCTGATGTCGCTAGAGCGAAACAGCGACGTGATGATTAAAGTGTCGCTGATGGAAGGCGACCTGAATCTGCCGACTGCTACCCGTATCTGGCCGAACGCCAACTGGTACGAGCGCGAAGTCTGGGACATGTATGGCATCACCTTCACGGGCCACCCGTTCCTGACCCGCATGCTGATGCCGCCCACCTGGGAAGGCCACCCGCTACGCAAGGACTACCCGGCACGCGCGACTGAATTCGACCCGTACAGCCTGAGCGCCGCCAAGCAGGACATGGAACAGGAAGCCTTGCGCTTCCGGCCCGAAGACTGGGGGATGAAGCGCCAGGGCGAGCACGAGGACTTCATGTTCCTCAACCTCGGCCCCAACCACCCCTCCGCCCATGGTGCCTTCCGCATCATCCTGCAACTGGATGGCGAAGAGATCGTCGACTGCGTCCCGGAGATCGGCTACCACCATCGTGGCGCCGAAAAGATGGCCGAGCGCCAGAGCTGGCATAGCTTTATTCCCTACACCGACCGGGTGGACTACCTCGGCGGAGTGATGAACAACCTGCCCTACGTGCTGGCGGTGGAGAAACTGGCCGGGATCACCGTCCCCGACCGCGTCGACTTCATCCGCGTGATGATGGCCGAGTTCTTCCGCATCCAGAATCACCTTCTCTATCTTGGCACCTATATTCAGGACGTCGGCGCCATGACGCCGGTTTTCTTTACCTTCACCGACCGCCAGCGCGCCTACAAGGTGATTGAAGCCATCACCGGCTTTCGCATGCACCCTGCCTGGTACCGCATTGGCGGAGTCGCCCACGACTTGCCGCGCGGCTGGGAAAAGCTGGTGCGTGAGTTCCTCGACTGGATGCCCAAGCGCCTCAACGAATATGAAAAGGCCGCACTTAAGAACAGCATCCTGATCGGTCGCACCAAAGGTGTCGCTGCTTACAACACCAAGGAAGCCCTTGAATGGGGCACCACCGGTGCCGGCCTGCGCGCTACAGGCTGTGACTTCGACATTCGCAAAGCCCGCCCCTACTCCGGCTATCAGCATTTCGACTTCGAAGTGCCGCTGGCGGTCAATGGCGACGCCTATGACCGTTGTATGGTCAAAATGGGTGAAATGCGCGAAAGCCTGAAAATCATCGAGCAATGCCTGAATCACATGCCCGAAGGTCCCTACAAAGCCGACCATCCGCTGACTACGCCGCCGCCGAAGGAACGCACGCTGCAGCACATCGAGACCCTGATCACCCATTTCCTGCAAGTGTCCTGGGGGCCGGTGATGCCCGCCAACGAGAGCTTCCAGATGATCGAAGCGACCAAGGGCATCAACAGCTATTACCTGACCAGCGACGGTAGCACCATGAGCTACCGCACGCGTATCCGCACGCCCAGCTTCCCGCACCTGCAACAGATTCCGGCGGTTATCCGCGGCAGCATGATTGCGGACCTGATCGCCTACCTGGGCAGTATCGACTTCGTTATGGCCGACGTGGACCGCTGATATGAGCACTTTGATTCAGACCGACCGTTTTGCCCTGAGCGAAACCGAGCGCTCGGCCATCGAGCATGAAATGCACCATTACGAGGACCCGCGCGCGGCGTCCATCGAGGCGCTGAAAATCGTCCAGAACGCCCGCGGCTGGGTGCCGGACGGTGCCTGCGACGCCATCGGCGACGTGCTCGGCATTCCCGCCAGCGATGTCGAAGGCGTGGCAACTTTTTACAGCCAGATCTTCCGCGTTCCGGTGGGTCGCCACATCATTCGTGTGTGCGACAGCATGACCTGCTACATCGGTGGTCACGAAAACGTGCTGGACAGCATCAAGCAGCAGATCGGCATCGAGCCGGGCCAGACTACTGCCGACGGGCGCTTCACGCTGATTCCCGTCTGCTGCCTGGGCAACTGCGACAAGGCCCCGGCGCTGATGATCGACGATGACACCTACGGCGACGTAGAGCCCGGCGGCGTGGCGAAATTGCTGGAGGTCTACCCATGACCCTTCCCTCCTTCGGCCCGATCAACCGCATCGAGCGCCGCGAAGAAACCCACCCGCTCACCTGGCGTCTGCGTGACGACGGCCAACCGGTCTGGCTTGACGAATACCAGCAGAAGAACGGCTATTCCGCTGCACGAAAGGCCCTGGCCGACATGGCCCAGGCCGACATCGTACAGACCGTCAAGGATTCCGGCCTCAAGGGCCGTGGCGGCGCCGGTTTTCCCACCGGTGTGAAGTGGGGCCTGATGCCCGCCGATGAGTCGCTGAACATCCGCTACCTGCTGTGCAACGCGGATGAGATGGAGCCCAACACCTGGAAGGATCGCCTGCTCATGGAGCAGCTGCCACATCTTCTGGTGGAGGGCATGCTGATCAGCGCGCGAGCGCTCAAGGCCTACCGTGGTTACATCTTCCTGCGCGGCGAATACGTCGACGCGGCGCGCAACCTTAATCGCGCCATTGACGAAGCCAAGGCCGCTGGCCTGCTGGGCAAGAACATCCTTGGTTCGGGCTTCGATTTCGAACTCTTCGTGCACACCGGCGCCGGCCGCTACATCTGCGGCGAAGAAACCGCGCTGATCAATTCGCTGGAAGGCCGTCGCGCCAACCCCCGTGCCAAGCCGCCGTTTCCCGCCGCCGTCGGCGCGTGGGGCAAGCCGACCTGCGTCAACAACGTGGAAACCCTGTGCAACGTGCCGGCCATCGTCGGCCATGGGGTGGACTGGTACAAATCCCTGTGCCGTCCTGGTAGTGAAGACATGGGCACCAAACTCATGGGCTTCTCCGGCAAGGTCAACCACCCCGGCATCTGGGAGTTGCCCTTTGGCATCACCGCCCGCGAGTTGTTCGAGGACTATGCCGGCGGCATGAAGGATGGCTATACGCTGAAATGTTGGCAACCCGGCGGCGCCGGCACCGGTTTCCTGCTGCCTGAGCACCTCGAGGCGCAGATGTACGCCGGCGGCATTGCCAAGGTCGGCACGCGCATGGGCACCGGTCTGGCCTTGGCGGTGGATGATTCGATCAACATGGTGTCGCTGCTGCGCAACATGGAGGAGTTCTTCGCTCGCGAGTCCTGCGGCTGGTGCACTCCCTGCCGCGATGGATTGCCGTGGAGCGTCAAGACCCTGCGTGCGCTGGAGCGCGGCCAGGGCACCAGCCAGGACATCGATATCCTGCTGGGCCTGGTCGACTTCCTCGGCCCAGGCAAGACCTTCTGCGCTCATGCGCCCGGTGCGGTGGAGCCACTGGGCAGCGCGATCAAGTATTTCCGTGGTGAGTTCGAGGCGGGTGTGGCCTCGGGTCAGTCCACGGCGCGCCCCCAAGCGCTCGAGGTGTAGTTCTGCGACGCCGGCGGAAAGGAAGGAGGTTGGCCCCGGCCATTTCCCTTCCCCCGCCGAAGCGCGCGGCAAACAGAATTCCATTAGCCACACCCGTTTCGGCGGGTAAGAAGAAACGTAACCATGGCCACTATCCACGTAGACGGCAAAGACTACGAAGTCGACGGAGCGGACAACCTGTTGCAGGCCTGTCTGTCGCTCGGTCTCGACATCCCCTACTTCTGCTGGCACCCGGCGCTCGGTAGCGTCGGCGCCTGCCGCCAGTGCGCGGTCAAGCAGTACAGCGACGAAAACGACACCCGCGGCCGGCTGGTCATGTCGTGCATGACCCCGGCCACCGACAACAGCTGGATTTCCATCGAGGACGAGGAAGCCAAGGCGTTTCGTGCCAGCGTCGTCGAATGGTTAATGGTCAACCATCCGCACGACTGCCCGGTGTGCGAGGAAGGCGGCCATTGCCACCTGCAGGACATGACGGTGATGACCGGCCATAACCAGCGCCGTTATCGCTTCAGCAAGCGCACCCATAACAATCAGGATCTCGGCCCGTTCATCGCCCATGAGATGAACCGCTGCATCGCTTGCTACCGCTGCGTGCGCTACTACAAGGACTATGCCGGCGGAACTGACCTTGGCGTGTTCGGGGCCAACGACAATGTGTACTTCGGGCGTGTCGAAGACGGCGTGCTGGAAAGTGAATTCTCCGGCAACCTCACCGAGGTTTGCCCAACGGGCGTGTTTACCGACAAGACCCACTCCGAGCGCTACAACCGCAAGTGGGACATGCAGTTTGCGCCGAGTATCTGCCACGGCTGCTCGTCCGGCTGCAACATCAGCCCCGGCGAGCGCTACGGTGAAATCCGCCGTATCGAAAACCGCTTCAACGGTGCGGTTAACCATTACTTCCTGTGCGACCGGGGCCGCTTCGGCTACGGCTACGTCAACCGCGAGGATCGACCGCGCCAGCCGCTGCTGGGCAATGCAACGCTCGGCGTCGATGCCGCCCTGGACAAAGCCGCAGAGCTGCTCAAGGGCAAGACCGTAATCGGCATCGGCTCGCCCCGCGCCAGCCTGGAAAGCAACCATGCGCTGCGCGAACTGGTCGGCGCCGACCGGTTCTACAGCGGGATCGCCGCGTCCGAACTGGAAAACATCCGCCTGGTGCGCGAGCTGATGCAGAACGGCCCATTGCCCGTGCCTTCGATGCGCGACATCGAAAGCCACGACGCAGTGTTCATTCTTGGCGAAGACCTGACCCAGACTGCTGCGCGTATCGCCCTGGCAGTACGCCAGGCGGCCAAGGGCAAGGCGACTGAAATTGCCGCCTCGATGAAGATCCAGGACTGGCACATGGCGGCCGTGCAGAACGTCGCACAGAACGCCCTGCATCCGGTCTTCATTGCCAGCGTCGAGGAAACCCGCCTCGACGATATCGCTGCACAGTGCGTGCATGCTGCGCCAGCAGATCTGGCCCGCCTCGGTTTTGCCGTGGCCCATGCCATCGACCCCGGTGCCCCGGCTGTCGAGGGGCTGGAAACCGAAGCCTGCGAACTCGTACAACAGATCGCCGATGCCCTGCTGGCCGCCAGGCGCCCGCTGCTGATCAGCGGCACCTCGCTGGGTGAGAAATCCCTGATCGAAGCCGCCGGCAACATTGCCCAGGCGCTGAAGAACCGCGAGAAGAAAGCCTCCCTCAGCCTGGTGGTGCCAGAAGCCAACAGTCTGGGCCTGGCCCTTCTAGGTGGCGAATCCGCGGATGCTGCACTGGACGCGCTGATCGAAGGCAACGCCAACGCCGTAATCGTGCTGGAAAACGACCTGTATCGCCGTGCCGATCAGGCCAAGGTCGATGCTGCCCTGACTGCTGCCCAAGCTGTCATCGTCGCCGACCACCAGCAGACCGCGACCACCGCCAAGGCCCATCTGGTGCTTTCAGCAGCCAGCTTCGCCGAAGCCGATGGCACCCTGGTCAGCCAGGAAGGCCGTGCGCAGCGCTTCTTCCAGGTATTCGAGCCCAGCTACTACGACAGTAGTATCCTGGTGCGCGAAGGCTGGCGCTGGATGCATGCGTTGCACTGCACCCTGCAGGGCAAGGCCGTGGACTGGACCACCCTGGACCATGCGACCGACTCCTGCGTAGCCGCCAACCCGCAATTGATCGGCATTCAGAATGCCGCGCCGCACGCGTCGTTCCGCATCAAGGGCCTGAAGATGGCGCGCTCGCCGCTGCGCTACAGCGGTCGAACCGCCATCCGCGCCGATATCAGCGTGCATGAGCCACGTCAACCGCAGGATGTGGATTCGCCGTTCGCCTACTCCATGGAAGGCTATTCGGGCTCCGGCGAAGACCGTCAGCAAATCCCCTTTGCCTGGTCGCCGGGCTGGAACTCGCCCCAGGCCTGGAACAAATTCCAGGATGAGGTGGGTGGCCACCTGCGGGCGGGCGATCCAGGCGTTCGCCTGCTTGATCATGTCCGCCAGAATCGCGACTGGCATGGGGTGCCTGCTGCATTCTCACCGGCACCCGGTACCTGGGGCGTCGTACCCCTGCATCATCTGTTCGGTAGCGAGGAAACCTCGTCGCTTGCCGCGCCGATTCAGGCGCGCATTCCGCAGGCCTATGTCGCGCTGGCCGAGGCTGAAGCCAAGCGCCTGGGCGTGGCCGAAGGCGAACTGCTCAGCCTCACGGTTGCCAACCAGCGCCTGCGCCTGCCGGTACGCATTAGCACCGCACTGAGCATTGGCCTGGTCGGTTTGCCCGTCGGACTGGCGGGCATCCCGGTACTGAGCGCCGACTGCCTGGCCACTGAACTGGAGATCTCCCGATGAGTTGGCTGACTCCCGAGGTGATCGACGTGATCATCGCCGTCATCAAGGCCCTGGTCATCATGCTGGCCGTGGTGGTGTGCGGCGCCTTGCTGAGCTTCGTCGAGCGCCGCCTACTGGGCTGGTGGCAGGACCGCTACGGCCCCAACCGGGTTGGGCCGTTCGGCATGTTCCAGCTCGGTGCGGACATGATCAAGATGTTCTTCAAGGAGGACTGGAACCCGCCGTTCTCCGACCGTCTGATCTTCACCCTGGCGCCTGTGGTGGCCATGGGCTCGCTGCTGCTAGCCTTCGCCATCGTGCCGATTACCCCGACCTGGGGCGTGGCGGACCTGAACATTGGCATCCTGTTCTTCTTCGCCATGGCCGGCCTCACCGTGTATGCGGTGTTGTTCGCCGGCTGGGCGAGCAACAACAAGTTTGCTCTGCTCGGTGCACTGCGGGCTTCGGCGCAGACGGTGTCCTACGAGGTGTTCCTAGGCCTGTCGCTGATGGGCATCGTCGCCCAGGTGGGCTCGTTCAACATGCGCGACATCGTTGACTATCAGCAGCAACACCTGTGGTTCATCATTCCGCAGTTCCTGGGCTTCTGCACCTTCTTCATCGCCGGCGTCGCGGTCACCCACCGCCACCCGTTCGACCAGCCGGAAGCCGAGCAGGAGCTGGCAGACGGCTACCACGTCGAATACGCGGGCATGAAATGGGGCATGTTCTTCGTCGGCGAATACATCGGCATCGTCACCATTTCGGCGCTGTTGACCACACTGTTCTTCGGTGGCTGGCACGGGCCGTTCCTGGACACCCTGCCGTGGCTGTCGTTCTTCTGGTTCGCGATCAAGACCGGCTTCTTCATCATGCTGTTCATCCTGCTGCGCGCCTCGCTGCCGCGTCCGCGCTATGACCAGGTGATGGCCTTCGGCTGGAAATTCTGTTTGCCGCTGACCTTGCTCAACCTGCTGGTGACCGGCGCGCTCGTGCTGGCGGCCCAGTAAGGAGATAACCATGTTCAAATACATCGGCGAGGTGCTGCACGGCACCTACACCCAACTGCGCAGCCTGGTGATGATTTTCGGTCACGGCTTTCGCAAACGCGACACCCTGCAGTACCCGGAAGAAGCGGTCTACCTGCCGCCGCGCTATCGCGGCCGCATCGTACTGACCCGCGACCCCGACGGCGAGGAGCGCTGCGTGGCCTGCAACCTCTGTGCGGTAGCCTGCCCGGTGGGTTGCATCTCCCTGCAGAAAGCCGAGACGCCGGACGGCCGCTGGTACCCGGAGTTCTTCCGCATCAACTTCTCGCGCTGCATCTTCTGCGGCCTGTGCGAAGAAGCCTGCCCGACCACCGCGATCCAGCTCACGCCGGACTTCGAGCTGGGCGACTACAAGCGCCAGGATCTCGTATACGAGAAGGAAGACCTGCTGATCTCTGGCCCCGGCAAATACCCCGACTACAACTTCTATCGCGTCTCCGGCCTGGCGATTGCCGGCAAGCCCAAGGGCGCCGCACAAAGCGAAGCGGAACCGGTCAACGTCAAGGGATTGCTGCCATGAGGCGAAGTGCGGCTTTTTCGTTCAGCCTTCAGCCTTCAGCCTTCCAGCGCCCCAGGAGCTTTTGATGGAATTCGCCTTTTACTTTTCGGCCGGTGTTGCCGTGGTGTCCACCCTGCGGGTGATCACCGGCAGCAACCCGGTGCACGCCCTGCTCTACCTGATCATCTCCCTGCTGGCCGTGTCGATGTGCTTTTTCAGTCTCGGCGCGCCCTTCGCCGGTGCGCTGGAAATCATCGTTTACGCCGGCGCCATCATGGTGCTGTTCGTCTTCGTGGTGATGATGCTCAACCTTGGCCCGGCCACCGCCGGCCAGGAGCGCGCCTGGATGAAACCAGGAGTCTGGATCGGCCCGGCGCTGCTGGCCCTGATCCTGTTGCTGCAATTGCTCTGGGCCTTGTTTGCCACCCCCGAGTACGCACCGCTGGGCCAGACGACCGTGAGCCCCAAGGCAGTGGGAATTTCACTGTTCGGCCCCTATCTGTTGGCCGTGGAACTGGCTTCCATGTTGCTGCTGGCGGCACTGGTCGCTGCCTACCACCTGGGCCGCCACGAGGCGAAGGAGTAACGCCATGCAATCGATTCCACTGGAGCACGGCCTGGCCCTAGCCGCTGTGCTGTTCTGCCTGGGACTGGTCGGCCTGATGGTCCGACGCAACATCCTGTTCATGCTGATGAGCCTGGAAGTGATGATGAACGCCGCCGGCCTGGCCTTTATCGTCGCGGGTAGCCGTTGGGAGCAACCCGATGGACAGGTCATGTTCATTCTGGTGATCACCCTGGCCGCTGCCGAAGCCGCTATCGGCCTGGCGATCCTGTTGCAACTGTATCGCCGCTTCAACACCCTGGATGTCGATGCTGCAAGCGAGATGCGCGGATGAATCTTCTATTTCTGACCTTTGTGTTCCCGCTGATCGGCTACGTGCTGCTGGCCTTTTCCCGCGGGCGAATTTCCGAGAACCTGGCAGCCCTCATCGGCGTCGGTTCGGTCGGCCTCTCCGCGCTGACCACCACCTGGATCATCTGGCAGTTCAACGTCGCCCCACCCGAGGGTGGCGTGTTCACCCAGCACCTGTGGCAATGGCTGGATGTGGCCGATTTCAGCATCGCCGTCGGCCTGCACCTGGACGGCCTGGCGCTGACAATGCTCGGCGTGGTCACCGGCGTGGGCTTTCTGATCCACCTGTTCGCCAGCTGGTACATGCGCGGTGAGGAGGGGTATTCACGCTTTTTCGCCTACACCAACCTGTTCATCTTCAGCATGGTGTTGCTGGTCCTGGGCGACAACCTGCTCCTGTTGTACTTCGGCTGGGAAGGCGTGGGGCTGTGCTCCTACCTGCTGATCGGTTTCTATTTCAAGGAACGCAAGAACGGCAACGCTGCGCTCAAGGCGTTCATCGTCACCCGCGTCGGCGACGTACTGATGGCCTTCGGCCTGTTTATCCTGTTCGTCCAGCTGGGCACCCTGAACATTCAGGAACTACTGGCCCTGGCGCCGCAGAAATTCGCCAGTGGCGATCTGTGGATCAGCCTGGCGGCCCTGGCCCTGCTCGGCGGTGCGGTTGGCAAGTCCGCTCAATTGCCGTTGCAGACCTGGTTGGCCGACGCCATGGCGGGTCCGACGCCGGTATCGGCGCTGATCCACGCGGCGACCATGGTCACCGCGGGCGTCTACCTGATCGCACGTACCCACGGCATCTTCCTACTGGCTCCCGAAGTGCTTGAACTGGTCGGTATCGTCGGCGGCGTGACCCTGGTGCTAGCGGGTTTTGCTGCCCTGGTGCAAACCGACATCAAGCGCATCCTCGCCTACTCGACCATGAGCCAGATCGGCTACATGTTCCTGGCCTTGGGCGTCGGCGCCTGGGACGCAGCGATTTTCCACCTGATGACCCACGCCTTCTTCAAGGCGCTACTGTTCCTGGCCTCCGGTTCGGTGATCAATGCCTGCCACCACGAACAGAACATCTTCAAGATGGGCGGTCTGTGGAAGAAGCTGCCGCTGGCCTACGCCAGTTTCATCGTCGGCGGTTCGGCGCTGGCCGCGCTGCCGCTGATTACCGCCGGTTTCTATTCCAAGGATGAGATTCTTTGGGAAGCTTTTGCCAGCGGTCACGGCGGCCTGCTGTATGCCGGCCTGGCTGGTGCCTTCCTGACATCGCTGTATACCTTCCGGCTGATCTTCATTGCCTTCCATGGCGACGCGAAGACCGATGCGCATGCCGGTAGTGGCCTGGCCCACAACCTGCCGCTGATCGTACTGATCATCCTCTCTACCTTCGTCGGTGCGCTGATCGTGCCGCCGCTGGCCGGTGTGCTGCCGGAAAGCGTCGGACACGCCGGCGGCGCCGCCAAACACAGCCTGGAAATCGCCTCTGGGGCAATCGCCCTGGCCGGTATCGTGCTCGCCGCCATGTTGTTCCTGGGCAAGCGCAGCCTGGTCACCGCCCTTGCGCAAAGCGCGCCTGGCCGTTTGCTGGGTGCCTGGTGGTTCGCCGCCTGGGGCTTCGACTGGCTCTATGACAAAGTGTTCGTACAGCCCTATCTGCTGATGTGCCGCCTGCTCGGTCGCGACCCGGTGGACGCCAGTTTCGGCCTGGTGCCGCGCCTGGCGCGTGGCGGGCACGGCTCACTGAGCCGTAGCCAGACGGGCCAGCTACGCTGGTATGCCCTGTCCATCGTTGGCGGAGCCGTGCTGTTGCTCGGCGTCGTTCTGCTCTGAATCTGCGCAAGGACTCGAACTCGTGATTCTGCCCTGGCTAATCCTGATTCCCTTTATCGGCGGCGTGCTCTGCTGGGTCGTCGAACGTTTCGACAAGACCCTGCCGCGCTGGATCGCCCTGTTGACCATGGGCCTGTTGCTCGGCATCGGCCTCTGGTTGTGGAGCATCGGCAACTACCAACTGGCGCCTGCCCCCGGTGCCGAGGCGCAGTGGGCCTTTGAATTCAAGCATGTGTGGATCGAGCGCTTCGGCATCAATCTGCACCTTGCCCTGGATGGCCTGTCGCTGCTGATGGTCGTACTGACCGGCCTGCTCGGTGTGCTGTCGGTGCTGTGCTCCTGGAAAGAAATCCAGCGCCATGTCGGCTTCTTCCACCTCAACCTGATGTGGATTCTCGGCGGTGTGGTCGGCGTGTTCCTCGCCCTGGACCTGTTTCTGTTCTTCTTCTTCTGGGAAATGATGCTGGTGCCGATGTATTTCCTCATCGCGCTCTGGGGTCACAGTTCCAGCGAAGGCAAGAAGTCGCGCATCAACGCCGCCACCAAGTTCTTCATCTACACCCAGGCCAGTGGCCTGATCATGCTGGTGGCGATCCTCGGCCTGGTGCTGGTTAATTACCACAACACCGGCGTGCTGACCTTCGATTACGCGCTGCTGCTCGACGCCGAACTGGCACCCGGCACCGAGTACCTGCTCATGCTCGGCTTCTTCATCGCCTTCGCGGTGAAATTCCCCATCGTGCCGCTGCACTCGTGGCTGCCCGATGCCCACGCCCAGGCACCGACCGCAGGTTCCGTGGACCTGGCCGGCATCCTGTTGAAGACCGCCGCCTACGGGATGATCCGCTTCGCCCTGCCGCTGTTCCCCAATGCTTCGGCGGAATTCGCGCCGATTGCCATGGCTCTGGGTCTGATCGGCATTTTCTACGGTGCCTTCCTGTCCTTCGCACAGACCGACATCAAGCGCCTGGTGGCGTATTCGAGCATCTCGCACATGGGCTTCGTGCTGATCGGCATCTACTCCGGCAGCCAGCTCGCCCTGCAGGGTGCGGTGGTACTGATGATTGCCCACGGCCTCTCCGCGGCCGCACTGTTCATCCTGTGCGGTCAGCTCTACGAGCGCCTGCATACCCGCGACATGCGAGAAATGGGCGGTTTGTGGAAGCGGCTGGCGTGGCTGCCAGCGCTGAGCCTGTTTTTTGCCGTCGCCTCTCTGGGTTTGCCCGGCACCGGCAACTTCATTGGCGAGTTCCTGATTCTGTTCGGCGCCTTCGCCGCCAACCCCTGGATCGTGGTTATTGCCACCTTTGGCCTGGTGTTCTCGTCGGTCTACTCGCTGATCATGGTGCACCGCGCCTACTTCGGGCCTTCCAAGAGCGAGCAGCTCCTGCACGGCCTGGATGGCCGCGAACTAGGCATGGTGCTACTGGTCGCGGTCCTGCTGATCCTGCTCGGCATCTATCCACAGCCGGTGCTCGACGTTTCCCAGGCGACCATGACAGGCGTGCAGCAGTGGTTCAGCGCCGCCTTCTCCCCACTCGTTTCGGCTCGGTAGTCGCGTTATGGAATTTACTCAACAACACTTCATTGCCCTGCTGCCGCTGCTAATCACCTGCGCCACCGTCGTGGTGGTGATGCTGGCGATCGCCTGGCGGCGTAACCATCGACTCAGCTACGTGCTGTCTGCGGCCGGCCTGATCCTGGCGCTGCTCTCCATCGCACCAGCGTCCCAAGTGGCACCGCTGGAAGTGACCGGACTGTTGATGCTGGACAGCTTCGCCTTCTTTTATACAGGGCTAATGCTGGTAGCGACGCTGGTGTGCGTCACCCTGGCCCACGCCTATCTGGGAGAAAAACCCGGCACCGGCGGCTTCCCGGGCAACCGCGAGGAGCTTTACCTGCTCATGCTGTTGGCGGTGGCCGGCGGCATCGTACTGGTTAGCGCCCAGCACCTGGCGGGCTTGTTCATCGGCTTGGAACTGCTTTCCGTACCGGTCTACGGACTGGTGGCTTATGCCTTCTTCGACCGCCGCTCCCTGGAAGCCGGAATCAAGTACATGGTCCTGTCTGCTGCCGGCTCAGCCTTCCTGCTGTTCGGCATGGCGCTGCTGTATGCCGAGTCGGGTAGCCTGAGCTTCGCCGGGATCGGCGCCAACCTGGCGGCCCAGGGCTCTTCTGCCTTGGTGCAGGCCGGCATCGGCATGATGCTGGTGGGCTTGGGCTTCAAGCTGTCGCTGGTGCCCTTCCACCTGTGGACGCCCGACGTGTACCAGGGCTCGCCGGCACCGGTGGCGACCTTCCTGGCCACCACCAGCAAGGTCGCAGTGTTTGCCGTGCTGCTGCGCCTGTATCAGATCTCCCCAGCCACCAGCGGCGGCTGGCTGAACGACGGCCTGACCCTGATCGCCATCGCCTCGATCCTGATCGGCAACCTGCTGGCCTTGAACCAGAGCAACCTCAAACGCCTGCTCGGTTACTCGTCCATTGCCCACTTCGGTTACCTGCTGGTGGCCCTGATCGCCAGCAAGGGCCTGGCCGTGGAAGCGATCGGCGTGTATCTGGTGACCTATGTGCTGACTACCCTCGGCGCCTTCGGGGTGATCACCCTGATGTCCAGCCCGTACAAGGGCCGCGACGCGGACGCCCTGTTTGAATACCGTGGTCTGTTCTGGCGGCGCCCTTACCTGACGGCGGTACTCACGGTGATGATGCTGTCCCTGGCCGGCATTCCCATGAGCGCGGGCTTCATCGGCAAATTCTATGTGATCGCTACGGGTGTCGAGGCTGAACTCTGGTGGCTGCTGGGTACCCTGATTGTGGGTAGCGCCATCGGTCTCTTCTACTACCTGCGGGTGATGGTCACCCTGTTCATGGTCGAACCGGGCATGCGCCTGCGCATGCCGCCGATCAACTGGGCGCAACGAGCCGGCGGCGTCATGCTGCTGTTCATTGCAGCCCTGGCCTTCTTCCTCGGTGTCTACCCGCAACCGTTGTTGCAAATAGCTCAGGCCGCAGGCCTGTAAACGCAAAAAGGCGGCGCTGTTCAGGGCCGCCTTTTCGTTTTTCCTTCGTTCCGCTTTCCCATCATCACACTGCATCACGGCCGAAACCGGCCTGGTGACTTCCGTTTCGGTGCATCTGTTACTCCAACGCCTCTTCCGGTTCGCGGTCGATAAACAGTCCCCACGACGACATGAATAGCGCAGCAATCAACGGCCCGATGACAAAGCCATTGAGACCGAACAGCGCCAACCCGCCCAACGTGGAAATCAGCACCACGTAGTCCGGCATCTTGGTGTCCTTGCCCACCAGGATCGGACGCAGCACGTTGTCTACCAGACCGATCACGCAAATCCCGTACAGCGTCAGGATCAAGCCGTGCCAGAAATCGCCACTGACGAAGTAATAAATCGCCACGGGTGTCCAGATCAGCCCCGCCCCCACTGCCGGCAGCAGCGACAGGAAAGCCATCACCACGCCCCACAGCAGCACGCTGGGGATACCTAAAAACCAGAAAATCAGCCCGCCCAGCGCGCCCTGGGTGATCGCCACCACCACATTGCCTTTCACCGTAGCGCGCACCACACGGGTGAACTTGCTGAACAGACGGCGCTTTTGCTCGTCTTCCAGCGGGATGGCCTCGCGCATCTTGGCCACCAGTTGCCGGCCATCGCGAATCAGGAAAAACAGCAGGTACAGCATGACCGCGAATACGATCAGGAACTCAAAGGTGCCCTGCCCGAAACTGAAGGCCTTGGTCGCCAGGAACTGACTGCCTTGCAGCGCATAGCCAGACAATTGTTCGCGCACATCCTGCAAATCGCCCAGACCCACACGCTGCAGTTGGCTCTGAATACTCTGGGGCAACATGTCGCGAAATTGCACCAGATAAGCGCCAATATCCAGTTCGCCGCTTTCGATCCGCTGATAGAGCGCCGCTCCTTCCTGCACCAGCAGCGTGGTGATGATCGCCATAGGCAGCACAGCAATCAGCAGCGTTGCCAACAGAGTCAGCAAGGCCGCCAGGTTAGGCTTGCCCCGAAACCGACGCGCCAGGCGCCGCTGTAGCGGTGCGAACAGGATGGCCAGAATCACTGCCCAGAACACCGCCCCATAAAAGGGGAACAGTACCCAGCAGAACGCAATGGAAACCAGCAGGAGCAACGCCAGAAAGACCTTGTTCTCTAGAGTGGGGTTGTTCATGTAGCTCCCTTGTTTGAACGGCTTTGGGTGAATGCGAGAATCCTACCGGCATTAAGACCTCCGGGCAGGCAAAAAGAGCGCTGCCGTATGGCCTAGTTGAATTCTGTGACTGAGGTATAAAAATAAGGAAGCTAGAAACAACAAAGCCTGCCGTATTGGCAGGCTTTATAAGCCGGGCGAGTTGCTACTCTTTGGCAAATCAGTAGTAGGCGTTTTCCCGGTTACTGTGGTCGGTAATATCACGCACGCCCTTCAGTTCCGGGATACGTTCCATCAGGGTCTTTTCGACGCCATCCTTGAGGGTGGTATCGACCATGCCGCAGCCCTGGCAGCCGCCGCCAAATTGCAGGACGGCGATACCTTCATCGACGATATCCACCAGGCTGACCTGACCGCCGTGGCTGGCCAGCCCAGGATTGATCTCGGTCTGCAGGTAGTAGTTAATGCGCTCGGTCATTGGGCTGTCTTCGCCGATCATCGGTACCTTAGCGTTCGGCGCCTTGATGGTCAGCTGACCGCCCATGCGGTCGGTGGCGTAATCAACCACGGCATCTTCCAGGAAGGGCTCGCTGATCCCGTCGATCCAGGCGACGAACGATGCCAGCGACAGCGCGGTGTCTTCCGGTTTCTGCTCGCCTGGTTTGCAGTAGGCGATGCAGGTTTCAGCGTAGGGAGTACCCGGCTGAGTGATAAAAACTCGGATGCCTATTCCCGGCGTGTTCTGCTTGCTGAGCAGATCGGCCAGATAGGCTTCGGCGGATTCGGTGATGGTAATGGCGCTCATGGCAACTCCTCGCAGAACATGTGCGCAGTGTACGCCAATTGGGTTATGCCCGGTAAGTCACAGTGTTTTGGTCGGGTAAGCAAAAATGCTCAGCACATGCCACGCAAGCACCTTGCAGGGTTGGCTGTCACAAGTTCTGGTAACGGTTCATGTCCAGCATTCCCGCTTCGCGTGGCTCGGTTTCCTGCAAGTAGGCCGGCAGGTCATTGAAGTAACGCCAGAAATCGGGATGGCTGCGCCGAATGCCCCAGCGGTCGGCCACTCGCTCGAACGCCTGCCCTCCCTTTGCCCGTTCCAGTGCCTCGACAAACGCCGACACATCAGCTGCAGGCAAGTTGAACAGGAAGTTGGGGTAACTGCTGAGAATCCCCGGAAAAATCGTCAGTGTGTCCTGCTCGGGCTGATAACGCAGCGATTCACCCAGCATGAAGGCCACGTTGCTGTGCGCTCGGTTGCGCAACACGCTGTAGATCTCCCGGGAGCCGTCGGGCAGTTCGACCCGCAACAGAGTAGCCTCTGGCAATTGGCGAATGAACGGCAACTGCGCCGCGGGCGTGGCAGCGAGGCGGCTCAGTGCTTGCTCCACCGCCTGCAAGGGTTGTGCGATATCAGGACGGAAACAGCGCTGCCCCGAGCAACGATTGATCGGATCGGCACGGGCGTTGATGTTGGCCAGGCGCTGCAGCAACTGATCGGCGAATGCCTGCTTCGCGTCCTGACTGGCCGGCAGCCCCAGTCGGCTTTTCGTTTGCGTGTCAATGCCTGTGTAGGTGAGCCACAGCTTGAGCTTACCGCTGTTCTCGTACCAGCTATTGAGCAGCGTTTGCCGGGCCTCGGCTGGCAACAGCCGCAAGAAATTCAGTTCAGCGCCATTGCGGATGAGGTCGAAATACAGCCGCGTCTGCGCCTGATGGGAGACATTGCCGAACACATCGAAGTTGACCACCAACTGGTAATAGGTGCGCTCCAGCAGCGGATAATCCATCCACCACAGCGTCTGCGGAACGTCGCCGATCAGCCCCTTGCGCACCGAGGCGCTGTCTTGTTGACGGAAAATGCTCAGCAGCGCGTTGTCATTGCCGCGCCACAGGTGCTCCCATTCCGCCGGCACGCCACTGTACATCTGGCGGCGCAGGTTTTCGTACTGGTTGCGCTTCTCGCGATAGCCACCCCACAAGGTGAACAGATCACCAAGGCTATCCAGCTGACCCGGCATGCTCAGAAGCGGCGTAGCTTGGGCGCGGTAGGTGGCATTGGTGATGTACTCATCGTGATCGGGCGCCTGAAACATCACCCAGAACTGATCACGGATAACATCAGTGGCGATCTGCCCGCGACACACCGGGCCACGAATGAAGGTGCGCACGAAGTATTCGGCGTTATCCAGCATGAACTGGTAGCGCGCCCGCGCCGGAATCGCCTCGAACGTCGCAAAGGGATTGGCGCGCCGCTGCATGCCATAACCGGGCAGCGCACCAACCTGCCAGGCCTCGCTGAAGAACAGCTGCTTGACCCGTGCCAGCTTCTGCGCGCTCAACGGATAGGTGATGTGGGTCTTGTGCACGATGACGCCCTGAATCGGCAACAAACGGTAGTAGAACACCTGCCCCGGATCGTCATTGGGTCGCCGTGTGGCAATGGGGTCAACTGGCTGACCGCTGGGCGTGCGCGAGCGCACCAGTTGGAAGAAGTGCCCCTGCTCACCGTTGTCGAAATACAGATGAGCGAGGAACAGGTGTTCATACAGCCAGCGGCCGACCAGCTGTTCTCGGTCATTGGGGCCGTTGAGCAGCGCTTCCCAGTCGGCAATCTGCTGCTGCTCATCGACACTGGGTTGTAGCGGCGCCGTATCCACGGGTGCACCCTGCTCCAGCCATTGCTGAAGGGTTGAATATTCCTCATCGCTGAGCCCGGTAACCGCAAAGGGCATGCCGGCCTGGGCATGCTTTTGCGCATAACCCTCGAACTCGCCGGGCAACGGACACTGGTTCTGTCGATAGATGCCGATATCCAGGTTCGCCGGCAGTTTGGCGTTGGCGACCGGGGGATTGGCCCTGCCCAGTTCCAGCATGCGTGCCATCAGCGCCGCCTGGTTGGGCTGGGCATCCAGCACCGAAAAGAAGTCCTTGCGCCGCCAGGCCGGCTCGCCATGGGCATCGAGGTACAGGCGCGTGGTCTCCTGCGCCTGGGTACGGGTGCCGTTGTATACCGGTAACTTGTGAGCTCCGCGCAGCACGCCTTCGTCACTGCCCAGATTCAGCTGGCACGGCGCGTCGTAACAGGCGTGGCAGGCCACACACTTGGCGGTAAAGATCGGCTGGATATCGCGCTGGTAAGACAACGGCTCGGCCGCTAGTGAACCACCCATTGCCAACAGCAGGCCTGCGAGCATTGCACGCCAGGTCATGGCACGGCTCCCTGAAAAATGTCCGCCATTCTATCCAGCACGGCTCTTTAGAGCGAATTGCACGTTTCGCGTTATAACGCTTGGATGAAGAAAGCCCCTTCGCTCAACATGAATACTTTTCACCTACAACCGCGCTCAGCTCAAAAGCCATGCAGCTTTGCTATCATTCGCGCTCTTTTGTTTTCCGCTTCCAGGTAGTTTTCCATGTCCAGTCTCAATGCCCGTCTCCAGGCCCTCCAGCAAGCTCTCAAAGAGCGCATCCTGATCCTTGATGGCGGCATGGGCACCATGATCCAAAGCTACAAGTTGGAAGAAGCCGACTTCCGCGGCGAACGCTTCGCCGACTGGTCGCAGGACGTAAAGGGCAATAACGATTTGCTGCTGCTGTCCCGCCCGGAAGTCATCCAGGCCATCGAGCGTGCCTATCTCGATGCCGGCGCCGATATTCTAGAAACCAACACCTTCAACTCCACCCGGGTGTCCCAGGCTGACTACGGCATGCAGGAACTCGCCTATGAGCTGAACCGTGAAGGCGCCCGCCTGGCCCGTGAGGTCGCTGACGCCAAGACCCTGGAGACGCCGCATAAACCACGCTTCGTTGCCGGCGTCCTCGGCCCAACCAGCCGGACCTGCTCGCTCTCGCCGGACGTCAACAACCCGGGCTATCGCAACGTCACCTTCGATGAGCTGGTCGAAAACTACAGTGAAGCCACCCGCGGTCTGATCGACGGCGGCGCGGACCTGATCATGATCGAAACCATCTTCGACACCCTCAACGCCAAGGCAGCGATCTTTGCCGTGCAGGGCGTGTTCGAAGAAGTGGGCATCACACTGCCGATCATGATTTCCGGCACCATCACCGACGCCTCGGGCCGTACCCTGTCCGGGCAAACCACCGAAGCCTTCTGGAACTCGGTACGTCACGCCAACCCGATCTCCGTGGGGCTGAACTGCGCCCTGGGCGCCAAGGAGCTGCGTCCGTACCTGGAAGAACTGGCCAGCAAGGCGGACACCCACGTGTCGGCCCACCCCAACGCCGGCCTGCCCAACGCCTTCGGTGAATACGACGAAAGCCCGGCAGAAACCGCGGCCGTGATCGAAGAGTTCGCCCAGAGCGGCTTCCTCAACATTGTTGGCGGTTGCTGCGGCACCACCCCGGCGCATATCCAGGCGATCGCAGAGGCTGTGGCCAACTACGCGCCACGCGTGATCCCGGATATCCCCAAGGCCTGCCGGCTGTCCGGCCTGGAGCCGTTCACCATCGACCGCAGCTCGCTGTTCGTGAACGTCGGCGAGCGCACCAACATCACCGGCTCGGCCAAGTTCGCCCGTCTGATTCGGGAGGATAACTACACCGAGGCGCTGGCCGTCGCCCTGCAGCAGGTCGAGGCCGGCGCCCAGGTGATCGACATCAACATGGACGAGGGCATGCTGGACTCGAAGAAGGCCATGGTGACCTTCCTCAACCTGATTGCCGGCGAGCCGGATATCTCCCGCGTGCCGATCATGATCGACTCCTCCAAGTGGGAGGTGATCGAAGCCGGCCTGAAGTGCATCCAGGGCAAGGGCATCGTCAACTCGATTTCCATGAAAGAAGGGGTCGAGGAATTCAAGAAGCACGCCCACCTGTGCAAGCGCTACGGCGCCGCCGTGGTGGTCATGGCCTTCGACGAAACCGGCCAGGCCGACACTGCCGCACGCAAGAAGGAAATCTGCCAGCGTTCCTACGACATCCTGGTCAACGAAGTGGGCTTCCCGCCGGAAGACATCATCTTCGACCCTAACGTCTTTGCCGTGGCCACCGGCATTGAGGAACACAACAATTACGCGGTGGACTTCATCGAGGCCTGCGCCTTTATCCGTGACCACCTCCCCTACGCCCTGACCTCGGGCGGCGTGTCCAACGTGTCCTTCTCGTTCCGTGGCAACAACCCGGTGCGCGAAGCGATCCACTCGGTGTTCCTCTATTACGCCATCCAGAACGGTCTGACCATGGGCATCGTCAACGCCGGCCAACTGGAAATCTACGACCAGATTCCGCTGGATTTGCGCAACAAGGTCGAGGACGTGATCCTTAACCGCAACGCCGGTGCCACCGAAGCCCTGCTGGCCATCGCCGAAGACTACCGGGGCGACGGCTCGGTCAAGGAAGTCGAGAACGAAGAATGGCGCACGCTGCCCGTGGACAAGCGCCTGGAACATGCGCTGGTCAAGGGCATCACCACTTTTATCGTTGAAGACACCGAGGAATGCCGTCAGCAGTGCGCGCGGCCCATCGAGGTGATCGAAGGCCCGCTGATGGCTGGCATGAATGTGGTCGGCGACCTGTTCGGCTCGGGCAAGATGTTCCTGCCGCAGGTGGTCAAGTCCGCCCGCGTAATGAAACAGGCCGTGGCGCACCTCATTCCCTTTATCGAAGCGGAAAAGGGCGACAAGCCGGAAGCCAAGGGCAAGATCCTCATGGCCACGGTGAAGGGCGACGTGCATGACATCGGCAAGAACATCGTCGGCGTGGTGCTCGGCTGTAACGGCTACGACATCGTTGACCTCGGCGTGATGGTCCCGGCCGACAAGATCCTCAAGACCGCCATCGAAGAGAAGTGCGACATCATCGGCCTGTCCGGCCTGATCACCCCGTCGCTGGATGAAATGGTGCATGTTGCGCGCGAAATGCAGCGCCAGGGTTTCACCCTGCCGTTGATGATCGGCGGTGCCACCACGTCCAAGGCGCACACGGCCGTGAAGATCGACCCGCATTACAAGAACGATGCCGTGGTGTACGTCACCGACGCCTCACGTGCCGTGGGGGTGGCCACCACCCTGCTGTCCAAGGAAATGAAGCCGGACTACGCGATCAAGATCCGCGAAGAGTACGCGATGATCCGCGAGCGCACCGCCAACCGCGCCGCCCGCACCGAACGGCTCAGCTACGACAAGGCGATTGCCGCCAAGCCGCAGTTCGACTGGAACGGTTATACGCCGGTCAAGCCGACCTTCACCGGCAGCAAGGTACTGGAAGATATCGACCTGCGCACGCTGGCCAAGTACATCGACTGGACGCCGTTCTTCATCTCCTGGGACCTGGCTGGCAAGTACCCGCGCATCCTCACCGACGAGGTGGTGGGCGAAGCCGCCACCGCACTGTTCGCCGATGCCCAGGCCATGTTGAACAAGCTGATCGACGAGAAACTGATCAAGGCTCGCGCCGTGTTCGGTTTCTGGCCAGCCAACCAGGTCGACCAGGACGACCTGGCCGTTTACGGCGACAACGGCGAACAACTTGCCACCTTGCATCACCTGCGCCAGCAGACCGTCAAGACCGATGGCAAACCGAACTTCTCCCTGGCCGACTTCGTCGCGCCCAAGGACACCGGCATCACCGACTACGTGGGCGGCTTCATCACCACCGCCGGCATCGGCGCTGAAGAAGTGGCCAAGGCCTACCAGGACGCCGGCGACGACTACAACTCGATCATGGTGAAAGCACTGGCCGACCGCCTCGCCGAGGCCTGCGCCGAGTGGCTGCACGAGCGCGTGCGGAAAGAATATTGGGGTTACGACAAGGACGAAGCGCTGAGCAACGAAGATCTGATCCGCGAGCGCTACAAGGGCATCCGCCCGGCACCGGGTTATCCGGCCTGCCCGGATCACACCGAGAAAAAAGCCCTGTTCGCCCTGCTCGACCCGGCCGCCGAATTCAACAAAGCCGGGGACAGCGGCGTGTTCCTCACCGAGCACTACGCCATGTTCCCCACCGCCGCCGTCAGCGGCTGGTACTTCGCCCACCCCGAGGCGCAGTACTTTGCGGTCGGCAAGATCGACAAGGATCAGGTGGAAAGCTACTCGCAGCGCAAGGGCCAGGACATCGAGGTCAGCGAACGCTGGCTGATGCCGAACCTGGGCTACGACGCCTGACGACCCGTAGGGTGGATGTCGTTTTTCTACATCCACCGTACGAAGGGAACCATCAAGAGGCCCGCACCCGCGGGCCTCCGTCATTAAAAGCCTTATTCTCCCCATGCATACCCTCGACCAACTGCGCCGCGGCGATCTGGCCGGCATTACCCGCCTGGATCTATCCGCCAACCTCACCGAGCTCCCCGAAGAGGTCTTTGCGCTGGCCGACAGCCTGGAAGTGCTCAATCTCTCCGGCAACCAGCTGACCCGCCTGCCGGCCGACCTGTCGCGCCTGCACAAGCTGCGCATCCTGTTTTGTTCGAACAATCCCTTCACTGAAGTGCCGGACGTGCTGGGCGACTGCCCGCAGCTGGAGATGGTCGGCTTCAAGTCCTGCCGGATCGAACAGGTGCCGGCGGCCTCACTACCACAGCGTTTACGCTGGCTGATCCTCACTGACAACCGTGTGCAACATTTGCCGGATGAGCTGGGCAACTGCTCGCGCTTGCAGAAACTGATGCTGGCCGGCAACCAGCTAACGGCGCTGCCACACCGCCTCGCCGACTGCCAGAACCTCGAACTGCTGCGCATGGCGGCCAATCGTTTCGAAGCGTTGCCCGAATGGTTGCTGGAGCTGCCACGCCTCAGCTGGCTGGCCTTTGCCGGCAATCCCTGTGTCGATAGCCGAGAAACCGCAGCGCTGGGAACAGCCATTGCGCGTGCGGAGATAACCCTGGGCGAAGTGCTGGGCCAAGGCGCCTCCGGGATCATTCACGCCGCCGGGTGGCGAGGCAGCGATCAGCCCATGGCCGCCAAGCTGTTCAAGGGCCAGATGACCAGCGATGGCCTGCCCCACAGTGAAATGGCCGCCTGTCTGCAGGCCGGCGAACACGGCAATCTGATTCGCGTCGCCGGCTCGCTGGAAACACAACCCGGCGACCCTCCCGGCTTGCTGCTGGAACGCATCGACGCGTCCTACCAAACACTTGCCGGCCCACCTTCACTGAGCAGTTGTACCCGCGATTGTTATGCCGAAGACCAGCGATTCACCGTTGCCAACGCCTTGCGTATCGCCCACGGCGCCGCGGCCGCCATTGGCCATTTGCATGGCCGGGGCATTCTGCATGGCGATATCTACGCCCATAACCTGCTGGTCGATCCCCACGGGCACTGTCTGCTCGGCGACTTCGGCGCCGCATCGTTCTTCGATCCGCACAGCCAGTTAGGACAACGGCTGCAACGCATCGAAGCGCGTGCCTTCGGCAACCTGCTGGAGGAACTGTTGCAACGTTGCGCCCCGGATGACCGGCCGCAGGCGCAAGGCATGTTGCGTCAACTGCAGGCCCAGTGCACAGGGGATGTGGTTGCGCAACGGCTGGTCTTTTCCGAGATTAATGACGCGCTGGCCGCTATCCGCTAACCATAGGCTGAGGCGCAGAGCGTGTCCCAGCCCTTCAACTCAGCCGCGAAGGCGAGCGCCGCACGATCTTGATCGAATAATCCATCTTCGGCTTGCGCGTCACGCTGATGGCCTTGGTCGTCACGGTGTCCAGGGTGATGTTCCAGAATCCGCTACTGGGTACGGTGATCTTCGCCGGGAAACGATCGAACGCCCCACCATGGTAAGTATGCCGCCCGCCGTTCTTGAAGCTGCGAAAGTTCGCATCGTTCATCAGGCGAATGTTGCAGGGCTGCGAGCACTGGATAACGACCAGATCGTCTTCGTTCAAATGCTCGCGTTGGTGTATGAATTTCATCGTCAACTCCACGGGGTGACACAGGGAATCACGCAGGACTCCTGCCTTCCGCTACAGGTCATGCCGCATCGCTCTCAAAAGGCTTGGGGATCGATGCGACACGCCCGCACGTAGGCGGATGCGCGAGATCAGGCGCAGGAATGATTCCTGCGATTTCTGCATAAGGGCAAGCGCAGGCGAAGCCGTGGCATACCGTACCGGCCTTTGCCAGACTGGATACCAGCCCGCTCTGCCGGGGGGCGGCAAGCTTAACGCTGTCCATCGGCTCAGCCTAGTGGTTAGCTTGTCGCCATGGACTGGCTGCTTGCAAAACAACGATCGCGCCGACTGCATACCCACACGATATTCACGGCTTTTGCCAGCGTGCCAATCAGCGTCTAGGCTAACTTGAGTTCGCTACGGAGCCTGCCTTCATGCCCAGCAAGCCGCACGTTAGCAAGCCACCTTCAACCACGCATTCTCAGCGTTCAGCCTGCGGGACACACTGGCTGAGCCGGCCCATACCCGCACGGCTCATTTCTTGCCTAGGACCTCACCCAATTGACCGGATCAACGTAAGGGGCTAGCTGCTTCGCGCCCCGTTAAACGTAGCCGGATAACTGTTACCTGTTACGCACAACGAAAGCACTCTCCGAATACTGAGGTATTTGATCAAGGGAGTTTCAAATGCCGACAACTGTGCCGGTAGCACGCCACGATCAGTATCGCGCGCTAGGCCTCTCCACCCTGGCCTTCACGCTGTGCTTTGCGGTCTGGACGATCTTTTCCATCCTTGGCTTGCAGCTCAAGGGCGACTTCAACCTGACCGATACCCAGCTCGGACTGTTGATGGCCACGCCAGTGCTCACAGGCTCCTTGTCGAGGCCGTTACTGGGCGTGTGGACCGACCGTTTTGGCGGGCGCTGGGTGTTCGGCCTGTTAATGCTGCTGTCCGCGCTGTTCATCTACCTGCTGACTCTGGCCAACAGCTATTACATGCTGCTGCTCGGCGCCCTGGGTGTCGGTCTGGCCGGCGGCGCCTTCAGTGTCGGCGTGGCCTATACCTCGGCTTGGTTCGAGCCTGAGCGCCAGGGCACGGCACTGGGCATTTTCGGCGCTGGCAACGTTGGCGCCGGTCTGACCAACTTTGCGGCGCCCTTCCTGTTGCTGGCGCTGGGCTGGCAGGGCACCGCACTGGTCTACGCCACGGTGCTGGCGATCATGGGCGTCGTCTTCATCGTACTCGCCCGCAACGACCCGCAAAGTGGTGAACGCCACGCCAAGCCTTTGCCATTCAAGGAGCAACTGGCTCCGTTGGGAGAACTGCGGGTCTGGCGTTTCTCGCTCTACTACTTCTTCGTGTTTGGCGGCTTTATCGCCCTCGCCCTCTGGCTGCCCCATTACCTGATGGAGGTCTACGGCCTGAGCCTGGCCGCCGCCGGCATGGTGGCGGCGCTGTACACCGTGCCCGCCTCGGTGTTTCGCATTCTGGGCGGCTGGCTGTCCGACCGCTATGGGGCGCGCCGGGTAATGTACTGGACACTGACCGCCTCGGTGATCAGCACCTTCCTGCTCAGCTACCCGCCGACCCGCTATACCGTCACCGGCGTCGAAGGCGAGTTCAGCTTTTCACTGACCATGAACGTCGTTGCCTTCGCCCTGCTGACCATGGTGCTGGGCTTTTTCATGTCGCTGGGCAAGGCGGCGGTGTTCAAGCACATCCCGGTCTACTACCCCAAGCATGTCGGCATCGTCGGTGGCGTGGTCGGCATGGTTGGCGGCCTGGGCGGTTTTTTCCTACCACTGACGTTCGGCATGCTCAACGACGTAATCGGCATCTGGCAAAGCACCTTCATGCTGATGTTCCTGATTGCTGCTGGCTCCCTGGCCTGGATGCACTATTCGATTCGCCAGGCCGAGCGGGTGGAATGGCCGCAACA
The DNA here is from genome assembly GCF_052245235.1 of Pseudomonas sp. B392_1p. NCBI lineage: Bacteria > Pseudomonadati > Pseudomonadota > Gammaproteobacteria > Pseudomonadales > Pseudomonadaceae > Pseudomonas > Pseudomonas sp. B392_1p. The sequence goes on from NZ_JBQPXM010000003.1 coordinate 395,029, forward strand.
ACGCGAAACGCGCGACCTGCCGGAACTGTCCACGCCCAACGCCTTCGTGCTGCTCGATTGGCGACCGGAAGACAGCGCCTTCTGGACGACTCAGGGCAAGCGCATCGCCGCCCGCAACCTGTGGATTTCGATCCCCAACCTGCTGCTGGGTTTCGCCATCTGGATGGTCTGGTCAGTGGTGGTGGCCAAACTGCCGCTGCTGGGCTTCGACTACAGCCCCAACCAGCTGTTCTGGCTGGCCGCCCTGCCCGGTTTGTCCGGCGCCACCTTGCGGATTTTCTACAGCTTCATGGTGCCGATCTTCGGTGGCCGGCGCTGGACGGCCCTGTCCACCGGCTCGCTGCTGCTGCCGGCGTTGTGGATCGGTTTCGCGGTGCAGGACCCGGACACGCCTTACCTGATCATGCTGATCCTCGCCTTGCTGTGCGGCCTGGGCGGGGGCAACTTTTCGTCGAGCATGGCCAATATCTCGTTCTTCTTCCCCAAGAGCGAAAAGGGCAAGGCCATGGGCCTCAATGCCGGCTTGGGCAACCTCGGCGTCAGCCTTATGCAGTTCCTGGTGCCGCTGGTGATCACCATGGGGGTGTTCGGCGCGCTGGGCGGCGCGCCCCGACAAACCGCCACGGGCCAGTCGTTGTGGCTGCAGAACGCCGGTTTCATCTGGGTGCCCTTTATCATCATCGCCACGCTGGCCGCCTGGTTCGGCATGAACGACATTGCCAGTGCCAAATCCTCGTTCGCCGACCAACTGGTGATTTTCAAGCGCAAGCACACCTGGCTGATGAGCGTGCTCTATACCGGCACCTTCGGCAGCTTTATCGGCTTTTCCGCCGGTTTTCCCCTGCTGGCTGGCAACCTCTTTCCCTCGGTTGATGTGCTCAAGTTCGCCTTCTTCGGCCCGCTGGTAGGAGCGCTGAGCCGCGCTTTCTCCGGAGGGCTGGCGGACCGGCTCGGCGGTGCCAAGGTCAGCCTGTGGGTATTCGTGGCGATGGCGCTGTGTGTAGTGGGCGTGTTGTTCTTTCTTGGCATCAAGGATCAACCAGGCGCCTTCTGGGGTTTTTTCGGCATGTTCCTGTTGCTGTTCTTCTTCTCCGGCATTGGCAATGCCAGCACCACGCAAATGATTCCGGCGATCTTCCGCACCATGACGCCACGCCTGACGCCGAAGCTGCCCCCCGCAGAACAAGCCATGCAAAGCGAGCGGGAATCCGCCGCCGCCGTCGGCTTCATTTCGGCCATCGCCGCCTATGGCGCCTTCTTCATTCCGAAAGCCTACGGCACCTCGATCAGCATGACCGGCGGCGCCGAGATGGCGTTGTACGGTTTCATCATGTTCTACCTGTTGTGCATCGCGTTGACCTGGTTCTACTACACCCGCCGGAATGCGGAGGTGCCCTGCTGAAGGGTCTGACACCTAGCCACGGGGTGGGCCTGACATCCCGTCGAGGAGGCAAACAAGATGAGTCATTTCATTGACCGCCTGAAGTACTTCACCACCCGCCCGGCAGAGTTTGCCGATGGACATGGCGAAACCCGCGACGAGACCCGTGACTGGGAAGACGGCTACCGTCAGCGCTGGCAATACGACAAGATCGCCCGCTCAACCCACGGGGTGAACTGCACCGGCTCGTGCAGTTGGAAGATTTACGTCAAGAACGGCCTCGTGACCTGGGAAACCCAGCAGACCGACTACCCGCGCACCCGCCCCGACCTGCCCAACCATGAACCGCGCGGCTGCCCGCGCGGCGCCAGTTATTCCTGGTACCTGTACAGCGCTAATCGCCTCAAGTACCCGCTGATTCGCAAGCCATTGATCCAGCTGTGGCGCGCCGCCCTAGCCCGGCACACGGACCCGGTACTGGCCTGGGCGAGTATCGTCGAGAACCCGGACAGCACCAAACAGTACAAGCACGACCGCGGTCTCGGCGGTTTCGTGCGCGCCGACTGGGACGAGATGCAGTCGCTTATCGCCGCCGCCAACGTCTACACCGTCAAGCAATACGGTCCGGATCGAGTGATCGGCTTTTCGCCGATTCCGGCCATGTCCATGGTCAGCTACGCCGCCGGCACCCGCTATCTGTCGCTGATTGGCGGTGTGTGCCTGAGCTTCTATGACTGGTACTGCGACCTGCCGCCCTCCAGCCCGCAAACCTGGGGCGAGCAGACCGACGTGCCGGAATCGGCCGACTGGTACAACTCCGGCTACATCATCGCCTGGGGCTCCAACGTGCCGCAGACGCGCAGCCCCGACGCGCACTTTTTCACCGAGGTGCGCTACAAGGGCACCAAGACCGTGGCCATCACCCCGGACTATGCGGAGGTGTCCAAGCTCTGTGACGAGTGGCTGAGCCCCAAACAGGGTACCGACTCGGCGCTGGCCATCGCCATGGGCCACGTGATCTTCAAGGAATTCCACCTGGAGAACCCCAGCGCCTATTTCACCGATTACGTGCGGCGCTACACCGACATGCCGATCCTGGTGGAGCTGGAAACTCGCGCCGATGGCAGCCTGGTGCCCGGCAAGCAACTGCGCGCCAGCGATATCGCCGACAACCTGGGCCAGGCCAACAATCCCGAATGGAAAACCCTGGCCTGGGACGAGACCGGCGACCGCCTGGTGGTGCCGCGCGGCTCCATCGGCTTTCGCTGGGGCGAGGATGGACAATGGAACCTGGAACCCGTCGATGCGGACGGCAAGGACGTGTCCCTGGCGCTGTCACTGCTTGGCCGTCACGACGAGGTCGCCCGCGTCGGCTTTCCCTATTTCGGCGGCATTCAGCATGCGCACTTTCCCCATACCACCGTGCGTGACGTGCTCTACCACCATGTACCCGCCAAGCGCGTGCAACTGGCCGATGGCCGCCAGGTGCTGGCAGCAACGGTGTTCGACCTGATGGCGGCCAACCATGGCATCGACCGTGGATTGCAGGCCACCGTTGGTGGTTCTGGCGAGGATGACGGCGCCACCGCCTACGAGCAGATCAAACCCTACACGCCGGCCTGGCAGGAGACCATCACCGGCGTGTCCGCCGCCCAATTGACTCGCCTGGCCCGGGAGTTCGCGCAAAACGCGGACAAGACCCGTGGCCGCTCGATGATCATCGTCGGTGCCGGGGTCAACCACTGGTACCACATGGACATGACCTACCGCGGGCTGATCAATCTGTTGATCATGTGCGGCTGTATCGGTCAGACCGGCGGCGGCTGGTCGCACTATGTCGGCCAGGAAAAACTGCGCCCGCAAACCGGCTGGACGCCGCTGGCCTTCGCCCTCGACTGGCACCGCCCGCCGCGCCACATGAACGGCACCTCGTTCTTCTACAACCACTCCAGTCAGTGGCGCTTCGAGAAGCTCAAGGTCAACGAAATCCTCTCGCCCCTGGCGTCGCCGGAGAAGTACAGCGGCAGCCTGATCGACTTCAACGTGCGCGCCGAACGCATGGGCTGGCTGCCCAGCGCGCCGCAGCTCGACCGCAACCCGCTGCGCCTGGCCGCTGAGGCGCAGGCCGCCGGCAAGAGCACGCAGGATTACGTGGTCGATCAACTGAAAAGCGGCGCTCTGCGCTTCGCCTCGGAGGACCCGGACAACCCGGTCAACTTCCCGCGCAACCTGTTCGTCTGGCGTTCTAACCTGCTGGGCTCCTCCGGCAAGGGCCACGAATACATGCTGCGCTACCTGCTGGGCACTCGCCACGATCTGCTGGGCAACGACCTGGGCAAGACCGGCGGCGACAAGCCGGAAGAAGTCGTCTGGCGCGACGAGCCGGGCGAAGGCAAGCTCGACCTGCTGGTGACTCTGGACTTCCGTATGTCCACCACCTGCCTGTATTCGGACATCGTGCTGCCCACAGCCACTTGGTACGAAAAAAACGACCTCAACACGTCGGACATGCACCCCTTCATTCACCCGTTGACCGCCGCCACCGACCCGGCCTGGGAAGCGCGCAGCGACTGGGACATCTACGACGGCATCGCCAAGGCATTCGCCAGGGTGTGCGTCGGTCACTTGGGGGAGGAAACCGACCTAGTCACCCTGCCCCTGCAACACGACTCCCCCAGTGAACTGGCCCAGCCCGAGGTGCGCGACTGGAAGCGCGGCGAATGCGAGGCAATTCCCGGCAAGACCATGCCGTCGCTGGTGGAGGTCAAGCGCAACTACCCGGAAACCTACGAGCGCTTCAGTTCCGTCGGGCCGCTGCTGGACACCATCGGCAATGGTGGCAAGGGCATCGCCTGGAAAACCGAGGAGGAGGTCGACCTGCTTGGCAAGCTCAACTACCGCAAGCAGGAAGGTTCGGCCAAGGGCCGCCCGCGCATCGCCTCGGCGCTGGACGCCGCCGAGATGATCCTCGCCCTGGCGCCGGAAACCAATGGCAACGTGGCGATCAAGGCCTGGGCGGCGCTGTCGAAGATCACCGGCCGCGACCACACGCACCTGGCGCTGCCCAAGGAAGACGAGAAGATCCGCTTTCGCGACCTGGTGTCCCAGCCGCGCAAGATCATCTCCAGCCCCACCTGGTCCGGCCTCGAAGACGAACATGTCTCCTACAACGCCTGCTACACCAACGTGCATGAGCTGATTCCCTGGCGCACGCTTACCGGCCGCCAACAGCTGTACCAGGATCACCCGTGGATGCGCGACTTCGGCGAGAGCCTGATGGTGTATCGCCCGCCCATCGACACCAAGGCGCCGGCTGGCGTGGCCGAACACAAGGCGATCAGCAACGGCAACCCGGAGATCATCCTCAACTGGCTCACCCCTCACCAAAAATGGGGTATCCATTCCACCTACAGCGACAACCTGCTCATGCAAGTGCTCTCGCGGGGCGGACCCATCGTGTGGATGTCGGAGAGTGACGCCAAGAGCATCGGCGTCGAGGACAACGACTGGATCGAGTTGTACAACGCCAACGGCGCGGTGGCCGCCCGCTCGGTGGTCAGCCAGCGGGTCAAGGTGGGCACGGTGATGATGTACCACGCCCAGGAACGCATCCTGAATACCCCCGGCAGCGAGATTTCCGGCACCCGTGGCGGCATCCACAACTCGGTGACCCGCGTGTGTCCCAAACCCACCCACATGATCGGCGGCTACGCGCAGCTCTCCTATGGCTTCAACTATTACGGCACCGTCGGCTCCAACCGCGACGAGTTCGTCATCGTGCGCAAGATGAAAAACGTCAATTGGCTGGATGGCGAAGGCAACGACTACACCCAGGAGGCCGTTAAATGAAAATCCGTTCGCAAGTCGGCATGGTGATGAACCTGGACAAGTGCATCGGTTGCCACACCTGTTCGGTCACCTGCAAAAACGTCTGGACCAGCCGCGAAGGCATCGAATACGCCTGGTACAACAACGTCGAGACCAAGCCGGGCATCGGCTATCCCAAGGAATGGGCCAACCAGAAGAAATGGCGCGGCGGCTGGGTGCGCAACGCGGACGGCTCGATCAACCCGCGCATCGGCGGCAAATGGCGGGTGTTGGCGAATATCTTCGCCAACCCCGATCTGCCGGAGATCGACGACTACTACGAACCCTTCACCTTCGACTACCAGCACCTGCACACCGCCAAGGCCGGCGAGCATCAACCGACCGCCAGGCCGCGCTCGCGCATCTCCGGGCAACGCATGAACAAGATCGAATGGGGACCCAACTGGGAGGAAATTCTCGGCACTGAGTTCGCCAAGCGGCGCAAGGATGTCAACTTCGAGCGCATCGAAGCCGACATTTATGGCCAGTTCGAAAACACCTTCATGATGTACCTGCCGCGCCTGTGCGAGCACTGCCTGAACCCCAGCTGCGTGGCGTCCTGCCCGAGCGGCGCGATCTACAAGCGCGAGGAAGACGGCATCGTGCTGATCGACCAGGACAAGTGCCGTGGCTGGCGCATGTGCATTTCCGGCTGCCCGTACAAGAAGATCTATTACAACTGGAAGAGCGGCAAATCCGAGAAATGCATCTTCTGCTTCCCGCGCATCGAGGTCGGCCAGCCGACGGTCTGTTCGGAAACCTGCGTGGGCCGCATCCGCTACCTAGGCGTGCTGCTGTATGACGCCGACCGCATCGGCGAAGTGGCTGCCGCGCCGGATGAGCGCGACCTGTACCGGCGCCAGTGCGATATCTTCCTCGACCCCCATGACCCGGCGATCATCGCCCAGGCGCGCAAGGACGGCGTGACCGACAACGTGATCAAGGCCGCGCAGGCCTCGCCGGTGTACAAGCTGGCCATGGACTGGGGCCTGGCGCTGCCGCTGCACCCGGAGTTCCGCACCCTGCCGATGGTCTGGTACGTGCCGCCGCTGTCGCCCATTCAATCCGCTGCCGAGGCCGGGCACATCGAGTTCGACGGCGTGCTGCCGAAGATCGAGTCGCTGCGCATTCCGGTGCGCTACCTGGCCAACATGCTCACCGCCGGCGACGAGGCGCCGGTGGTGCTGGCCCTTAAGCGCCTGATGGCCATGCGCGTGTACATGCGCGGCAAGCACGTGGACGGCGTGCTCAACACCGACGTGCTCGATCAGGTCGGCCTCAGCCAGGCGCAGGTCGAGGACATGTACCGCTACCTGGCCATCGCCAACTATGAGGATCGCTTCGTGATCCCCACCGCCCACCGGGAAATGGCGCGCGACGCCTACCCCGAACGCAACGGTTGCGGCTTCACCTTCGGCAACGGCTGCCAGGGCGGCAAGAACCAGACCAGTCTGTTCGGCGGCAAAAAAGCCACCACCACCTTGGTCAAACCGGTGGAAAGCTTCGACCCCCTGGAGGACATGCGCCATGAATAGTCCAGCCAGCGTCACCCTCGAGACCACTCAAGGCCTGCGCAGCCTGCGTGTCTTGGCTCGGCTGCTCGACTATCCAACGGCCGACCTGCAGCAAGCGGCCGACGAACTGGCAAGCATCCTGACGGGCGAAGCGCGCCTGGATACCCACCTGCGCGCGCGCTTTGCCGACTGGTGTCTGCACCTGGCCCAGGCCCCGCTGCTGGATCTGCAGGCCGAGTATGTCGAGCTGTTCGACCGCGGGCGCGCCACCTCGCTGTTGCTGTTCGAGCATGTGCACGGCGAGTCCCGCGCCCGTGGCCAGGCGATGGTCGACCTGCTGGCCGAATACGAAGCCGCTGGTTTTGCCCTGGACGCCCGCGAACTGCCGGATCACCTGCCATTGTTCCTCGAATACCTGTCGACCCGTGACGAACAGGAGATTGGCCGCTGGCTGGGTGAGATCAGCCACATCCTCGCCCTGCTTACCGCGCGTTTGGAGGAGCGCAACGCCCTGCATGCCTTGGTGCCCCACGCGTTGCTCGCGCTGATTGGCGCCACCGAGCAGATCGACCAGCACCGTCCGACCGTGGCCGCCGAGGAGCCGGACCACACGCCACAGGCGCTGGATCAAGTCTGGGAAGAAGAAGTCGTGCGCTTTTCGGCCACGTCCGACGAAGACTGCGCGCTGCAATCGGCCGAAGGGCGCCGCCTGGCCGAACGCAAATACGCGTCGACCCCGCAGGTCGTCAACGTCATGCCCGCCAGCCCGTCGTCGCCAGCGACCGACAGTCACCAGTAGGAGCGCCGCCATGTTCGCCGAATACCTGCATTACCTGATCTACGGCTATTACCCCTACCTAGCCGGCACCGTGTTTCTGGTTGGCAGCCTGCTGCGCTACGACCACGGGCAGTACACCTGGAAGGCGCACTCCAGCCAGATCCTGTCGAAAAAGAACATGCGCCTGGCCAGCAACCTGTTCCATGTCGGCATGCTGGTGATCTTCTTCGGCCACCTGTTCGGCATGCTCACGCCCCACTGGATCTACGGACGCTTCATCAGCGCAGGCGACAAGCAACTGTTGGCCATCATCATCGGCGGCATCGCCGGGGCCATGGTGATCGTGGGCGGCGGCATGCTGCTGTACCGGCGCTTTTTCAATCCCCGTGTCAGGGCAACGTCGGGGGCGATGGACAACCTGATCCTGGTGCTGATCGTGTTCCAGGCCTGCCTGGGCATGGTCACCATCATCTTTTCCCTCGGCCACCTGGAGGGCGACGTGATGCTTACCCTGGCCTCTTGGGCGCAGGCTATCGTGTTCTTCAACGGCAGCGCGGCGAACTACCTGGAAGAAGTCTCGTGGATCTACAAAGTGCACATCTTTGTAGGCCTGACCATCATCTTCCTGTTCCCCTTCACCCGGCTGGTGCATGTCTGGAGCATTCCGCTGGGCTACTTGGGGCGTAATTACCAGATCGTGCGCAAACGCGGCTGAGTGGGAGATTTGTGATGGAACTGATCGATATCAAAACCCTGCAGGACGCGCCTGCGCCGGTTATTCGTGTCGGCCTGGTGGAGTTCGGCGAAGCGGAAATCGCCCGGGAAACACCCTTCCACCCGGCCGCCTCGCTGGCCGAAGCCCAGCTCCAGGCGGCCCGCGCGCTAGTGGTGCGCGAACTGCTCAGCCAGCGCGCCGCAGAGCTGGGGTTGCCGCCGGTGGTGGATGCCGAGGGGCAAGAAAACGATGAAGCCATGGCCGTTCTGCTGGAGCATGAGCTGGAGGTGCCGGAACCCGACGATGCAGCCTGCCTACGCTTTTTCGAGACCCACCGGCAGCGCTTTTCTACACCCGCCAGGTTGCGGGTGCGGCATATCCTGCTTGCGGCAGCCCCGGACGATCCCCGTGCCCGCGACGCCCAATACCGCCTCGGCCAGAAGCTGCTGCGCCAACTGAACGATGCGCCGGGGCGTTTCACTGAACTGGCTCAGCGTTATTCGGCCTGCCCGTCCAAGGAGGATGGCGGTGAACTGGGCTGGCTCGGCGCCGGGCAAACGGTCGCCGAACTGGATCGCGCCCTGCAGCATTTGCCAGAAGGGTTGCATGATCGCCCGCTGGCCTCGCGCTACGGCTGGCACCTCATCAGCATTGATGAGCGTCACGAAGCCCGTCCACTGCCTTACGAACAGGTTGCCGAGCGGGTACGCCATAGCCTGCGCGAACAGGCTACTCGCCGTGCCCTGCGCCATTATCTGTTGGCACTGGAAGAGGAAATCGGTGTCGAGGGCCTGCGTTTGGATGGCGATGCGGACGGTAGCCTGATGCAGTGAGGCCACCTGGGTAGGGCCTTGTAGGTCATTGCCCGCAAAGCCCCGTTGCGGGTTAGCTTTCCGCTCTGCGCCATCCTTTTGGAATATACCGGTGGAGCAGCTCCCCTCATGCGAGGGTGGGGGCACCTATACATGTCGGCAAAATGGCTAACCATCGGCACCCTGCTTGGCGTGAGCATCGGTGCGCTAATGGGCAACATCACACTGGGCATCGGTATTGGCATTGCCCTGGGCATCGCGCTGGAGATTATGCAGCGCCCCGGCGATCGTTGACTCCGGTCATGGCACCTCTCCGAACAGAGCGGACAATGCCTGAATGTCAGCCTTGAGATGTCCGCATGAAACCCATCAAGATCGGTTATCTGGCCCTGCTGCTGGTTCTTACCGGGCTCTGGCTGCTGGCCGATCCACTGCTGCCGGCCAACTTCGGCTATTTCGATGTGCGCCATATGCTGGTGACTTACACCGGCATCGTCGGCATCGGTGTGATGAGTATTGGCATGCTGCTGGCGCTGCGACCGGTAATCATTGAGCCGCTGTTCGGCGGCCTGGACAAGACCTACCGGCTGCACAAGTGGCTGGGCATTACCGGTCTGGTGGTATCGATCATCCACTGGCTATGGGCCCAAGGCACCAAATGGGCGGTGGGCTGGGGCCTGTTGACCAAGCCACGCAAGGGTCCGCAGCCTGAACAGGCGGTTGAGCTGTTCCGCTTCTTCCGCAGCCAGCGCGGCCTGGCCGAAAGCATTGGCGAATGGGCGTTCTACGCACTGGTCGTGCTGGTCGCTTTGGCGCTGCTCAAACGCTTTCCCTACCGGCATTTCTTCAAGACTCACCGTTTGCTGGCGCTGGTCTACCTGGCGCTGGTCGTGCATTCGGTGGTGCTGATGCCGTTCGATTTCTGGAGCGCACCCATCGGCCTGCTGATGCTGGCCCTGATGGCCGGCGGCACCGTTGCCGCCTCTGTCTCGCTGTTCCACCGCGTCGGTTACAAGCGCCGCGTCGTGGGAGAAATCGAGGAAGTGCTGCACCACCGCGACAACCGCGTGCTGAAGTTCGCCCTCATGCTGAAAGACCGCTGGCCCGGCCATCAGGCCGGTCAGTTCGCCTTCGTGACCCTCGACCCGCACGAAGGCGCCCACCCGTACACCATCTCCTCGGCCTGGCACGGCGATGGCCGCATGTTTTTCCTGGTCAAGGGACTGGGTGACTACACCAACACACTGCCCGACACCGTGAAGGTCGGCGATCTGGTCAGCATTGAAGGGCCCTATGGTCGGTTCGACTTCAGCTGCGGCAAGTCGCGCCAGATCTGGGTTGCCGGCGGTATCGGCATCACCCCGTTCATTGCTCGCCTGCTGGCGCTGGCCAAGCAGCCGGATGGCAAGGACATCGATCTGTTCTACAGCACCAACGAGCCGGATGAAGGGTTTATCGAACGGGTTCGCCAGCTTGCGCAACGCGCCGGGGTACGCCTGCACCTGCTGGTGACAACCCGAGACGGCCGGCTGGACGGTGAGCGCATCCGTCGTCTGGTGCCGGAATGGTCGGCGGCGACGTTCTGGTTCTGCGGCCCGGCCGGCTTCGGACAGGCGCTGAGGGAGGATTTCAAGGCCCAAGGCCTGGCCGAAGCCGACTTCCATCAGGAGCTGTTCGACATGCGCTGAAGCCCACGCCTGCCCTGCAGAGCGGTTCGATTACGCCCTGATTGGTGCACGCGCACGTTATCAGGAGGTGGCAATCGAGCTTCCGCTCTGCCGGGCTAGCGCACTACGGGTGATCTCCGGGTCCAGTTCGGCCAGGGCCTGGAACTGGCTGACGAACACCCGCCCACCGAAACAGTGGAGAAATTCCGAGCGCCTGAGTCGGTCCATAACCGGCCCCTTGACTTCGGACAGATGCAGCTGGATACCGGCGGTCCGCAGCCGCTCGACGATCATTTCCAGGCTTTCCAGAGCGCTGGCGTCGATCAGGTTGACGCCCGAGCACATCAGGACCAGGTGCTCGATCGCCGGCTGCTGGGCCACCAGCTCGGTGATGCGCTCCTCCAGGTAGCGGGCATTGGGGAAGTACAGGCTCTCATCCACCCGCAGCGACAGCACCTTCGGGCTTTGCACCACCTCGAAGCGCTCGACGTTGCGAAAATGCTCACTGCCCGGCAACTGTCCCACCACCGCCATGTGCGGCCGACTGGTACGCCAGAGAAACAACAGCAGCGACAGACCCATGCCGAGCAACACACCCACCTCAACGCCAACCAGCAACACGCCAAGCAGCGTGGCGAGCTGAGCGGCGCCATCCTGCCGCGAATAGCGCCAGGTACGGCGCAAGGAGCGAAGGTCCACCAGCTTCAACACGGCGACGATGATGGTCGCCGCCAGCACCGCCTGCGGCAGATCGCGCAGCCAGGGGGTGAAGAACAGCACACCCACGGCCATGGCGAAAGCGCTGAACACCCCGGCCATCGGGGTGCGGGCGCCGGCGTCGAAGTTGACCACGGAGCGAGAAAAGCCTCCCGTGACGGGCAGACCTCCCGCCACTGCAGCCGCCAGATTGGCCGCACCGAGCCCGGCCAGTTCATTGTTCGGATCGATGCGCTCACGGCGGCGGGCTGCCAGACTTTGCCCCACCGACACCGACTCGACGAAGCCGACCAGGCTGATCAGCAGCGCCGCTGGCAATAGCTGACGCGCCAACATCCAGTCCCACTCCGGCAACTGCGGCACCGGCAAGCCCCGGGGAATTTCACCCACCACCGCTACGCCCTGCTGCGCCAGGCCCAGCCCGCCGACCACCGCAATCGACAGCACCAGCAGCAACGCCGGCATGATCCGGCTCCAGGTGACGGACCCGCCGTGCCGCCGCAGCAGCTCCGTAAACGGCGCGCCAGCCCACCACAGCAGCGCCAGGCTGACGACGCCGAGAATCAGCGTCGGCATGTGCAGCTGCGGCAGCAGGATCAACAGACGCGGCAGTAGCTCCGGCAATGTCGAGCCCTGCAGGGGTATGCCAAACAGGTGGCGTAACTGGCTCAGGACAATCAGCAGTGCCGAAGCGGTTATGAAGCCGGAAATCACCGGATGACTGAGAAAACTGGCCAGAAAGCCCAAACGCAACACGGCCATGCCGACCAGCAGCAACCCGGACAGCAGCGCCAGCAGCAGCGCGGCGCCGTGGTACTCGGCACTGCCCGGAACGAACAAGGGCGTCAGCGCGGCGGCCGTCATCAGCGAAATCACCGCCACCGGCCCCACCGCCAGGGTGCGGCTGGAGCCAAACAGCGCATAGGCGATCAACGGCAAGATGCTGGCGTACAGACCCGCCTGCGGCGGCAGCCCGGCCAGCAGCGCATACGCCAGGCTTTGCGGGATCAGCATCAAGGTGACGATCAGCGCCGCCAGTCCATCCTGAAGCGCGGTTTCCCGACGGTAGCCGGGAAGCCAGTGCCTGAAGGGGAACCAGCGGCGCACGTTCATCGGTGTACCTCAGAGCTGGTTCAGCGGGATTTTCAGGTAACGCACGCCGTTGTCTTCCGCCGGCGGCAGCTCGCCGGCGCGCATGTTGACCTGCACCGAAGGCAGGATCAGCACCGGCATGTCCAGCGTGGCATCACGCGCCTGGCGCATGGTCACGAACTGGTCCTCGCTGACGCCCTGATGGGCTTGCACATTGCGCTGACGCTGTTCGCCCACGGTGCTCTGGTAGTGATGCTCGGTGCGCCCCTCCGGCAGGTAGTCGTGGCACATGAACAATCGGGTGTCGTCAGGCAGTTCAAACAGGCGCTGGATCGATTGATACAGGGCACGTGCGTCTCCGCCGGGAAAGTCGCAGCGGGCGGTCCCGTAGTCCGGCATGAACAGCGTGTCACCGACGAAAGCGGCATCGTCAATCAAGTAGGTCATGCACGCAGGCGTATGTCCCGGCGTGTGAAGGGCACGCGCTTCGAGAGAACCAATTGCAAAGCGCTCGCCATCGGCGAACAGGCGGTCGAACTGACTGCCGTCCGTGGCAAAGCCGGCCTCGGCGTTGAACAGCGGGCCGAAGGTCCGTTGTACCTGGGAGATCTGCGCGCCAATGGCCAGCGTGCCGCCGAGCGTCGAGCGGATATAGGCCGCCGCGGAGAGATGGTCGGCATGCACGTGGGTTTCCAGCAGCCACTCCACCTGCAGCTCGTGTTCGCGCACATAGGCAATCAGCCTGTCGGCGCTGGCATGGGAGGTGCGGCCCGAAGCCGGGTCGTAATCCAGCACCGGATCGACGATGGCACAGCGGTCTGTGGCCGGGTCACTGACCACATAGCTGTACGTGTAGGTAGCGGGGTCGAAAAACGCCTCGATGACCGGTTGCATGCCTTCCTCTCCTCCTGGGACCTAAACCGCCAACTCGGTGTGCAGACGGGTGCCGTTCAGCAGGTTGTCCGCCAGCGGGCAGCGCCGCTCAACTTCATGCATAAACTCCAGTTTCTCTTCATGGCTCAGGTCCGCATCGATGTCGACGCGCACGCGCACGTCCTGAAAGCCGGGCCGTACGGTTTTATCGCGGCCCAGCAGGCCGGCCGGGTCGTAGTCCGCCTCGATCTCGAAGCGCATGCCGCGCAGTTCGATCTTGCGCTGGTGCGCCAGGAAACGCCCGATGGTGCCGAAGCAGCCGCCCAGCGCCGCCAGGATCAACTCCAGCGGACTCGGGCCGGTATCGGTGCCGAACGCCGCACGCGGCTGGTCGATCAGCACCTGATGATTGCCGCAGGTCATGTCGATGGCGAAGCCGTTACCCATGCTGCCCTGAACACTGATGGTTTTCATGATCATTCCTTGTTGGCAGGTGCGCTTCAGGAGCGCTTGCAGGTGTTCTTGCAGGTGCTGATGCCGAGCAGTGGATACGCGGGGCAGAAGCGGAACAGTCCGGTGACCAGCGGCAGCACGCCGATCCAGCCCCACCAGCCGATCACACCGAACAGGCTCAGGGCGATGAGCAATACGCCAATGGCAATGCGCAGCGTGCGATCCAGGGTTCCCACATTGATTTTCATAGCGACCTCCAGGTCATCAGGCGCGCCGGCGTTCCAGCGCAGAAAACAGCCACATTCCCGTGAACATGGCGAACACAAATAGCAGGATCTGCCAGTAGCCGGTCAGCACTAGCGCCACGGCCGGTCCCGGACAGATGCCGGCAATCCCCCAGCCGATGCCGAACAGCAGGCTGCCGCCGATCAGGCGACGATCCAGCTCGCGCTTCTGGGGCAGATGCATGGGAGCGCCCAGCAGCGAACGGCTCTGTCGGCGCGCCCAGGTGAAGGGCACAAAAGCCACGGCGACCGCGCCGCCCATGACCAGCGCCAGCGACGGGTCCCAGTGGCCGGCCAGATCAAGAAAGCCGATGACCTTGGCCGGATCGGCCATGCCCGACAGCAGCAAACCAATGCCGAACAGCAATCCGGCGGCAAAAGCAGTCACTTTGCGCATATCAGCCTCCCCACAGATGACGCAGGACGAACACCGTGACAAACCCGCTGGCCATGAACGCAGCGGTCGCGGCCATGGAACGGGGCGACAGGCGGGAAATGCCACACACGCCATGACCGCTGGTGCAGCCGGAGCCATACCGGGTGCCTACCCCGACCAGCACGCCGGCCACCAGCAGGCCCAACCCGTTGGTCTGGAATTGCGGCACCGGCAGGGCGGAGAAGACCAGCCACAACAGCGGCGCGACCAGGATCCCCAGCAGAAACAGGCCTTTTTCGCCGCGCCCTTCGCCGCCCCGCTCCAGCAGGCTGGCGAGCAAGCCGCTGATGCCGGCGATACGGCCGTTCAACATCACGAACAGACCGGCGCCCAGGCCGATCAGCGCGCCTCCGGCCAATGAAGACCAGGGCGTGAAATGTGCCCAATCAATGATCATGTCGACTCCTTGGCGCAAAACAGTTGATACAGGGTGGAAATTACCGCCAGCGCCTCGGGGCTGCTGATCCGGTAGTAAATCTGCTTGCCCTCGCGGCGGGTCTCCACCAGACCTTCACGACGCAACACGCCCAGTTGCTGGGAGAGCGTCGGCTGCTGGATACCCAGCAAGGCTTCCAGTTCACTCACGTTGCGTTCGCCTTGGGACAACTGACAGAGCAGCAGCAAACGGTCGGGATTGGCTAACGCCTTCAGCAACTGGCCGGCGCTGTCGGCATTGGCGCGCAGTTTCTCGATGTCCAGGGAAATGGTATGGGTAGTCATGTTGCCTCGCTCATCTAAGCCGAAAACAATATATGTTTTTATATTTTATCTGGCAATAGATTTTTAACTACCACCAACCGGCATCGTTTCACGCCTTTGAATCCCGGACACAAAAACGCCGGGCCAGGATTACTCCTGGCCCGGCGCTTGACGTGCCGCCGACTCAGACCCGCTCGATGCGCACCGGCAGGGCCTGGCGTACCGCCGCGCCCGAGACCCAGTCGATCCACACGTTGGTGTCCGGACGGGTCGGATCGCCGAAACCGAGGTCGTTGAGGTTGACCCCCGCCCCCAGCGCCGGGTTGTGCGGCATGGGCTGGCCATCCACCTGGTGGGCGCGCGCCCCTAGCTCGGTGTGGCCGTAGCCGTGCTCCACGGCGACGGTGCCGGGCATCAGCCCGTCACGCACCAGTGCAACCCCTTCCCGCGCGCCGCCCGGCGTGACCAGGCGCACCTTGTCGCCATGACCGATGCCCAGGCGCGCCGCATCGGCGCGGTGTAGGTACACCGGGTTATGCGGGTGCACCTGGCGCAAGCGGTCGGCGCCGATGGAGAACGCGCTCATCAGGTGCGACTTGAAGGAAATCATCAGCAGCGGCCACTGATCCTCGCCGTACAGCTCGCGCATCGCGCGACCGTCGGCCATGCGCACCGGATACCAGGTCGGGCAACCGCTGTAGCGCTCGCCGGTCAGCGAGTGGCGCATTTTGGCCAGGTCCTCGTACCAGATCTGCTGCGGCTTGGTGTAGCCCTGGCGCACTTGCCCCTTGTCGTTCCAGGCATCTTCGATACGCGCGAAGCGCCCGCCCCGGCTCATCAGCAGCGCCACGCGCCGCCATTCCTCGGGCTTGAGGCGTTGCTGCAACTGCTCGGCATGGCGCTGCGCACCGGTGAGCGCCAGGTCGTCGTCGCTGGCCTCCGGCACCGGTTGGCCGCCGGCGTAGGCGATGTTGGCAAAGCCGCGCAGGTAGAAATCGGCGGCGCTGTTCAGGTCGTAACGGTTGCCATCGGCGTCGCGGATCGCGCCGGCGCCGAAGCCCGGCATGCCGAGGCGCTTGGCGGTGGCGATCAGGAAGCTTTCCAGGCTGATCGATTGACCCTCGGCCGTCTTCGCCACGCGCGGCTCGACCACCGGCCAGCGCACGCTGGAGGCCTTGGCCACCACGCCGTTCCAAGGCGCCGAGACACCCCAGCTCTCATAGGTCAGGGTATCCGGCACGATGTAATCGGCCAGGGCGGCGGTTTCGTTGATGAACGGGTTGACCGCGATGGAGAGCGGCATCAGCTTCGGATCGCGCAGGCGCTCCTCGATCACGTGCCGCCAGCCGGCAATGCCGTACACCTGGTTGCCCATGTGGTTGATCCACACCTTGGCGCGGTACGGGTAGCCATCCAGGGCGGCGGCGATCATTTCCGAGCTCAGGCCGCCGACCGCCGGGTACCAGGGCGCCTTGGCCGGGTACGGGGATAGGCCGGACTCTTTCTTGCGGCGGTATTCGCTGCTCTTTTCGTAGGGGAAGCGATGGCGTGACAGGGCCACGCCCTTGGGGTCGACCTTGCCGGCGAAGCCACCGATGTTGTAGCGCGGCCCCGGGCCGAACGGCGGGAACTGGCCGGCGTCCACCACCAGGCCGCCCTTGACGTTGAGGTTGCCGATCAGGGTGTTGAGCATGCCGATGGCATAGGCGGTATAGAAGCCGGAGCCACTCATGGTGCCGCCGTGGGAGTTGGCCACCGCCTGCTTGCCGTAGCTGGTGAAGCGCTCGGCCAGGGCGGTGATCTTCTCCAGCGGCACGCCGGATTCACGGGCGTACTCCTCGAGGCTCATGCGCCGGGCTTCGGCGCGCAGGCGGCTCAGTGAGCTGGTGACGCGCACCGGCTGGCCATCCAGCGTCACCGTGCGCTCGACGAACAGCTCGGCCGGTTCGGCCCGGGTGTGCGCCGCCAGCTCGCCATCGGCGCGCTGCACCACATAGGCTTCGGCCTCGCTCCAGCCCAGGTCGGCGCCGCGCAGGAAAGTGCCGAAGCGTGGGTGCTCGGGGTCCTCCACCAGCAGGTGGGTGGCGTTGCTCCACGAGGCCTCGCCGGCCGCCTGCATGGCCGCCGGCCCCGGCTGGGACAGCATGCCCGCGTCGAAGCGGCGGTTGTCGAGGATCCAGCGGATCATGCCCATCACCAGCGCCAGGTCGCCGGCCGGCTTGACCGCCAGCCACTCGCTGTCGTCGCTGAGCACGTTGGAAGTGGCCGGCAGGGTCGGCGACACCACCACGTATTCGAATACCGGCTTGTCGGTGCGGGTACGGGCCTCGGCCAGTTGCCGGCCCTGACGCTGGAACGGGTTGCCAGCCTGGGCCGGCGCGGTGCCGATGAACAGGCCGAAACGGGCATTGTCCCAGTCCGGTTTGCCATGGGGCATGCCCGGCAGGTCGCCAAGCGCCGCGGCGGTGCCCACCCGGTAGCTCTGACCGCAGTAGGAACCGTGGTTGGAAAAGTTGACGCTGCCGAACGACTGCTGGGTGAAGCGGCGCACGAATGGCGTACGGCCTTCGTTGCCGGCATCGGTAAACAGCAGCTGGTTGCTCAGCGGGCCGTACTCCGGGTTGGCCGGGTCAATCAGCGTCTCGCGGTCATAGATGGCGCGCAGGCCGTCGACATGGCCTTCGCCGAAGAGATCGCCGCCCTCGCAGACTTCCTCGATCAGTTGCTCGAAGGAGATGGTCTGCCACTTGCCCTCCCCGCGCTTGCCCACGCGCTTGAGCGGCTGCAGCACGCGATAGGGGCTGGTCAGCTGCTCGAACATTGCCGCGCCGCGACCGCAGGCGGTGGCACGGCCTTCGATGCCGGCATCGCCGCCCAGCGCGCTGTAAACGTCGCGCACCGGGGTCTGCATGTCCGCCGGTTGGGTGGTGGCCAGCGGGTGGTAGGGGTTGCCAGCCACGCGAATGATGCAGTTGGCCTCGTTGTCCACCCGCACGCGAATGCCGCACTGGGTCCAGCAACCCAGGCACACCGACGGACTGACGGTCTGCCCCGGCTGAGTGGAGAGCGCGCCGGTCAGCGGATCGAGGCGAAATTCCGGGGTCAGCGAATTGCCGCGCACGGCGTCGGCGGTGGGCGTGCCGGCGGTGCCGTGCACCAGCCCGGTCACTGCCCGGCTGACGGTTTCGCTGTAGCCGGCGGCGAACACCGCCAGGCCGCCAGCGACGGCGGCGCCCTGGGTGATCACCTTGCGCCGGCCGGCGTCCTGCAGGTCTTCCTGTTGCTTGGTCTTGTCGGTCATGTCATCGACTCCTGATCAGTGACCGGCGCGGGCCGGGTTGTAAGAAGGAAAGCGTTCCAGCACGAACACCACGGCGACCAGCAGCGCCAGGCACAGGCCGAACATGCCGAGGATGCCCAGCAGCCCGTCACCACCGAGCGGCATGCTGTACAGGTACAGGCCGGCGCCGTACTTGGGTACGCCCTGCACGCTCATGAACACCACCCAGCGGAACACCCAGGCCGAGGCCAGCATGGCCAGCGCCACCAGCAAGGAGTAGCCGGTGCCGCCCAGGCGCGACGCGGGCCGTGCCAGCATCGCCAGCATCAGCAGACCGCTCAGTACCGCGCCGAGCAGGCTCAGGCGCCACACCGGGAAGTCTTCGAACAGGCGCAGCGCCGCGGGGAACGACGGATCCAGCCCGAGACTGCCGGTAGCCACCCACACCAGCACGCCCAGCACCACCAGCACCAGCGCGCTGATGCCCAGGCGACGCAGCAGTTCCAGCGGCATCGCCGGCAGACCGCCCGGCAGCCAGCGGCCGACCAGCAGCATGGCGCCGAGGGCGGCCAGCCAGCCGGTGACGGCGAAGTTCCACGGCAGCAGCAGGGTGTTCCACAGCGGCCGCGCGCGCACCACCATGATCTCGGCGCCGGTGTAGACCAGGATGCTCACCGCCAGCAGCGCCAGGGCCAGGCCGGTCAGGCGCAGCAGGCGCGGGCGACGCAGCCACCACAGCAGGCAGAAACCCAGGGCCAGCATCACGAACAGCGGCAGCAGGTAGGCGCCGATGGACATCCACGACCAGGGCGTGGAGTGCGCATAGAAATGCCAGAAGCGCCCCGGCTGGTGCAGGTCGGCCAGCAGCGAGACCGGCGCGGCAATGGCCGTGACCAGCAGCACCACCACCGCCGCCGGCAGCAGGCGCGCCGACGGCGACCCGGGCTTGCCGAACGCCAGGATGGCGGCGGTCAGCGCGGCAGTGGCGGCGATGCCGATGAAGAAGAAATATTGCACCGCCCAGGGCAGCCAGGCGGCTTCGTAGTCGGGGGTCAGCAGTTCAACGATCTGCATGGCGGCGTCCTTAATGCTTGGCGATCAGACGGATGCCCGCCTGGCCGTCGACTTCATTGACGAAGGCCTCGGGCAGGCCGATGTAGTACACGTGCGGGTCGGTGTTCATGTCCGGCTTGAGGACGCGGATCTCGTCCTTGTGGGCGTCCATCCGGCGGGAAATCTCGCTCTGCGGGTCGTTGAGGTCACCGATCACCCGCGCGCCGCCCACGCAGCTTTCCACGCAGGCCGGCAGCAGCCCGACCTCCAGGCGGTGCTCGCAGAAGGTGCACTTGTCGGCGGTCTGGGTCTCGTGGTTGATGAAGCGCGCGTCGTACGGGCAGGCCTGCACGCAGTAGCCGCAGCCCACGCAGCGTTCGTTGTCGACCAGCACGATGCCGTCGGTGCGCTGGAAGGTCGCCTGCACCGGGCAGACCGGCACACACGGCGGCTCGTCGCAGTGGTTGCACAGGCGCGGCAGGTTGATCAGCGCCGATGGCGCGTCGGGGCTCTCGGTAACCTCGTACTGCAGCACGGTGGTGCGGAACTGGCCGATCGGCGGCAGGTTCTCCACCGAACAGCTCACCGTACAGGCCTGGCAGCCGATGCACTTGCGCAGGTCGACCAGCATGCCGTAGCGCTTGCCCTCGATGCCCGGGCGCCGGGGCGGCTGGTCGCCGATGCCGGCCTGGGCGGTACTGGCCAGGGGCAGCAGACTCACGGCGGCGCTCAGGCCCAGCAGGTCCTTGAGCAGGCCGCGCCGGCCTGAGGATGGGGGTTGATCACAGGGTGACTTGCTCATGATTTACCTCTGGTTAGCAGTGCAAGGCTGCAATGCAACTAAATCTCTCTCAAGCATTTTACCCAGCCCGTAGACCAGCCCTACTGACCCATATCAACGTACGAATCAATAACTTAAGATAGAAATGAGAAGTAGTTTCGAGATAATCGCAAGCGATTGATTAACCAACGGAAATCAACCTCAATCAGCGCGCCCCAGGATCTCCGTCAGCGCTTGCGGACGCGCGGCACCCTGTTGCTGCTGCAGGCGCCCCTGAGTATCGCGGTAGAAAATCGCCGGCATCGCCATGGCGTCCAGCTCGCTCATCCATTCGAGGTTGTCATCCAGGTGGCGCTGAAGCGGTGCGGGAATCTCGCCGAGCGGTTTGAGCGTGCTGGCCTTGCCGGCCGACTCATGGGCCGCGAGAGCGGCGGCCGGCCGAGGCTCGCGCAGCAAGGCTGCGGACCTTGCGGCGCTGTCGGCGCGCAGCAGGCCAACCAGGAGGCCGGCCGGCGCCCGAAACGTGCCGACGATTTGCGCGCCGCGAGCTTCGACCGCCTTGATCGGCGCCGGCAGCTCCTCGGCGTGGCCAGCGAGCGCAAGGCCAGCAGGCCGAAACCCGCCACCAGCAGGGAGAACCGCCGGACAGGCATCATGGCTGGGTATCCTCGTGCAGGGCTTCCAGGGCGCGCGCCAGGCTGGCTCGCGACAGTTCGCCCAGATGGCTGCCCACCTGGCGGCCTTCGGCGTCATAGAACAGGGTTGTGGGCAGCGCCCGCGAGCCAATGTGCTGGCCGAGGCGCCCGCCCTGGTCGAGCAGCACATTGCGCAGGTCCAGGTCGGTGCTTTCCGTAAAGCGGTTGACCTCCCCCTGCCCTTCACCCTGGTTGACGAACAGGAACGTCATGTCAGCGTTATGCGCCTGTGCCTCGGCCAGCACCGGCATTTCCCTTCGGCACGGCGGGCACCAGGTGGCCCACAGGTTGATGACCAGCGGTTTGCCCTGATAATCGCTCAACGAAACCGCTGCGCCCCGGTTGTCGTACAGCGCCATATCCGGCAGCCGGGTGCCGTGTTCCAGGGAATGCCAGATGAAATGACTGCCTCCCCAGCTCAGCACGCCGACCAGCAACGCCAGGCCGAGCGGCTTGCGCAGTCCGCGGTCACGCCATGCCTGCCAAGCGCCCAGCGCCAGCCCGGCCAGCACGCCGGGCCAGGCGATGAAACCGCCGTCACGGATATCCACTACGCGCCACACGTCGTCGCGGTAATGTTCGAAATAGCTGACGACGAACGCCAGACGCGCCACCAGCACGGCCACCAGCAACAAGCGCAACAGCTGCGGCTCGGGATTGCGCCCCGCACGCCGCCCCACCCACCAGCCGGTGACGATGGCCAGCAATACGCCGCTAAACAGCAACACATGGGGAATCGCCAGGGCCAGCGGCCCAACATTCAACGTCAGCATCGGTACTCCGAAATTTAACAGCGCCACGGGCACCCACTACAGGCACGAGCATGGCGAAAGAAGATTAACTACCGATTAACGGCCGCGAAGAATGTACCCCAAACGCCATTTGCCGCAGGGGGTAGTTACCCTGCTCCAGGCCCACTTGTCCGATGAGCCGGCAGGGGATTCGAGCAGTTCTTACTTCGGGCGGCAGCGAAAACGCCGACTGCCGATGCAATCTGGGCATAATTCCACCCCCCACATCCCTGATGAAAAGCCACAAAATCGCTCTCTGACCTTTCAGTCATCGCCAGTTGTGGGCACAATCCGCGTCCTCTTTTAACGGGAGGGGACAACCACCCCTTCTGCCGGCTGAATTGGCACGGAATTCAAGATGATCAAGACACCTTACTACCTGATCGATAAACAGAAGCTGCTGGTCAATCTCGAGAAGATTGCCTATGTGCGCAAACAGTCGGGGGCCAAGGCCCTGCTGGCGCTCAAGTGCTTCGCCACCTGGTCAGTGTTCGACCTGATGCAGCAGTACATGGACGGCACCACCTCGTCGTCGCTTTACGAGCTCAAGCTGGGCCGTCAGAAGTTCGCTGGCGAAACCCACGCCTACAGCGTGGCCTGGGCCGATGACGAAATCGACGAGATGCTGGCCAACTCCGACAAGGTCATCTTCAACTCCATCGGTCAACTGCAGCGCTTCGCCGAGGCCTCGAGCAGTGCCGTGCGCGGCCTGCGTGTCAACCCGCAGGTGAGCAGCTCCGACTACCTGCTGGCCGACCCGGCGCGTCCGTTCAGCCGTCTGGGCGAATGGGACCCGGTGAAGATCGAAGGCGTCATCGAGCAGATTTCCGGCTTCATGTTCCACAACAATTGCGAGAACGGCAGCTTCGAGCTGTTCGATCAGATGCTCGGCACCATTGAGGAGCGCTTCGCCCATCTGCTGCACCAAGTCCAGTGGGTCAGCCTGGGTGGCGGTATCCACTTCACCGGCGAGGGTTACCCGCTGGACGCTTTCTGTGCGCGCCTGAAGGCCTTCTCGGAACGCTACGGCGTGCAGGTCTACCTGGAGCCGGGCGAAGCGGCGATCACCCAGAGCGCGTCCCTGGAAGTGACCGTGCTCGATACCCTGTACAACGGCAAGAATCTGGCGGTGGTGGACAGCTCCATCGAAGCACACATGCTCGATCTGCTGATCTACCGCCAGGATGCCAAGATGGAACCCTGCGAGGGCGAGCACACTTATATGGTGTGCGGAAAGTCCTGTCTTGCGGGTGACATCTTCGGCGAGTACCAATTCGATCGTCCGCTGACCATCGGCGATCGGCTGTCGTTCATCGACGCGGCGGGTTACACCATGGTCAAGAAAAACTGGTTCAACGGACTCAAGATGCCGGCCATCGCCGTGCGTCAACTCGATGGCGACGTCGAGTTGGTTCGCGAGTTTGGTTTCGACGACTATCTGTCCAGCCTCTCCTGAGGCGGCAGTGAGGGAGATAAATGAAGAGAAACGTTCTGATCATCGGTGCAGGAGGTGTGGCCAAGGTTGTGGCCCATAAGTGTGCGCAACACAATGATGAACTCGGCCAGATCGCCATTGCCTCACGCAGTGTCGACAAATGCCAGGCCATCATCGAAAGCGTCAAGGCCAAGGAGAGCCTCAAGGTTCCAGCTGAAATCAAGGCCTACGCCTTGAACGCGCTGGATATCGAAGCGACCAAGTCGCTGATCCGCGAAACCGATTCACAGATCGTCATCAACGTCGGTTCGGCATTCCTCAACATGTCGGTGCTGCGCGCCTGCATGGAGACCGGAGCGGCGTATCTCGACACCGCCATTCACGAAGAGCCGGGCAAGATCTGCGAGACCCCGCCGTGGTATGGCAACTACGAATGGAAGCATCTGGCCGAGTGCCAGGAAAAAGGCGTGACCGCGATTCTCGGTGCCGGCTTCGATCCAGGCGTGGTGAATGCCTGGGCAGCCCTGGCGGCCGAGCGGCACTTCGACCAGATCGACTCGATCGACATCCTCGACGTGAACGCAGGCTCCCACGGCAAGTACTTCGCCACCAATTTCGACCCGGAAATCAACTTCCGCGAGTTTACCGGCCAAGTGTGGAGCTGGCAGAACAGCCAATGGACCAGTAACACGATGTTTGAGGTCAAGCGCACCGACGATCTGCCGGTCGTGGGCAAGCAGAATCTCTACCTCACCGGGCATGACGAGGTGCATTCGCTGTCCAAGCACCTCAACGTGCCGAACATCCGCTTCTGGATGAGCTTCGGTGAGCACTACATCAATGTGTTCACCGTGCTGAAGAACCTCGGCCTGCTCTCCGAGCAGCCGGTAAAGACGGCCGAAGGCTTGGAAGTCGTCCCGCTCAAAGTGGTCAAGGCCGTGCTACCTGATCCCGCCTCGCTGGCACCGGGTTACACCGGCAAGACCTGCATTGGCGATTTGATCAAGGGCACCAAGGACGGCCAAGAACGCGAACTGTTGATCTACAACGTCGCCGACCACGAGGACGCCTACGCCGAGACGGACAGCCAGGGCATTTCCTACACCGCCGGCGTTCCACCGGTGGCCGCCGCGCGCCTGATCGTCAGCGGCGAATGGGATGCCAAGCGCATGGTCAACGTCGAGGAACTGCCTGCCGCGCCGTTCCTCACCTTGCTTGACCAGATGGGCCTGCCCACCCGCATCAAGGACGCCAACGGCGACCGACCCTGGGATCAGTTGGCCTGACCCCACACACCGCCCGCCTTCTTGGCGGGCGGTGTGCTTTTGGCTCTCTTAATACTCTCGTCCTGCGCGTGCAGGATGGCGTGAGCGCAGCGATGTTGTGTTGACAATGAGCCAATTCAGCCAGCCTCTATGCAGTGCTACCATGCGCACCCGGTCCGCTTTGCTACCTTCCCCGCCTCCGCGCGTCCAACTCGTATACCGCACGCTCGTGCAAGGCTTGATACATGTCTGATACTCCTTCGACAGTTGCTTATGGGCGCAGAGACTTTATTACCATCGCCCTGGCGCTGACCGCCGCCACGATTGGCGCCTCGCTGATCAGCCCGTTGTTTCCCCTCTACCAAAACGCCTGGCAACTGCCGACCAGCGGCATTACTGCCATTTTCGTGTACTACATGGTGGGGGCAATCGTCGCGTTTCTGTTCCTGGGGCGTTTGGTTGGCTACATGGGGCCGGCCCGGGTGCTGAAAATTGCCCTGGTGGTCATGTTGCTGGGTTTGAGCCTCTGCGCGGTGGCGCAGAGCGAGTGGGTCCTGGGCATTGGCCGTTTCATTTCCGGCGTCGCCTCGGGAATGGCCAGCACCTCGGCAACCATTGCTCTGATCAAATATGCGCCGCAGGCGTGGAGCAAGCGGGCTCCGGTGGTCGCCACCACCACGACCATGGCCGGCTTCGGCATGGGACCCATCGTCTGCGGCGCTCTGGCACAATGGCTACCGTGGCCATTACGCATGCCGTATATCGTGGTGTTCATCGCGGTGCTGGCCTGCCTGATCGCCTTGATGCGCATCCGGCTGCCTGTCAGGGAAACATTGACTGGTCAGCTGTCCTTCATGCCTGGCTTCGCCCTGCCGGAGCGAGCGCGCCTGACGCGATTTTTGCTGGCGTCGATGGGCGTCTTCTGTGCCTCGGCGCTGTTCAGCCTGCTCGCTTCCCTCGCACCGAGCATGCTGGACGAAATGCTGCCGTGGCACGGCCCCGTGATCAGCGGTCTGTCCATTGGCGTGATCTTGATGATTTCCGCCAGCATTCAGATTCCGGCCTCACGCCTGGCTCTGCACTCGTCCGCCCGTCTCGGCTTTACGCTGATGGGACTGGGCCTGGCGATGCTTGGCGTGTCGCTGTACAGCCACTCGTTTGCGATCTTCCTGGCGGCGGTGATCACCATCGGCCTGGGCCATGGCATTTCATTCATGGCCGGGCTAACCGTGGTCGCCAACTCCTCCACGGAAGCGGAGCGCGGTCGGATGATCGCTTCGTTCTACACCATCGGCTATTTGGGTACCATCCTTCCGACCCTGGCCGTGGGTTGGGCAGCGGATCATCTGGGTGTGCTGACCGCCAGCCTTGCGTATTGCGTGCTGGGGGTGCTGCTCATCGGCGGGCTGTTGGTGATGGCGTTTCGCGAGTTTCGCAAAGTTTGACGATGCCGGCGCTAGGGGGTATCGCTGCGCTCAACGTCATTCTACGTGTCGCATAGGACGGCGCTGGGGAAGTGGAACACTATGTCCCGCGTACCCGCGGGTTGACGCGGTAACGCGGCGTACCGCCCAGCAACGCCTGTTCCAGGTTATCCAGGGCCAGCTCAACCATGGCCCGACGCGTTTCATGGGTGGCTGAGCCGGCGTGCGGCAGGGTCACCACATTGCTCAGCGCGAACAGCGGCGATTCGCGCAACGGTTCCTGCTCGTACACATCAAGCCCGGCGGCCTGGATCTGCCGGTTCTGCAGCGCTTCGACCAGCGCAGCCTCGTCGATGACCGGGCCACGCGCCACGTTGACCAGAATCGCGCTGGGCTTCATCAGGGCCAGTTCGCGACGGCCGATCAGCTTGTGTGTCCGCTCGCTGAGCGGCACCACTACGCAGACAAAATCCGCCTCGCCCAGCAACTCGTCGAACCCACAGAAACGGGCGCCCAGCTCCTGCTCCAGCGCTGGCTTGCGGCTGTTGCCTTCACAGTTACTCGAAAGATGTAAAGCGCTATCGACCGACACGGCGGGACGCTGCCCCCTGGCACTTGCCACGAGGGCGTGGCGTCCACTCCCACAGGTTTACCCCAGTGCTCTGACGCGCTCGTCAGTCGCGATCGACAGCAAACGCCGACCAGGCCTGACGGGTCGGCATGACTTCCAGTCGGTTGAAATTGATGTGATCCGGCAGGTTGGCCACGTAGAAGATCTGCTCGGCGATGTCTTCGGCTGCCAGCGGTGTGGTGTCCCCATACAGTCGATCCGAGGCTGCCTGGTCGCCCTTGGTGCGCACCAGGGTGAATTCGGTTTCGGCCATGCCCGGCGCAATGTCGGTAACCCGCACACCGGTGGCGATCAGGTCGCAGCGCAGGTTGTAACTGAACTGCTGCACGAAGGCCTTGGTGGCGCCATAGACGTGGCTACCCGGATAAGGCCATTGGCCCGCTGTGGAGCCGATATTGATGATGCTGGCCCCAGCGCCGGTTTTGATCAGCGTGGGTAGCAGCGCATGGGTCACGTTCACCAGGCCGGTAACGTTGGTGTCGATCATCGTGTGCCAGTCGGCCAGATCCACCTTTTGCGCTGGCATGGGCGCGAGGGCCAGGCCGGCATTGTTGATCAGCGCGTGGATCTGGCGAAAACCTTCGGGCAATTCAGCCACGACCTGCTGCACGGCGGCGGCATCGCGCACATCCAGCGCGGCGATATGGACCGGCACCTGCTCGCGCAATTCATTCTGCAGTTCCTGCAGGCGCTCCACCCGACGTCCGCACAGCACCAGCGACCAGCCACCCGCTGCAAAACGCCGCGCCGCGGCGCGCCCGAAACCGGACGTGGCCCCGGTGATGAAAACGATCTTGCTCATTTGCCTACCTCGTGTTGCGAATTCACTGGAAGGAACTGCCCACGGCACTTCCGGTTGCGGCCAAGACAATATCCCAATCCCGCCCGGTTTTGGCAGCGTGCTACCGAGATATCAGCCGATGCTGCTGCGCTTTTTTACTTGGAAAAGCGTTTCGCACCCGCCACACAGAAAATCACCGCCAGGGTTACGCCCAGCATGCCCAAGCTGACCCGTTCGTGAAGCAAGGTGGCGGCCAACGCCAGGCCGAAGAACGGCTGCAGCAACTGCAGTTGCCCAACTGCCGCAATGCCACCCTGGGCCAGACCGCGATACCAGAACACAAAGCCGATCAACATGCTGAACACCGACACGTACGCCAGGCTTATCCAGGCCGGCAAACTAACCTCGGCAAACGACACCGGCATCAACAACCCGGCCAGCAACGCCATGACCGGCAATGACAGCAGCAGCGCCCAGGAGATTACCTGCCAGCCGCCCAGCGTCCTGGACAGTTGCGCACCTTCGGCATAGCCGAGACCGCACACGAGGATAGCCAGCAGCATAAGCACATCTCCCTTCAGCGATGCGCTAACGCCTTGGGACACAGCGAAGCCAACCACCAGAAGGCTGCCCATCATCGAGAAGAACCAGAATACGGGACGGGGGCGTTCACCGCCGCGCAGAACGCCAAACGCGGCCGTTGCCAGAGGCAGTAAGCCGAGAAAAACAATGGAGTGGGCCGACGTCACGTACTGCAGAGCCAAGGCCGTTAGCAACGGAAAGCCGACGACAACGCCCATCGCAACAATGGCCAAGGACAGCAACTGATGTCGAGCAGGACGCTGCTCCTTGAAAAACAACACAAGCCCCAGGGCCAGAACGCCGGCAATGGTCGCGCGGGCGCCCGTCAGGAAAACGGGATCCAACTCCAGCACCGCCACTCGCGTCGCAGGCAGCGAGCCGCTGAAGATAAGCATGCCAATGAATCCATTGATCCATCCGCGGGTATTCGTGTCGCTCATCTGGCTTTGCACGGTCGTTGTCCGTTTCAGGGGGCATGCTGATTGCCGATTACTGCACGGACAACCGAACCGGTCAATCAGGGCGTTTCAGGTTGTATGAAACGCAGCAGCGATTGGTAATGCTCATGGCCGACGGGCGCAAACCCCGTCGCGTGCTGGGATGCTAAATAATCCGCGAGAAGTGCCGACTGCGAAAGCATCAACTCGCGAATTTGCGTTTTGAGCCCTGCGCACAACCCACCCCGGAAGACGTACGGGTCGTAGTGAATCGGCGCGGAACGCCAGAGTACGCGCAGGGTGCTCTGGTCGATGAAGCCACGTGCCAGGTAATCATCGGCACTCTCACTGGCCACAAACGCAGCATCCACGCGTTTGTCCAACAAGGCATCCAGCGAGTCGGGGTGAGAGCCGGTATACACCTGGGCAGCAAAGAAGCGTTCCAGAGGGACGCCAACAGCCTCAGGGAATTCCACATTAAGAATCAGGCTTCCGGACGTACTGGAAGGAGCGGTGAGCGCAACGCGCGCCCTAGAGGTCGATGAGTTCCTGGGCTCTTTGGCGCGCCAGTAAAAGCGCTTGGTAATGCTGGCCCCCAGGGGTGACTTCTTCCCATAGTCAGACTCGATTTGAGAAAGACATACTTAGCCCAAATAATGGCATATCGACATGTCAGTTCCGTGACTTCGTCCGCTGGAGGAAGCCGTCGGCAGCGGCCTCGCTGCTGCTATGTACGGCAAAGTTCCAGAAAAATGTTCGAAAATCTTTGAATCTTTCGAGAACGGATGGGTCAGAACTGCTTCACCTGCCAATAGGCAGGCCAAGGATCGGCTCATGAAGGTGCAATGGAGGCTCAGGCCTTTCAGGCTTCATGGCCGTGTTGTCTTAAAAAAACATCACGAGGCCATCATGGAAAATTTGCGCAAACAAGGTCATTTCGCTTTATTCAAGCTGAAGTTCAAACAACAAGGCTGGCGTCAAACCAGCCATTTGTTGATGATCAAAGTCATCAAGCTCATCGGCCTGTTTAAGCTCCTGCGCGGCATGCTCCTGCTCAAGGCCAACCCGTCCTACCTTGAGTGCCCCTCCGATTACACCTGCCAGTTTCTGAACAAGGCCCAATTGCGCCACTACGCGCAAGATCCCGAGAACCAAATCGAAGCCGATTTTCTCAACGAAGCCCTGAATAAGGGCGATCGTTGCTACGCCATTCTCGACGGCGACAAGCTGGCCGCCTATAGCTGGTATTCACACCAACAGACCCGGATTGATCCCGCGGATCTCCTGATCGATTTCAATCCGCGCTACGTCTACATGTACAAGGGGCTGACCAAGCCTGAGTATCGGGGCAAGCGTTTGTATGTAATTGGCATGAACCGCGCATTGCAGTGGTATCAGCAGCGAGGTTCGCTCGGAATGATTTGCTACGTCGAGTCGACCAATTTCGAATCGCTCAAAGCTTGCATGCGCCTGGGCTGCCAGATTTTCGGCACGATTTATCTGCTGCGTTTTCTGGGCCGTTATCTGTTGCTGGCGACACCCTCTTGCCGACAGTTTGGCTTTCGGCTGCAAGAAATCGCGCACTTTGCTATCGACTGGGCGCGTGCGACGCCAAGGTTCTCTCCCCAGGGTTACCCAATATCCACCGGCAAGAGCGCTACTGCAGCAGACTGTACAGGCTGATGCACTATTGAAACGGAGATAAACCGCGCTGCATAAAAGTGGCATTGCAGCGTGAACAGCGGGCACTACGTTGCCTTGCACAGCCGCCTGTGCCTGCGCCTCAACACTCTCAGGGAGCCGGGCTGGGCTGTTCTACATGGATACGCTCGATCCCGGCCAGTAGCTCATCACTTAGTTGCAGTTGAGCGCTGGCCAGGTTGCTCTCTAGCTGTTCAAGGGTGGTGGCGCCGATGATGTTACTGGTCAGAAACGGGCGGCTGCTGACATAGGCCAGCGCCATCTGGGCTGGGTCGATTCCATGAGTGTTGGCCAGGGTCACATAAGCGCTCGCGGCACGGCGCGCCTGCGGATTGTTGTAGCGCTGGAAGCGCGTGTACAGCGTCAAGCGGCCCTGGGGCGGCTGAGCGCCATTCTCGTACTTGCCGGACAAGAGCCCAAATGCCAGCGGTGAATAGGCCAGCAGCCCCACCTGTTCGCGAACAGCGATTTCCGCCAGGCCGACCTCAAAGCTGCGGTTGAGCAGGTTGTAGGGGTTCTGGATCGACACCACACGAGGCCAGCCCCGCGTCTCGGAAAGGTGCAGGAAACGCTGCACACCCCAAGGCGTCTCGTTGGACAGGCCTATGTGGCGTACCTTGCCGCTCTTCACCAGTTCATCGAGCACTTCAAGCGTGTCTTCGATGGGCGTGAAATGCGTGTCGGGATCGTGCTGGTAGCCCAACTGGCCGAAGAAGTTGGTATTCCGGTCCGGCCAGTGCAACTGATAAAGGTCGAGGTAGTCGGTTTGCAAACGACGCAGGCTGTCGTCAACGGCCTGGGTGAGGTTGGCGCGGTCGAAATGGTTGTGACCGCCTCGGATGTGGCTGATGCCATTGCCTGGCGCAGCCGCCTTGCTGGCGATGATCCAGTCGGCCCGCCCGCCATGGCGCTTGAAATAGTGGCCGATGATGCTTTCCGTAGCACCATAGGTTTGTGCGTTCGGCGGCACTGGGTACATCTCGGCGGTGTCGATGAAATTGATGCCCGCTGCCTGGGCGCGGCGGATTTGCTCGAATGCCTCAGCTTCGGTGTTCTGCTCACCCCAGGTCATACTGCCCAGCGCCAGCGCGCTGACATTGAGATCGGTTTTGCCAAGTGGTCGGTAACGCATCGAATCGTCCTGTATTGAAGAAAAATGAATGCCGCGCATGACGCGGTCCCGCGGGCGCCAAGCGCGGACGGCAATTGCCCATCCTCTCTGCTAGCGTCAACGGTGCGCAAGCAAGCGCGCCCCCTTCTCTCGCAAAGGTACAGGCCATGAGATACACCCTACTGGATAACCTGCGAAACGAGATCATTTTGCTGGCCCGAATTCTGCTTATGATTCTGTTCATCATGTCTGGCTGGAGCAAGCTGTTCGGTTTTGGAGGTACCGTGGCGTATCTGGAATCGCTGGGTACGCCTGTACCCATGCTTGCCGCCGCGATTGCCGTACTCATGGAATTCTTCGTCGCCATTGCGATCATCCTGGGCTTTTATACCCGGCCGCTGGCCTTTCTCTTCGCTTTGTTTGTCCTCGGCACTGCGTTGATCGGGCATGACTTTTGGAACATGGCCGACCCTGAGCGAGCCGCCAACATGACGCAGTTTTTCAAGAACATCAGCATCATGGGCGGCTTGCTATTGCTGGGCGTGACCGGTGCGGGAAAATACTCGCTAGATGGCCGCTAGCTTGCTTGATAGTTGGTTAATACAAGGGTAACGCCAACACCTGTGAGCCTGCGGGCTGGCTATCAGCGTGGATTGGGTTGATCGTCCATTTCCGCCTTGTCAGGATCGAGATCCCCCAGGTCAGGATCAAGGCCAACATCGCTCTCCTCGGGAAGTTCTCCGTCATTGTCAGGCAGCTCATCGATGCCTGGCTCACGGTCTGGATTGACATCGGTCCGCCCCGGACTGAGCGGCCGGGGCGTGCCCGGAAACTCATTTTCTGTGTTGTCCGGGTTTTGCGCGTATACACCCTCTCGCCTGTTCATGCCTGCACCTCATCTGCTGAATACCCTTGGCTTTGGAGTCCGATTGACGGCATTCAATGTCTGGGGACTGCATATTTCCGCCCACCGGCATTCGAACGAACAAACGCACTTCATTTCCCCATTCAACTCCGATAAATGCTATCCCCACCGCGCCTTGGAATAATCCTTTAGAAAGCTTGGTATCCTTCCTCTCTTCAATTGCCATTGGGGGAGCCGTGTATTCACTAAAGCGCAAGGGCGATTACCGTCTGCAACTGACCCGCACATTGAAAAAACCAGGCCGCCATAACGTCGAGCTGTATTTGTTCACGCCTCACGAAAGCAACTTTTCCGCCTGGACTCTGGCCGAGGAACAGTTCTTCTTCAGCGCCCTGTCCCACCGCTTCGGCCTGCTGGGACTGCCAGCCAAAGACCGCCCCAGCAAGGCCAACACAACGTTTTCGCTACTCTCGCCCCACTACGAAATCATGTATGGGTCCTGGCTCTTTCAATATCAGGCCTCGATGGACCGCCTTCGCCAACAATTGCTGGCCTCGGGCGTCACGGCAGAGTCGATCGGTCGCGCCCTGCGGCTTAGCCAGAACTTTGCGCAACGCCTGCGCAAGTCCGCTCCCCGGCAAACAAGTCAGCAACGCTATTTCCGTCAGATGGATATCTACTTTTCCTGGTATGCCGAACAGTTCATGCTGGAAAGTATGACTCTGGACGGCTTCGCCGAGCTGGAGGAAGAACTCAAGCAGGCGATGGGCGACTTCCTGCGCCAGGAGCACAAGCACCGCAAGGAGCGCGAGTACCTGAGTGATTTTCACGGCACACCGACCCGCGTCTGGAACCGCATGAGCCTGTATCACCGGCTGCTGGAGTATCCGGTACTGCTGCGCTCAACGATCACCGAGCTGGGCCCTGGCACACGCAAGCTGGTCAAGGCGGCGTCCACCACGTTGATCATGTCGCTGTTTACCTATTTTCTGTTCAACGCGCGGGACGCCAGCCAGAAGCTGTCGCTTACTCTGCTGCTGGGCATCGCACTGGTCTATGCCCTGCGCGACCTGCTGCGCGACGACATGATCACGGCTATTACACGCTGGCTGCGTAAAGGCAAGCCACGCTGGAAGATCCGCCTCCTCATGCCCTACACGAAAAAATTGCTGGCCCAGCAACTGGTCTGGCTGGACTATCGCAAATTACCCGAACTACCCCGGCAGGTGCGGGAACACTCCGTCAAATGGGCTACTAACGAAGAGCGACAAATCATTTGCTATCGCTCGGTACTCAACCTCGACAAGGCGGCGCTGGAGCAAGACGAGATCCAGGAGCGCCTGACACTGGACTGTGAACGGCTCTGCGAGATGATTCTGGCCAGCAAGCACCAGTTATTCGTGAGTGCGGACGAGGCCGATCCGTTTGCCTCCATCCAGGCGCACCCCATCGAAAAACAGCACGATTACAACCTCCTGCTGGTGCACACGGAACCCGGCCAGTCCTTTCCTTCTGCACAGCGCTGGCGGGTGCGGCTGGGAGCCAACGGCATCGTGCAGTGCGAGAGCAAAAAGGTGCACTGGCCCGACCCACCGGAACGGCAGACGACACGCTGGCATCGGCGACTAATCGCCCCGTGGCGGCGAAGCTGAGCTATGCCTGCCGCCACGCCCGCTTGACCCGAATCAAGGAAAAGGCAAAAAACTGCGCACAGTATGGCCAGACACGAGTGCCCTGGAGTGTTTTGTCATGGCCAAGAAATTCCCGCTGAACCCT
The DNA here is from genome assembly GCF_052245235.1 of Pseudomonas sp. B392_1p. NCBI lineage: Bacteria > Pseudomonadati > Pseudomonadota > Gammaproteobacteria > Pseudomonadales > Pseudomonadaceae > Pseudomonas > Pseudomonas sp. B392_1p. The sequence goes on from NZ_JBQPXM010000003.1 coordinate 428,925, forward strand.
GTGCATCCCGAGCGGATCTGCTGGGGATGCGACCGCTATTGCTCAGCAGACGCATTGGGGTGTGGCAATGGCGCTGATCGCACCATGCACCCCATCGAGGTCTGGGGCGAAGACTGGCACGCCTTCGACGCCCTGAGTACGGACAACAGCCAGCCGCAGGCAAGCAAGCCACCGGCCGCCTGAGCGCTGCGCACCCGGGTCATGAGAAGCAGCCCTCGACTACGCTTCGAAATGACCAATCCAGCAGGTGCCTGCCATGGAGTTCAAGGACTATTACGCAACGCTCGGCGTGGAGCCCTCGGCCGATGACAAGGCGATCAAGACCGCCTACCGACGCCTGGCGCGTCAGTACCATCCGGACGTCAACAAGGAGGCCGACGCGGAAGATCGCTTCAAGGAGGTGGTCGAGGCCTATGAGGTGCTGAAGAGCCCGGAGAAACGCGCCGAGTACGATCAGATCCGCCAATACGGCCACGCCGGGCAAACCTTCAACGCACCACCCGGCTGGCAACCCTCGGGCGGGTTTTCCACACAGCACGAGCAGTTCGAGGGCGACTTCTCCGAGTTTTTCGAATCGATTTTCGGCGCTCAACGGGGCGGCCGCCAGCAGCACCGGGCGGCGCGCCGCGGTCGCGACATCGAGCTTGAGCTGCCGGTGTTCCTGGAAGAAATCCTCGGTGAAACCAGCAAGCCAATCGAGTATCTGCTACCCAGCTACGACGAGCATGGCCAGCGCCAGCCCGATCAGCGCAAGAGCCTCAACGTGAAGATTCCCCCCGGTATCACTGATGGCGAGCGCATTCGCCTCAAGGGACAGGGCGGCCTGGGCAGCGGCGGCGCGCCGAATGGCGATCTGTATCTGTTCATCCGTCTGGTGCCGCACCCGCTGTTCGACGTAGAGGGCCATGATCTGCTGATCACGGTGCCCCTGGCTCCCTGGGAAGCGGCGCTGGGTGCGCGGGTCGAAGTGCCGACACTGACCGGGCGCATTCACCTGAATATTCCGGCCGACAGCCAGAGCGGCCAGCGCTTGCGCATCAAGGGCAAGGGGTTGCCGAGCAAGCAAGGCACGGGCGATCTGTATGCGGTACTGAAAGTGGTAATGCCACCGCGCAACACGGAACAGGCGCGTAAATTGTGGACTCAGCTGGGCGACGCCGCAGACTTCGACCCACGCAGCCGATGGAGTAAATGACCATGGAAACTTCCCTGCTCCTGCAACTGACCCTGGAAGAATGCTGCCAGCGGCTCGAGTTGCCCGAAAACATCCTGATCGAAATCGTCGAATACGGCATCGTTGAACCGGACGGCAAGACCCCCGCCGAATGGCGCTTCGATACCGCAGCGCTGAGCCGCTTACGCCAGGCCCACCGTCTGCAACGGGAGCTGGAGCTCGACTGGGCAGCCGTGGCAGTTACGCTGGACCTACTGGGCGAAGTGGAGCGACTGCGGACCGAGAACGACAGCCTGAAACGCCGTTTGCTGCGCTTTCTGGAACTCTAGCCCGTATCCGTGCGATGCCGTGTGGCGCTACGCTTAAAGCCGCCGCGCACCCGCCAGCGAACCCAGGTCTCAATCGGCAGGACCGACCTGCACACGTTGCCCGTGATGATTTGGCACCCTCTTAGCCGGGTCGCTGTACGTCGCCGTCTTACCATCAGGTTCGCTGCACAACGTGAGAAAGGCTCTTCACTTCTCGCCTTCTCGCCCGACGCCTGCATCGAAGGTCTTCGAGCGAACTGAACGCGCAATCCTTGCGCCCACATATGAGAATCCATATATTCCCCAAGCCATATCTTTAGCCGGCTACCAACCTACTGCGGCCCGAGGACAGCATGCACATGACTCCCACCACGGTTTTCAAATGCCTGGCCGATGAAACCCGGGCACGCATGACATTGCTGATCGCTCGCGAAAGCGAGCTGTGCGTCTGCGAGCTGACCACCGCACTCCACGAAAGCCAGCCGAAGATTTCGCGCCACCTGGCGCAGCTGCGCAACTGCGGCGTACTGGAAGATCGTCGCCACGGCCAGTGGGTGTATTACCGCTTGCATCCAAACCTGCCGGACTGGGTACACGAGATGATCAACGCCACTCTCGCGGCCAATAAAAACTGGCTCCGGCCGAATACCGAGCGCCTGGAAGGCATGCGTGAGCGCCCCGAGCGTGCCACGGCCTGCAGCTGATTGCCTCCGGCAAAGGGGGCTGACGTGTTGCACAAGAAATCGGCGACAAAACTGTCCAATCGAGTCGATCAACCATTCTGTTTTTGAGGGGACCCCGGAATGACCATCAAAGTAGGCATCAACGGTTTCGGCCGCATCGGACGTCTGGCGCTGCGCGCCGCCTGGGGCTGGCCTGAACTGGAATTCGTGCAGATCAACGACCCGGCCGGCGACGCGGCGACCCACGCGCACCTGCTGAATTTCGATTCGGTGCATGGTCGCTGGCAGCATGAAGCCGGCAGCGAGGGCGACGCTCTGCTCATCGACGGCCAGCGCATCCGGGTGACCGCCAACAAGGCCATCGCCGACACTGACTGGTCGGGCTGCGACCTGGTGATCGAGGCCAGTGGCAAGATGAAAACCGTCGCCGTGCTGCAGGGCTATCTGGACCAGGGCGTCAAGCGCGTAGTGGTCAGCGCGCCGGTCAAGGAAGCGGGCGCACTCAACGTGGTGGTGGGCGTCAACGACTCGCTGTTCGATCCGGCCCAGCACCGCATCGTCACGGCTGCGTCTTGCACCACCAATTGCCTCGCGCCGGTAGTCAAGGTGATCCATGAGAGCCTCGGCATCCGCCACGGCTCGATCACCACCATCCACGACTTGACCAATACCCAGAGCCTCCTCGACCAACCGCACAAGGACCTGCGCCGCGCCCGTGCTTCGCTGATGAGCCTGATTCCTACCACCACCGGTTCGGCCACGGCGATTGCCGAGATTTTCCCCGAGCTGCGCGGCAAGTTGAACGGTCATGCGGTGCGCGTACCACTGGCCAACGCCTCGCTGACCGACTGCGTGTTCGAAGTTGAGCGCGCCACCACGGTCAACGAGGTCAATCAGCTGCTCAAGAGCGCCGCGGACGGCGAGCTGCAAGGCATTCTTGGCTACGAAGAACGCCCCCTGGTCTCCATCGATTACCGCACCGACCCGCGCTCGTCGATCATCGACGCGCTGTCCACGCTGGTGGTCAACGGCACCCAGGTGAAGATCTACGCCTGGTACGACAACGAATGGGCCTATGCCAACCGCACCATGGAGCTCGCCAGGCTGGTCGGCGGCGCTGGCTGATCGGCAGGACAGCATCTCCCGGCACCCCAGGTGCATCGAATCACCCAGACTCCTTGACTCAGGCTCTTCCATGCATGCCCTCGCCCGCCTTTCGCCGGAAATTCGCCAATACCTACTGATCACTGGCAACTACTGGGCTTTCACCCTCACCGATGGCGCGTTGCGCATGCTCGTGGTGTTGCATTTCCATGCGCTTGGCTACAGCCCGCTGCAGATCGCGGCGCTGTTTCTGTTCTATGAGTTTTTTGGGGTGGTTACCAACCTGATTGGCGGTTGGTTGGGCGCGCGATTGGGCTTGAATCGAACCATGAACATTGGCCTCGGCCTGCAAGTCGCAGCCCTGTTGATGCTCAGCGTGCCGGATACCCTGCTCAGCGTGCCCTGGGTCATGGCGGCGCAGGCGCTGTCCGGTATCGCCAAGGACCTCAACAAGATGAGCGCCAAAAGCTCGATCAAGCTGCTGGTACCTGGCAACCAACAAGCCCGGCTGTACCAGTGGGTGGCGATCCTTACCGGCTCGAAGAATGCGCTCAAGGGCGTCGGTTTCTTTCTGGGTGGCGCGCTGCTGGCCTTGCTTGGCTTTACTGGCGCGGTACTGGCCATGGCGACTGTGCTGGCGCTGGTCTGGGTGGCCAGCCTGGCGCTGCTTAAAAAGGATCTTGGCAAGGCCAACAGCACGCCCAAGTTCCGTGACCTGCTATCCAAGAGTCGAGCCATCAACCAGCTGTCCGCCGCGCGCCTGTTCCTGTTCGGTGCGCGGGATGTCTGGTTCGTGGTAGCCCTGCCGGTGTTTCTGACCAGCAGCTTTGGCTGGGATCACTGGCGGGTGGGCGGCTTTCTGGCGCTGTGGGTGATGGGCTACGGCCTCGTTCAGTCGCTTGCCCCCCACGTCACCGGCAAGCGCCGTGGTCAGGTGCCGGATGGCGGTGCCGCGTGTGTCTGGGCGCTGCTGCTGGCCGGACTGCCAGCGGCAATCGCCTTGGGCCTGGACAGCGACCTGTCCGTGCAAACGGTGCTGATCGGCGGTCTACTGCTGTTCGGCGCACTGTTCGCCATCAACTCCTCATTGCACAGCTTTCTGATCGTCAGCTATGCCAAGGAGGATGGTGTGTCGCTGGACGTTGGCTTCTACTACATGTCCAACGCGCTGGGTCGCTTGATCGGCACCCTGCTGTCCGGCTGGGTCTTTCAGGCGTATGGTTTGCAAGCCTGCCTGTGGGTATCCAGCGGCTTCGTGCTACTGGCCGCACTGATCTCCGTCAGTCTGCCCCGCCATGCCGCCGTGCAGGCCTGAACCCTTTTTTTGCTTCGGAGGATCTCATGCCCCGCTCAGACCGCCCGCGCTTTCGCGTCAACGCCGACCGACAATCGGCGAGCCGCCGTGTGCGCTATGTCGAAACCAATCAACCCGATGAGGGCGAATGCACGATCTGCATCCTGGATGAGCTGGCGGAAGCGGCCGAACACGCCGCTGCATCGCCTGGTACTGCTGAGAAGAAATCAGGAGAAGCGTGAGCGCTTCAAAACGCTTGCGGGGTTCAACTGCGCTCCAGCGCCAGCACCAAGTCGTGGAAAGCCTCGCGGTTGGACTCGTTCAAGCCCATGAGAATCCGGTGAGCCTCAAGCACCCGGGCTTTGACTTCGGGCTCGGACACGTCCTGCGAGGGGAGATCCGTGAGATTTTCCGGCGTCACGCTTGGCTGATCGACGATATTGAAGACCTGATCAAAGCCCATGGAGTGCAGCAGCCGGGTTATATCCGGCTGGTCTGTGACCAACGTCGGTAACAGGCCGACCTTTTGCCGCGACAGAATAGACAGCTTGGCCAGCAGGCCCAGCGTGGTGCTGTCGATGCTGCGGGTCTCGATCAGGTCGATGACGATGGAGGTAAAATTCGCCGAGGCGAAGATTTTTTCAATGGTTGCGTCCAGCGCAGAGCAGAGAGTCAGGCGAACCTCGCCGACGAATTTCAGCACGAAGATGCCATCCTGCTCGGCAAACTGAATTTTGCCGTTACTCATGCAAGGTTCCTGCTCAACACCAGCAAAGCGATATCGTCCGGCATATCACCCAACTGATCCAATCCCAATATTTGGCGCAGCCCTTCAAGGCCGCCACCGGCCGTGCTGATCAATGCAGGCAGCGCGGCTTCTTTAGCTTTGAGTGTGTCACCCGGCAAAAGATCGAGGATGCCGTCGGACAGCAAGGTCAGGCTGAACGACTTTGGCAGCTCCAGTTCCAGGTTTTCGTAGGTGGCGTCCTCAAACAAGCCCACCGGTAGCCCACGCCCTTCCAGGTACTCGGCACCGCTCTCGGTGTACAGCACGGGCAAGGGCAGATGCCCACCGATGCTGTAGGTAAGCCGGTCGGTGACCAGATCGATCACCCCGCCGAGCATGGTCACGTGCTTGCCCAGTTTGAGATTGATCAGTCCGCGGTTGATATGCCCCAGCACATCCGAGGGTTTGAACTCCGGCAACACCCCACCGCGGCGTGACTCATACAGCAACCGGGTGGTCATGAACTTGAGCAGCACGGTCACAAACGCCGATGACGCGCCATGGCCGGAAACGTCCGCCAGGTAGAACGCGATGCGGCGATCGTCGAGGCGAAAGTAGTCGACGAAGTCGCCGGACAGGTACAGCGACGGAATAATCTGGTGAGCAAAATTCAGCCCGTCGGCAAGCCAGGGAGTTTCCGGCAGCATGTTCATCTGCACCTGACGGCCGGCGTTCTGATCTTCCTGAAGCAGGTGAAGACTGGCCTGCAGTTCGCGATTGGTAGCCTCCAGTGTTTCACGGTAACGGCGGTTTTCCAGGCGCAGGCGGGCGCGATCCAGCGCCCGACGTACCGAGTGCTCGAGCACAGCGAGGTCTTCAAGGGGCTTGATCAGGTAATCAGCTGCGCCCAAACGCAGGGCTTCCACTACGTCGCCCATGACGCCGGCGCCGGACACCACGATGACTGGTGCTGGGTTTTCCAGCTCGCCGATGCGGCGAATCAGCTCCAGTCCGTCCACTTGCGGCATGCGCAAATCGCAGATGACCAAGTCCGGTTGCTCCCGCTCGAATATTTCCAGGCCCTGAACGCCATTGCTCGCTTGCTCGACGGCAAAGCCGCTGTCTTCAAGATAGGCTGCCAGGCTAGTGCGCACAGCTTCGTCGTCGTCAATGATCAGCAGTGTGGCGCTGGGATTATGCATGGGATTTCCAGGCAAACGACGCCGGGTGCAGTGGACGTGGTAACCGGCCATCGGCACGGCGGGATGTAGGGACTTTCTTCACGGCGCAGACGGTACTCCCATCCGCTGAGCGATTCAAGCTGTGGGCCCGGGGCCCATGATCTACTGAGACGAGTCTTGCTCCCAGGGTGGCGAGACGGCTTCAGAAATCATCTTCGACCAAGCCATCCTTTACTTTGAATTCGCGATTTTGCAGATAGATGTTGCGAATGAACACGTATTTGTCTCCTTGGATCAGCTTTTCCGCTGATAGCAGACTAGCTCGCGTGTCGAGGGCATCCACACCAAACGTGGTATTGCGGGTCGGCACATGATCCATATAGGGATAGACGTTCAAGTACGCATCCGGCACGCGGGAAAAGGCGTCGCGCACGGTGCTTGGGCCAAGGAAGGGCAAGACCAGATAAGGACCGCTATCAAGTCCCCAGGCGCCCAGCGTCTGGCCAAAGTCTTCGTCGTTGCGGGGCAGGCCCATCTTGCTGGCGACGTCAAAAAACCCCAGCAGTCCGAAGGTCGAGTTGAACAAGATGCGGCTGGTATCGATGCCCGCATCGCGGAATTTGCCCTGCAGCAGATTGTTGGTCAGGGTGCGCACATCGCCCACATTGCTGAAGACGTTGTGGATGCCATCTTCCAGAAACTGGGGAGTGACGGCTCGGTAGCCTTCGGCCAGTGGCTTGAGCGCATAGGTGTCTACCTTGTCGTTGAAGGCAAACATCGTGCGGTTGAAGCCCTCCCACGGGTCTTCATCGGTGGCTGCCAAGACGCTGACAGGCACCAGCACCAGACTCAGCATGAATCCCACGCGACCTGCCCATCCTCGCCCCCAGTTGCCCGCAACCATTGCAGCACCTCATTGTTAGACGTAGTGTGGCGACCCGCCCTGGACAAAGTCTCTGGGCTCAATCTGCCGCAATAAAAAAGACGCCGCGCAGTATACGGGCCAGCCTTACCAAGAGACAGACTTGAACATGCTTAGACAACCTGCATCCACCTTGTTGCATAGCGCTCGTATCCCCGTGCGCTGGGGCGACATGGACAGTTACGGCCACGTCAACAACACCTGCTACATCCAGTATCTGGAAGAGGCGCGCATCGCCTGGTTCGCCCAGATAGGCCTCGACATCGACCGAGGCAGCCAAGGTCCGGTCGTGTTGCAAGTTCAGCACACATACTTGAAGCCGGTGGTTCATCCGGCCACCGTGGTGATCGAACTCTATGCGGGCCAACTGGGCCGCAGCAGTGCCGTTCTCGAGCATCGACTGACGACCCTAGAAGATCCGAGCGCCGTGTATGGAGAAGGCTTTTGCAAGCTGGTCTGGATCGACCATGCCGAAAACCGCGCAGTTCCTCTGCCTGAGCGGCTGCGTGCCTTGATGAATCCCTCGGCCTGAATGCAACGTTTCCGGCACCGTATCGAGCAAACCCCGGCATCCTGCCTTATCTTTACAGGCAACGTGACGGCAAGGCCGTCACGGGCTGAGCCTTTGCTATTGGACCGGGAGTATCTTCATGCCTGCACAAGACCTACGGCTGCAACTGGAAGAACTGCGCAATCAACTGGAGCAGCAACCGCCGCTCAGCGACGAAGAACGCACGTCGATACTGACCGTCATTGCCCAGATCGAAGCCCAGCTCGTCAACCAAACCCCTCCCGCCTCTGGCGAAACCCTGGTCGATGGCGTCAACCTGGCCGTGGAGCGCTTTGAGGTCAGCCACCCAACCCTGGCCGGCACGCTACGCAACATCATGCAGAGCCTGGTAAGCATGGGGATCTGAACGGCTGCGGGTAGAAATCGACGTCGCATCGCACCAGCGTGTGGAAGACGGCGCGCTGCGCTTACTGGCGAGCCAAGCGTCGATTCTCCGGCTGGATTGTCATGCTGCTGCGGTAGGGATTGATATCCAGTCCGCCGCGACGCACATAGCGCGCATAGACCGTCAGACGCTGCGGCTGCAGCAGACGCTGCAAGTCCATATAAATGCGCTCCACGCAATGCTCATGAAAATCCTGATGCTGGCGGAAGCTGACCAGGTAGGCGAGGAAGCTGGCGTGATCCAGCGCCGGGCCGCGATAGTCCACCACCACGCTGCCCCAGTCCGGCTGGCCAGTTACAGGACAGTTGGATTTGAGCAGATGGCTGTGCAGGGTCTCCTCCACTACTCCCGCCCTTTCACAGCGCAGTAGCTCAGGGCGAGGCAGCGCATAGTCGCTGACGGCAATATCCAACTCATCGATGCACACGCCCGGCAGGCTGGCGCAGCCCTCAGCTGTGACCTCATCCAGGCGACGCACGCGCACCGTTACCGGCGCGCCCGCTATGGCAGACAAGTCTTTTTCAAGCGTTTGCTGTACCGCTTCGGCGTTAACAAACTGGGTTTGATTCAACGAGTTGAGGTACAGCTTGAAGGATTTGGATTCGATGATGTTTGGCGAATTCGATGGAATCGAGAACTCGCCAATCGCCACCACCGGCTTGCCGCGCAGCGTCAACCAGGACAGCTCGTAGCAGGTCCACAGGTCGACGCCCTGAAACGGCAAAGTGCTGGCTGTCAGGCCCAACTCGCTCCACTTCGCTGCGCGCGGAATGGGAAACAGCAACTGTGGGCTGTACTGATCTACGTAGTCGCTGGACTTGCCCAAGGGCGAGTGTTCGGCGGGATGCATGGCAGAAACCTGTCAAAAGAAAAACGACGGACAGTATAAGGTAAGGCTCGCAGCCACTGCGCCACCACCTGACGACCTTGCTGCCCCAGGCCGCTACGGCTTTTCAGGGCATGATTTCCATTTGCCCGATCATACCCGCCTGATAATGCCCGTGGATGTTGCAGGCGAATTGCAGCCAGTCCGGCTGGTAGAAGGTCCAGGTCAGTTCACCCACCTGCCCCGGCTCGACCACCAGGGTATTGGGCCCGGCATGGGCCAGATGGGCGTGGGCGCCATGCCCATGATCGCGCAAGGTTTCTTCAGCCTGCATGCGCAGCATTGCTTCGCGATGCTCCCGATGCATCGCGGTGTAGCCGAGGCTGAACTCGTGAGGAAAATTGCCCACATTCTTGAGCACGAAACGCACGGTTTCGCCTGCCTTGATCTGCACAAAGGCCGGCTTGAAGTACATCTCGCCCATCTCGATTTCAACGGTACGGGTTGCGGACTCGGGGTTGGCCGGCTTGCCGAAGACAAAACCTTCGGCAAGCGCTACCGGACTGCCAAGCAATATCGAGATGGAAAGCAGGAATCGCAGCAACATGATTCATCACTCCTGAAGTAGAGAGGACAAGCCAGGCAACGCCCGGCTGTCCCCCTCAGGAGCCAGCCGATTACTGGCGCATTCCGCGCCCACTGATCAGCAGATGGACACAGAACAGGTATAGCAGCGCAGCGGCCACCAGCATGAAGCCAATGGCGGTGCCGATATGGATGTCGGACACGCCAAGAATGCCGTAGCGGAAGGCATTGACCATGTGCAGGATCGGATTGGCCAGCGACACCGTCTGCCAGAACGGCGACAACAGGTGGATGGAGTAGAAGACCCCGCCCAGGTACGTCAGCGGCGTCAGCACGAAGGTGGGAACGATGGAAATATCGTCGAAACTGCGCGCATACACGGCGTTGATGAATCCACCAAACGCGAAGATGGTCGCCGCCAGCAGGATCACCAGCATGGTGATGCCCAGGTTATGCACCTGCAGATCGGTGAAGAATAGTGACAACAAGGTGACGATGAAGGCCACGCCCAGGCCGCGCAGCACACCGCCGGCGATATAGCCGATGAGAATCACGTGGGGCGACATCGGCGCGACCATCAGCTCCTCGATGTTGCGCTGGAACTTGCTGCCGAAGAAGCTCGACACCACGTTGCTGTACGCGTTGGTGATCACCGACATCATGATCAAGCCCGGCACGATGTAGTCCATGTAGGCGAAGCCGTCCATCTCACCGATGCGCTGGCCGATCAGGTTGCCGAAGATCACGAAGTACAGAACCATGGTGATTGCCGGCGGCAGCAGGGTTTGCGGCCAGATGCGCAGGAAGCGCCGCACTTCGCGATAGACAATGGTTTGCAGGGCAATCAGATTAGGACGCAACTCACTCATTTCGCCACCTTGGCCAGGCTCTGTTCCACCAGGGAGACAAACAGTTCTTCCAGGCGATTACTCTTGTTGCGCAGGCTGAGCACTTCGATGCCCTGCTCCTTCAACTGCAGGAACAGCCCGGTGATGCCCTGGGTCTTGTCCACCTGCACTTCCAGGGTGCGGCCGTCCACCAGGCTTGCCGGGTAGCCATCAAGCTCCGGCGGCAGCAGCTGGGATTCTTTCAGATCCAGCAAAAAGGTTTCCACGTGCAGCTTCTGCAACAAGGCGCGCATGCTGGTGTTCTCCACGATGCGTCCGTGATCGATGATCGCGATGTTGCGACACAGCTGCTCGGCTTCTTCCAGGTAGTGAGTGGTGAGGATGATCGTCACACCTTGGCGATTAAGCTCGGTGAGGAAGGTCCACATCGAACGGCGCAACTCGATGTCCACCCCGGCGGTCGGCTCATCGAGAATCAGCAGACGCGGATCGTGCATCAGCGCACGGGCGATCATCAGGCGCCGCTTCATCCCACCGGAGAGCATGCGCGACGGCACGTCACGCTTGTCCCACAGGCCGAGTTGCTTGAGGTAGCGCTCGGCACGCTCCTTGGCTACCCGCAGCGGAATGCCGTAGTAACCGGCCTGAGTGGTGAGGATATCGAAGGCCTTTTCAAACTGGTTGAAGTTGAACTCCTGGGGCACCACCCCCAGGCAGCGCTTGAGCCCGGAGGGATCGGCGTCCAGGTCATGGCCGAACACATTCACCGTGCCGCCAGACTTGGTTACCAGAGTGGAAAGAATGCCAATGGTGGTCGACTTGCCGGCGCCGTTGGGGCCGAGCAAGGCGAAGAAGTCACCTTCGGCGACATCCAGATCGATGCCATGCAGCGCCTGGAAGCCATTATCGTAAATCTTGGTCAGCTGCCGGATGGACAGGGCGGAACTCATGTTGAATGCACGCAAACAGAAAGGGAACCAGCTAGATAAGGGCTAGAGCAGCCAATTGCAACCTTGGGACCCGTTCCCGTTTCGCTGCGAACCACAACGAAGTGGGACAGAACCCTGGAGCAGCGGCAGACGAACTACGCTGATCGACACGGGTCCCTTGGGAGAACCCTACGCCGGCAAACGCCCGAGCAACCGTCACCTCATTCGCGCTCTTCAGGGAGGAAACCCATGCTTGCTATCTGGCTGATCGTTCTAGTTGTGGGCATTCTCACCCTTGCCCATCTGCGTATACCGGTACTGACCAGCCTGGCAATCGTTGCGGTGTACCTCATTGCCATGGCCCTCACCGAAGTCGCCCCCGGCCCGTTGATGCTGGTGCTTGCACTGCTCTGGCTGACGGTGGCCGTGCCGCTGCTGATGCCTGATTTTCGGCGGCGCCACATCACCGGCCCTGTCTTTGCGTGGTTTCGCAAGACCTTGCCCCCTTTGTCGCAGACCGAACGCGAAGCCATCGAAGCCGGAACCGTCTGGTGGGATGGCGAACTGTTCAGTGGCCGCCCGAACTGGAATCAATTACTGACCTACCCCAAGGCCCAACTGAGCGCCGAGGAACAGGCGTTCCTTGATGGGCCCACCGAAACGCTGTGTTCGATGGTCAGCGATTGGGACATCGGCCAGCGTATGGACCTGCCTGAAGCCGCCTGGGCTTTTATCAAGCAGGAAGGATTCTTCGCTCTGATCATTCCCCGTGAATACGGCGGCAAAGGCTTCTCCGCCTATGCCCACTCCCAGATCGTGATGAAACTGGCCACCCGCAGCGCCGACCTGGCGTCTACCGTGATGGTGCCCAACTCCCTGGGCCCCGCCGAGCTGCTGGTGCGCTACGGCACCGAGGAACAACGCAACCGTTACCTGCCCCGGCTGGCGACTGGCGACGAAGTCCCCTGCTTCGCCCTGACCGGACCCCTGGCCGGTTCCGACGCCGGCGCCATGCCCGACAGCGGCATCATCTGCAGAGGTACCTGGCAAGGCGAGGAAGTGCTGGGCCTGCGCCTGAACTGGGAGAAGCGCTATATCACCCTCGGCCCGGTAGCCACCCTCCTCGGCGTAGCCTTCAAGGCCTACGACCCGGATCATTTATTAGGAGACGAGGGCGAGCTGGGTATCACCCTCGCGCTGATTCCCACAGATACCCCTGGCGTGACCATTGGCCGGCGCCACTTGCCGCTGGGCGCAGCATTCATGAACGGCCCCAATTCGGGCACGAATGTGTTCATGCCGCTGGACGCCATCATTGGCGGTCAGGCCATGCTCGGCAAAGGCTGGATGATGCTGATGAACTGCCTGTCCGTGGGCCGCTCGATTTCCCTCCCCGGAGTGGGCACCAGCGCGGCCAAGTCCTGCGCGTACGTCAGCGGTCGTTACGCGCACATTCGCGAACAATTCAACGTGCCACTGGCCGCCTTCGAGGGTATTCAGGCGCCCCTGGCACGCATCGCCGGCAATGCCTGGCTGATGGACGCCGCGCGAATACTCACCGCCCACGCGGTGGACCTCGGCGAAAAGCCCTCGGTGCTCTCCGCCATTCTCAAATATCACCTCACTGAGCGCGGGCGCGAATGCATTGCCCATGCCATGGATATTCATGGCGGCAAGGGCATCATCATGGGCCCCAACAACTACTTGGCCCGCGCTTGGCAAGGCACTCCGATATTCATCACCGTGGAAGGCGCCAATATCCTTACGCGCAACCTGATGGTCTTCGGGCAGGGGGCGATCCGCTGCCATCCCTACGTGCTCCAGGAGATGCAACTGGCCGATGCGGACGATCCGGATGCCGCACTGGATCAGTTCGATCCGCTGTTGCTGCAACATGTCGGTTTCGCTGTCAGCAACGCCGCCAGCAGCCTGCTGCTCGGCGTGACCGGGGGCCTGTTGAGCCAGGCACCGGGGCACGGCATCAGTCGTCATTATTTCCGCAAGCTGAATCGGCTGTCTGCGGCGTTCGCCCTGGTCGCCGACGTCTCGATGCTCTTGCTCGGTGGTGAGCTCAAGCGCCGCGAACGTCTCAGTGCACGCTTGGGCGACGTGCTCAGCTACTTGTATCTCGGCTCAGCGGCGCTCAAGCGCTACCACGACTTGGGGCATCCTGCAGAGCAGGAAATACTGCTGCGCTGGTCGCTGGAGGAGTGCCTGGAAAAAGCCGAAGCCGCGCTGGAAGCCTTGTTGGGCAACTTTCCTAATCGCCCAGTGGCCTGGCTGCTCCGACTGCTGGCCTTCCCCCTTGGCCGTCGCCATTTCGGCCCCCGGGATGCTCTGGATGCCGACGTCGCTTCCGTGCTCGGTAGGCCGCTAGACGACCCCGCCCTCGCCCGCCTGCTCGACGGCTGCTATCGACCGCAAGACCCTGAAGACCCCGTTGGCGCCTTGGAGCATGCTTTCCAACTGCTGGCGGCCAGCGACTCCAGCGCAAAGAAAGCGCAACGCGCACTTAAGGAAAACCGCCTGCGCCCCGCTGCTGGCGAAGACATGTTGGATGCCGCACAGGCCGCCGGCATCCTCAATACAGAAGAGCTCGAGGGGCTACGCATGGCCGAGACCGCCCGGCGCCGAGTGATCGATGTAGATGACTTCAGTCAGGAGGAATTGCAGCCGGCACCTGGCAAGGTGCGCTGACGGCGTTACCCAGCCAGCGCCCCAGCGACTATAATCGCGCGCCCTTTTTGACTTTCAGGTATCCCATGGCCAGCCCACATCTCGACCATCATCTCCAACTGCTTGCTCATCTGCGCAGCATTCTGGTCGCTCTTGGCGAAGCCGAGCAGATCCCCGATGAAAGCCATGCGCTGTTTCTCGAGCGCTTCGATGAGCTGATCAGCGGCCTGCAAGATGCCTCCGCCCCGCTTTACCTCGGCCAGGACCTGATCTCCCAGGTTTTCCATCGCTACCCGCAGATCAGCCACTTGGTCCCTCGCGACCTGTTGTGGTTCTTCGGTGGCGACTGCCTGCACTTCATGCCCGAAGAGGAAATTGCCCTGTTTCAGGAACTCGACGAGCGCCGCTACGCCGCCGAAGCGCAAGGTTTGCCTTTCGACTGGAATCAGGAAAAACAGTTGCTGGCACTACCAGGCGACAGTTCGAAGCACTGAGTTCCGTACTGCAGGCAGCCGAACTCCGGTAATGGAAAAACCGCTTTCTAGTGCAGTCTTCGCGGCCTCCATGCCGACCGCGTAGCCACGCAAACACCCCGCCGACGGTGTTTTATTGGATGCCCCTTTTCCTATCGGCTTCGGCCAATGCGCGCTCAGGCGCCTGCGCACCGGTCACCGCCATAGGCTGCCCCCAGCCGCCTAGCGCCTTGTAGACCCCCACCACACCGATGTTGGTCGCCGCTTCGGCCACCGCCAGTGCATCGTCGGCGGCCAGCAGGTTGCGCTGGGCATCCAGCAGCGCCAGGAAATCCTCCGCACCATCCTGATAACGCGCCTGAGCCAGGATTTCGGCCCGCCGCGCGGCCATCGCCTGCTCAGCTATCAACAGCAAACGCTGCTGTTGCCGGGCATAGCGGACCATGGCGTTCTCGGTTTCTTCCAGCGCCAGCAACACGGTCTTTTCGTATTCGGCCGCCACGCCATCCGCCTCCGCCTCGGTGGCACGCAGCCGCGCCCGGACACTGCCCAGATCGAACGCCGCCCAGCTCATGGTCGGCGTCAACGACCAGGCCTTGTTGCCGCCGCCGAGCAGCCCCGTTCCGTCCAGCGACAGGAAGCCGATGAAGCCATTGAGGCTGATGCGCGGAAACAGGTCGGCAGTGGCCACGCCCACGTTGGCCGTTGCCACAGCCAGCCGGCGTTCGGCAGCGCGCACGTCCGGTCGCATGCGCAGCAGGTTGCTGGGGTCGCCCAGCGGCAGCGCCCGGATGTAGGGCGGGACGTCCCGGGGTTGCAACAGCGCTTCCAGCGCGCCAGGCCGCTGCCCCAGCAGCACCGCCAGGCGGTGCTTGGTCTGCACTTCGCTGGCTTCCAGCAACGGGATATCAGCCTCGATCGCCTTCATCCGCGCACGGCTGCTCTGCACATCCAGCTCGCTGCCGGCGCCCAGTACCCAGCGCTCCTCCGTCAGGCGCTGGGTCTGCTGCAGGTTCTCCAGCGTCTCACGCGCCAGCGCGATGCGTTTCTGGGTGCCCCGCAGCTGGAAATAGGTGCCCGCCACTTCCGCGGCGACGATCACCTGGGCATCCGCATGGTTTTCCCATTCGGCATCCAGGGCGGCACGGGCGGCCTCGGTGGCGCGGCGTTGCCGGCCGAACAGGTCCAGCTCCCAGGCGGCATCCAGCCCGAGTAATGCGCTTTCGGTGGTCACCCGCTGCCCGTCGGCCAACACCTCGGGCTGCCGGCGCCGGTCGTAGCTGCCGATTGCGGCCACGTGGGGAAACTGGTCCAGGCGCTGCTCGGTGAACAGTGCCCGCGCCATGCGTACCCGGGTCATGGCGATGTACAGATCCAGGTTGTCCGCCAGCGCCCGCTCTACCAGTTGCTCCAGGGTCGGATCGTCGAATGCAGACCACCAGTCAATCACTGGCGAGGCGCTGCTGAATGCGGGATCGGCTGCTGCCTGCAGTGTCACCGGTTCGGGTGCCGGCGGCTGATAATCCGGCCCCACGGTCATGCAGCCCACCAGCAGTGAGAGGGCCATGGCTCCCATGCCGGGCCGGAGAAAATGCCCGGAGAGGGGAAAGCCGACGCCCTGCTTCAGGTTCTGATTACTGCTCATAAGAGGCCTCGTTGTAAGGAGAAGCGGCAGATGCCTGGGGATCACGGCCGTTGCGGCTGACCAGCATGCGCAAGGCCACGTAGAACACCGGGGTGAGGAACAGCCCGAACAGGGTCACCCCGAGCATGCCGGCGAACACCGTAATGCCGGTGACTGAACGCACTTCTGCCCCGGCGCCCGAGGACAACACCAGCGGCACCGTGCCGGCGATAAAGGCAATCGAGGTCATCACGATCGGGCGCAGACGCAGGCGGCAGGCTTCCCGGGCGGCCTCCACAATGCCCTTGCCCGCCAGTTCCAGTTCACGAGCGAACTCCACGATCAGAATGGCGTTCTTACAGGCCAGCCCCATGAGCACCACCAGCCCCACCTGCACGAAGACGTTGTTGTCGCCGCCGCTCAGCCAGACACCGAACAGGGCCGACAACAGCGTCATCGGCACGATCAGGATCACCGCCAGCGGCAGCGTCCAGCTTTCGTACAGCGCGGCCAGCACCAGGAACACCAGCAGGATCGCCACCGGGAACACCAGCAGGGCCGCCTTGCCCTGGGTCGCTTGCTGATAGCTCAGGTCGGTCCATTCGATGGTCATGCCCGTCGGCAGCACCCGCCCGGCGATCTCGGTCAGCGCCGCCATGGCCTGCGCCGAGGACAGCACCCGGGAGTCGGCTTCGCCGGCGAGGTCAGCGGCCGGATAGCCGTTGAAACGCAGCACCGGGTCAGGCCCATAGGACGGCTTGAGGGTGACCATGGAACCCACCGGCACCATCTCGCCCCGGTCATTGCGGGTGTGCAGCTTGCCGATGTCTTCCGCATTGGCGCGAAACGGCGCATCGGCCTGGACGATCACCTGCCAGGTACGACCGAACTGGTTGAAGTCGTTCACGTAGGTGGAGCCCAGGTAGGTCTGCAGGGTGTCGAACAGCTCGGTCATCTGCACGCCCTGCGCCTTGGCCTTGACCCGGTCAACTTCCGCGTCCAGCTGCGGCACGTTGACCTGGTAGCTGGTGATTGGGAAGGCCATGCCCGGCGTTTGCGCTACCGCGCCCTGCATGGCCTGCACGGCTTCCTGCAGCGCGCCGTAGCCGAGGTTGGCCCGGTCCTCGATGAACAGCTGGTAACCGTTGCCGTTACCCAGGCCGAGGATTGGCGGCGGCATCAGCGAAAAGGCAAAGCCTTCCTGCAGCCCGGCGATCTTCTGGTTGACCTCGGCATTGATTTGCGCGGCCGTGCGCCCGCCCCGCTCGCTGAACGGCTTGAGCGCGATGAAGGACACGCCGGTGTTGGGCGTGTTGGTGAACTGCAGGGCGTTCAGGCCGGGGAATGAGATGGCGTCGGCCACGCCCTCGGTTTCCTGGGCGAGCCGCACCACTTCGGCCAGCAGGGCATCGGTACGGTCCAGCGACGAGCCCTCCGGCAGCTTCACGCCGGCGATCAGGTAGAGCTTGTCCTGGGTCGGAATAAACCCCGGCGGCACAGCCTGGAACATCACACCGGTGCCCAGCAGTAGCAGCGCGTAGACGGCAAATACCGCACCGCGACGGCCGAGCAGGCGCGACACGTGGCGCTCGTAGCGGTCGGAACGGGTCTTGAAGAAGCGGTTGAAGCGCCGGAACAGCCAGCCGAACAGACGGTCGATCAGCCGAGTCGCGGTGTCCCTGGGCGCGCCATGGGCCTTGAGCAGGCGAGCGGCCAGCGCCGGCGACAGGGTCAGCGAGTTGATCGCCGAAATCACAGTGGAAATGGCGATGGTCACCGCGAACTGCTTATAGAACTGGCCGGTAACCCCGGACAGGAACGCCATAGGCACGAACACCGCGCACAGCACCAGGGCGATGGCGACGATAGGGCCGGAGACTTCCTTCATGGCCTGGTGCGCTGCAGCCGTGGGCGAAAGCCCCTCCTCGATGTTGCGCTCGACATTCTCCACCACCACGATGGCATCATCCACCACGATGCCGATGGCCAGTACCAGGCCGAACAGGCTCAGGGTGTTGATGGAGAAGCCCAGCAGGTACAGCGCGGCAAAGGTGCCGACCACCGAAACCGGCACAGCGATCAGCGGAATGATCGACGCGCGCCAGGTCTGCAGGAACAGGATTACCACCAGCACCACTAGCACGGTCGCTTCGAGCAGTGTCATGACCACGGCCTTGATTGAATCGCGCACGAACAGGGTGGTGTCGTAGACCGATTCGTAGGTCACGTCGGCCGGAAAACGCTGCTTGGCTTCCTCCAGGCTGGCGATCACCGCATCGCGGATTTCCAGCGCGTTGGCGCCGGGCGCCTGGAAAATGCCGATGCCCACGGCATTCTTGCCATTGAGCTGGGAGCGCAGGGTGTAGTCGCCGGCGCCGAGTTCGATGCGCGCCACATCCACCAGGCGCACCCGTTCGCCATCGGCACCGGTCTTGAGGACGATCTCGCCGAACTGCTCCGGGGTGTTCAGGCGGCCCTGGGCGTTGATCAGGGTAAGGAAGCGGCTGTCCGGCATGGGCTCGGCACCCAGCTGCCCGGCCGACACCTGCACGCTCTGCTCGCGCATGGCGCGCACCACGTCGCCGGCGGTCAGCCCACGCGAGGCGAGGCGGTCCGGGTCCAACCAGGCGCGCATGGCGTAATCGCCGCCGCCGAAGATCTGCGCCTCGCCCACGCCGGGAATGCGCCCCAGCGCATCCTTGATGTGCAGGCGCGCGTAGTTGCGCAAGTACAGGGTGTCGTAGGTGCCGTTAGGCGAGGTCAGGTGCACCACCATCAGGAAGGTGGGCGACTGCTTGGCGGAGGTTACCCCCTGCCGACGCACGTCTTCCGGCAGGCGCGCCAGTGCCTGGGCGACGCGGTTCTGCACCTTCACGGCGGCGTCGTCCGGGTCGGTACCCGGGCGGAAGGTGATCGTCATCTGCAGCACGCCATCGGAGCCGGCCACCGACTTGAGGTACATCATGCCTTCGACGCCGTTGATGGCTTCCTCCAGCGGCGTAGCCACGGTTTCGGCGATCACCTTGGGGTTGGCGCCCGGATACACGGTACGCACCATGACCGAAGGGGGCACCACCTCTGGGTACTCACTGATGGGCAGGAACGGCAGCGTGACCAGGCCGGCGGCGAAAATCATGATCGACAGCACCGCGGCGAAAATCGGCCTATCGATAAAGAAACGGGAAAAGTCCATGGGCGTGTCCCTTGGATGGCCTACGTCGGCATGCAACCACCCCGCCCTCGCCCACATGGGCAATGACAACAGGGCCGGTGCACACCGGCATCAGGCGTGAAAGACGGCCAGCCCTAGCGGCTGGCGGTGGACAGCGATTGCATGGTCACGCCGGTGACCTCCACAGGCATGCCCGGCATGAACACCTTCTGCACGCCGTTGACGATGACTCGGTCGCCCGGCGCGAGGCCTCCCTCGACCACCCGCAGGCCCTCGGCGCTACGGCCCAGGCTGACATCGCGCCGCTGGGCGGTGCCGTCTCCGGCCACCACATAGACGTACTTGCGGTCCTGATCCGTCAGTACGGCGCGGTCATCGATCAGCATCGCCTCGTAGCGGCCGCTGCCAAGCAGGCTCACCCGGGCGAACAGCCCCGGCGTGAAGCGGCGGTCGCGGTTGTCCAGCACCGCGCGCATGGCAATGGTGCCGGTGCTGCGCGAGACCTGACTCTCCTGGAAGTCCACCCAGCCCTCATGGGGGTAGCCCTCCTCGCCGCTCAGCCCTATCCGCACCGGCAAACGCTGCTCCCGCGCGCTGGGCCGTTCGCCGGTGCGTGCCATCTGCCCGTAACGCAGGAAGGTGGCTTCGTCGGCCTCGAAGTACACATGCATGGTGTCGAGGGAAATCAGCGTGGTCAGTACGCTGGCCGCATCTCCCGCGGTGACCAGGTTGCCGGCGGTGACCAGAGCGCGACCGGCACGCCCGTCGATAGGCGCCCGTACCTGGGTGAATTCCAGGTTCAATTGCGCGCCGTCCAGTGCCGCCTGGGCGGCCTGCACCTGCGCTTGGGCCTGTTCGGCGGCGGCGCGACGCTGCTCGACGATCTCCGTGGCAATGGCCTGCTTGGCCGCCAGCCGCCGCGCGCGCGCTGCATCGTTGCGGGCCAGCTCAGCCTGGCTGCGGGCGCGAGCCAGCTCGGCCTTGGCCCGGTCCAACTCGGCCTGGTAGCTGCGCGCATCGATGGTGAACAGCACATCACCCTTGCGCACTTCCTGACCTTCCACGTAGTTGACCTGCTCGATGTAGCCCGACACCCGCGGGCGCAGCTCCACCCGCTCCACTGCCTCGATGCGGCCATTGAACGCGTCCCAGTGACTGACCGTCTTGACCAACACAGGGGCTGCACTGACTTGGGGCGCAGGGGGCATGCCTGCCTCCTGCGCATGGCCGCCTTCGCAGCCGGCCAGTCCCGCCAGCAGCAATACAGAGAACGCGATGACGGCCAAATGCCGACCCGGGTTGTAGATGGGGTTACCTTTCATATCCGTCGTCCAGATGTCGTATGGTCTGAAACCCTGAAACGCATGCCGGCTTCGCCCTCGCGACGCCGTGTGGGTGACGTGATCAGCTCTTGATCGGGACGTGGCCAATACTGTCCCGCTCATAAGAATCATTTTTCCATGGGTGGGACAACGGCTCGGTAGATTGGCCACCCTGAGCAACTACAACCGTAGCGCGCCCTTTCCTTCAAAGCCCCTGAAACGCCCGTAAACTCAAGGACTTGGCATCAGTCCCATGCGTTATTCGCCTTGAGTGGAAAACCGCCGTTGATCACATCACTCCGTCGTTCAGGCTCTGGACGCAAAGGTACGTGGCAATACCCGACTTGATTAGTCTGGATTAAAGGGAATAATCGTCCCGCCACCGAAACAATCCCATCAGGCGGGAGCACCTCCATGAATTCTGATCTCAACGACACCCTGATCTTCGTGAAAGTGGTCGAGCAAGGCAGTTTCACTGCCGCCGCCCGTCTGCTGGGCCAGCCGAAAACCACTGTGAGCCGCAAGGTTCAGGAATTGGAAAGCCGGCTCGGTGCGCGCCTTCTGCACCGTACAACGCGGAGCCTGGGCCTGACCGAAGCGGGTACGGTGTACTACGAGCATTGCAAGCGCATCGCCGTCAATCTGGAACAGGCGGAAAGCGCCGTAAGCCAATTGCAGTCTGGGCCTCGCGGCTGGCTGCGGTTCACCGCCCCCTACGTCGTAGGCACCGCGTGGATTTCGCCTTTGCTGAGCCAATTCCAGAGCCAGTACCCCGAGATACGAGTGGACATGCACTTGAGCAATGAAAAAATGGATCTCATCTCAGGCGAGTTCGATATGGCATTGCGCCTGGGACCATTGCCTGATTCGAATCTGGTTGCCCGCAAGCTGGGCACGCTTCGCACCCAGGTATTCGCCAGCCCCGAATACATCAAACGCTACGGCGAACCACAGCACCCGGATGAATTGCAGTTCCACCGCACGTTGGCAATGAGCAAGCACCGACTGGGACAAAACAACCGTTTTGCGTGGCAACTAGGGCCCGAAGGTGGCCCACTGCAAGACTTCACTATCAATCCACAGATGGTGTCCAACGATACCTGTCCACTCCATCCGGTAATGGTGGCAGGAGAAGCGCTAATGCTCAGCAGCGATGTGATGGCCAAGCCCTTCGTCGAATCAGGAGCTCTGCAGCGTGTTCTGGCCGGCTGGACCGGGCCGGAATATGAGTTCAACGCAGTATTCGCTGGCGGCCGTCTGGTCTCGCCGAAAGTGCGCGCATTCATCGATTTCTTGGTCGACAAGCTCAACTTGGATGTTAATTACATGCTGACGCAATGTCCCAACGCCAAGCTGGCGACCCCAGAACAGCAACAACCCGGCCAGCAAATGCTGAAAGTAATCGACACCCGTACCCCTGAGGCCCAGACAGCCTAACGGCCGAGCAGTCCGGCGCCCGGCTATGCCTTGAACAGCCTGGTGTGGATATCCGTGCGGAGCTCAAAGAACCGACTGCTAGGGCGCGCCGGAGCGGCCATTTTTTAGCAGAAACGAAAAAAGCGACCTTTCGGTCGCTTCTTCGTAAATTTGGAGCGGGAAACGAGACTCGAACTCGCGACCCCGACCTTGGCAAGGTCGTGCTCTACCAACTGAGCTATTCCCGCATGTAACCCGTTTAGGGCCTTGACGCCAGCCTTTCAGCTTCCAAAAGTGCCGACATGCAACGGCACCTTCGAGAATTTGGAGCGGGAAACGAGACTCGAACTCGCGACCCCGACCTTGGCAAGGTCGTGCTCTACCAACTGAGCTATTCCCGCA